>DAIOET010000054.1:0-16908 GCA_036746135.1 Cupriavidus sp.
CGCAACCTGTGGACGTGGTCGCCCGCCCTGCTGCGCGGCATGTGGGCCAACATCGAGATCAGCATTCTGTCGATGACGCTCGGCACACTGGCGGGGCTTGTCGTCGGCGCGCTATCGCTGTCGACCCGGAATTGGGTCCGCCATCTGGCACGCCTCTGGGTGCAGGCGTTCCGCAACGCGCCCATCCTTGTACTGGTGTACTTCACCACCTATGTGTTCCCGTTCGAGCTGCACATTGCGCACTGGACCGTGCCGTTCCCCGATTGGATCAAGGTCGTGCTCGGGCTGGCGCTGCCTGCCAGCGCCAACGTGGCCGAGATTTTCCGGGGTGCGATCCAGTCGATCCCGAGCGCGCAGTGGGAGGCCGCCCAGTCTCTGGCATTCCGGCGGCGCCAGATCTTTCGCCTTATCGTGCTGCCGCAGTGCGTGCGCCGCATGCTGCCGCCGTGGATGAACCTCTACGCGAGCATCACCATGAGCACGTCGCTGGCCTCGCTAGTAGGCGTGCACGATGTGGTCGACACCGCTCAGGTGGCCAGCAACACCGTGGCCCGCACCGACTTCACGGTGCTGGTCTATTTCACGCTGCTGGCCCTGTTTTTCGCATACTGCTATCCGATTGCGCGCGCCACGCGTGCGCTGGAGCGTCGCCATGAACGCCACTGATTCATTCCTGCGTCACCCCCAGGCGCCCGTGACCGCCGCACCGCTCGTGGCCCTGCACGATGTGCATCTGACCTTTGGCGACAACGCCGTGCTCAAAGGCATCGACGTCGAAGTCCGGCGCGGCGAGGCCGTGACCATCATCGGCCCGTCGGGCTCAGGCAAGAGCACGATCCTGCGATGCATCACCGGGCTTTTGCGGCCGCAACAGGGCCGCATCCGCGTGGGCGACACGGCGGTGGAAGCGTTGCGCACCGAAGATGAGCTGATCGCGTTGCGCAAGCGCGTGGGCTTTGTGTTTCAGCAGTACAACCTGTTTCCGCACCTGACCGTGCTGGAGAATCTGGTCATTGCCCCGACGCGCGTGATCGGACGCAGCCGGCGTGAAGCCGAGCAGGAGGCCCATGCGCTGCTGGGCAAGGTGCGGCTATCCGACAAGGCCCACGCCTACCCTGGCGAGTTGTCGGGCGGACAGCAACAGCGCGTGGCCATCGCCCGCGCACTGGCCATGCGGCCCGAGCTGATTCTGTTCGATGAAGTCACATCGGCACTCGATCCGGAGACCGTGGGCGAAGTGCTGACCGTCATCCGCGAACTGGTCGAGGATGGCATGACCTGCGTGCTGGTCACGCACGAAATGCGCTTTGCCGCCGAGATCAGCGACCACATCTATTTCACCGAGGCCGGCCGCATCGTCGAGCATGGCCCGCCCGAGCAGATCTTCGGCAACCCGACCCATGAGCGCACCCGGGCATTCCTGCGCCGTGCGCTGGGCGCCATTCCGCGCTTGCCCGCCGAATTCAACGCGGCGTTCGTCCCTTCCACACAAGGTTGAGCATCGATGACCCAGAACCCTGCCGACGACATCCATACCCGGCTGCTACACGCGGGCGGCGCGCGCCTGCGCGATGGCATTGGCCCCGTCAACGTCCCGGTGGTGCGCACCAGTACCGTTCGTTTCGACACGGTGGAGACGCTGGCCGACCGCCACCATCGCCGCGCGGACGGCGAGCGCGTTGCCACTTACGGCCGTCATGGCCTGGATACGCATGAAGCGCTGGAAGACGCGCTGTGCACGCTCGAAGGTGGCCACCGCGCTTTCCTGGCGCCTTCGGGGCTGTCCGCCATCACGCTCGTGCTGCTGGCGCTGCTCAGCCCCGGCGACCACGCGCTGGTATCGGACACCGTCTACGCGCCGCTGCGCCGGGTAGATCAGACGCTGCTGCAACGCCTTGGGGTGAAGGTGGAGTATTTTTCGCCGGCGCATGACGACCTCGACGCGCTGATTCGCCCCGAGACGCGGCTCGTCTATCTGGAATCGCCGGGGTCGCTGGTATTCGATGTGCTGGACCTGCCCGCACTCTCGGCTATCGCCCGGGCGAAAGGCGTGCCCGTTGCCGTCGACAATACGTGGAGCGGTGGCTGGTACCTGCAACCGCTAAAGCTTGGCGCGAATATCTCGGTCCAGGCCGCGACCAAATACATCGCCGGCCATTCGGACGTGATGCAGGGTGCCGTGATCGTCGATAGTCCTGAACTGGCGGCGCGCATTGCCACCGCGCACGAGGCACTGGGCCTGACGATCGGCGCCGACGATGCCTATCTGGCATTGCGCGGTATCCGTACGCTGCCGGTGCGGCTCGCGCAGCATCAGCGCAACGCCACCGAGGTCGCCCAATGGCTGCAGCAGCAGCCGCTGGTAGCGCGCACGTTTTACCCGGCCCTGCCGACCGATCCCGGTCACGCACTCTGGAAGCGCGACTTCAGCGGTGCCAGCGGCCTGGTCTCGTTCGCGCTGCACGGCACTGATCATGCGGCGGCCGGCCGGTTCGTCAACGCCTTGCGTCTGTTCTCGATTGGCGCATCGTGGGGCGGCTACGAGAGTTTGGCGCTGGTGGCGCCGCCCGACCGGCTCAATGCATCCCGCGGCTGGCAGGCACACGGCAAAAACGCGCCCGTCATCCGTCTGCACATCGGGCTGGAAGATCCGCACGATCTGATTGCGGACCTGCGGCAAGCGTTCCTGAAGACCATCGCCTGATACGACCGACGTTGAGCGACTTCCGCGCCGGGATATCCCCGGCGCACCGCCTATGCCATCAACTGCGCGGGGTTCGACTCCAGCAGGATCTTGTCATGCATGCTCGACAGCACGTTGTCGCGCAGTTCGGCATTGCGCCGCAAGCCGGCGTTACTGGCCTTTTCAGCGGCCTTGACCAGCGCCAGCACATCGGTCGTGTGGGATTTCGATGACGGCGTGGTCGAGTCCTGTTCGAGACGGCCCATCACGTATTTCTGCGTATGCCGGGACTGATCGGCCGATTGCGTCAGCGTAGCCTTCACCAGTTCACCCTTGCGATAGGCGAACTCGGATTCGCTGCTGGCCTTGTCGTGAATCTGCTCGTAGTAGTAGTTCTGGGAATACGGGCTCTCCGTCAGGAACAGCGTCGTGTCCGCTGACAATGCCCGATGGTAGCTGGCATCGAGGCTCGACTGCTGTTGCTGCTTTGCGCCCCGGTCCGCCTGGCCACGGCCCAGCAACTGCGTGGTTTGCGAGACAGCGTAGTCGAACGTGTCGCGCTCGTCCGAGCGCAACGGATTGGGCGACGTTGCCGTCTGCGAGATCGACGCCGAGAAATCGGCCAACCCAGTCAGCATGCCGTGATCGCCAGTGCTGAACGTCACGCGCGACTGCTGCGCGCTGGCCGTGTTGTACTGGCTATGCAGGGCGCTGAACGCATCCTTGAACATCGACATCAACGCAGCGTCCCCCTGACCGCGCGCCTTCGCATCGTCGAACTGCTTCAGGTACTGGCTGATGGCCTTGGCCTGCTGCGCGGCCGTGCCGAAAATCGCGGGCGTTGTCGTGTCGACGGCAAGTTTCACGGTGCCGGTCGGGCCAATCGACGTCATCGAACGTTGCCGGTCATCGGCCTGGAAGTCGAGTGTCTGGGACTGATTGTTGCCCAGCGAAATGCTCGCCTGGAGGTGTACCGATGCGAACTGCGTGGCGTCGTACTGCATCAGGCCATTCAGATCCACGCGCGGCGGCACCTCCGTCAGCGCGTCGACCGATTTTTGAAACGATGCCGAGAGCTTGCCCAGCGCGTCGAGTTCTCCCTGGCTGAGCTGCCCGTCCTTCACCGATGTCTGTACGCGCAGCCGATCGCCGTCGCTGCCGAGCGTGATACCCACCGTGGCGCCACTGCGCGTGGTGATGGTCAACTGGATCTCGTTGGCGGAGTGCGCCTGAAAGCTCGATGACGCAACGGCATCGGCAGGCTCGCCGGCCGGCAGCTGGATCACCGATTGCGAAAAGCCCGTACTCCCGGCGGCAAGGTCTCTGAGCAATGCCTCGCCAAGCCCGCCGAATCGCGCGGAAAGCTTGGAGGCGGACATATTGCCGGCCATACGGATGGAAATCGGATCGTTCACCGCGCGCTGCCACAGCGGCGTGGGCGCGGCATCCTTGACCGAATAGGTCGGCCAGTTGGGCGGCGCGGGCGTCGTCTGCCCCAACGTGACCGTCGTTGCGGACGGCGTCTGGGACTGCGTCTGAACATTGGCGTCGGCTGCCGGGACGGCAAAGGCATCCCGCGTGCCGACTCCTTGGGTACTTACGGAAGAGATGGCGACCATACGATCCACGAAACTTTACGCAATGTGGATCATTAACGACATTTTCAGCAGAAACTTGAGACCGCATATCGCATGCGGTCTCCGCGGCCTGTCAGGCGGCTGCAATCAGCCGAATCCCAATATCCCCTTCCCGCTCCAGTTGCGCCACGAGGCCGACCTCCCAGTCCAGGTATTCCTCGAAGCCAGCGTTGCGTTTGGCGACGTCCGCGTATTGATAAGGGCTGAACCAGTAGTCATCGTCACCGGTCAGGACACGGTCACCGCCCGCCTCCACAGGCAGCCCGGCAGCGACCCATGCCTGCGTGCCGCCGCCGATGTATCGCACGTCGCGGCCGGTGCGAGCGACCAGTTCCGCTGCCACAACGCGCGCCAGTACGCCATCGGATGACGTCAGCAGGATCGTGTGATCGGGCTGAACTCCGGCGATCAGCGCTTCAAGCCGGTCTGGAACGGCGAAGAATGCACCGGCGGCGTGGCGCTTCTCGTAGGCCGAGCGCCGCTCCACGTCGAAAAGTCTTGCCGCGCCCGACGCAAGCCGTTGCGACGCCTGTTGCGCCGATACCGATGCGGCGGCCGGGCGCGACGCCAGCACGCGCACCGGCTCCGGCCCGGTGACCAGCTCCGCATCCACCGGAGGCGCGAATACATAAACCTCCCGGCCACCAAGTTGCGCCAGCCACGCCGCCGTGGTCAACGCCCGCACGCCATCGAAATCGGCCAGCACGATACGGGCGCGGCGCGTGGCCAGGTATTCGTCGGTGGCCTGCACCAGTTGCCCGCCGGGCGCCCAGCGCCAGCCGGCCAGGTGGCCGGACTCGTATTCCCCGCGCGTGCGCACGTCGAAGCGATACAGCGTATGGACGCCCGCTTCCGATTCGAGCCGCGCAAGCTCCGCTGCGTCGATACGCCGTACGCCCGCGGTTCGGGCAACACGTTCCGCGCGGGTGCGTGCACTATCGACCGTGGCGGTCGACGGCTCGGGCAATGGCGTGACGCGGCCCTGCGCCAGAGCGCGGCCGGCCAGCAGCCACGCCATCGTGCCGTCCTTGAGCGATGCCACCGGATTCGGAATACCAGCGTCAATCAAGGTTTGGGCGCCGACGATGCTGCGCGTGCGCCCGGCGCAGTTGACCACCACAAGCGTTTCCGGGTTCGGCGCAAGTTCGCCGATCCGGTAGACCAGCTCCGCACCGGGCAGGCTATGCGCGAACGGCAGGCTGAAATCGGCGAATTCTTCCGTGGTGCGGCTGTCCACGACAACGATGTCCTCGCCGCGTTCGATACGGCGATGCAGTTCGTCCGCATCGATCCACGGGGTGTGCTTTTCATGCTCGATGATCTCGCCGAACGCCTTGCTGGGTACATTGCTACCGGTGAACAGTTCGTTACCGGCGGCCGCCCAAGCCACCACGCCGCCTTCGAGCACCGAAACATTGCCCCAGCCCAGCCGCACGAGTTTTGCAGCGGCCTGATGCGCCAGCGCATCAGCGTTCTCGCCGCCGTCGATCAGCACGATGCGGGTATCGCGTCGCGGCACCAGCCGATCGATCAGTAGTTCCAGCCGCCACAACGGCGCGGACGCGGCCAGCAGGGCATGACCCTTGGTGAAGACGCCGGTCTCCCGCACGTCCAGCAATGCGATTTCATGGCCGTCGGCCAACGCCGCTTTCAACGCGGCAGCATCGGTCACCGGCGCCGCAAGCCGCCGGGGTGGCCCAAAGTGGCGGTAGGTGCCGCCTGCCTTGCTTTCGAACACTACGCGCCCGGCCAGACGGTCCAGCGCAAGGCCATAGAAATGCAGATGCAGCCCGCGTTCGTCCCCGATCAGTTCGATCGTATGCACGTCGTCGGGCAGCAAGGTCACTGACGACCCCGCGACGACATCGGATTCGTCGATCTCCCGCAGCGTGTCGCGCGCCGGATCGTCCGTGCCCTCGCGTGCATAGAAGTTGTTGCGCTCGCGGCCGCTGATGCCGGCGATGATCGCCCAGGTAGTGTGATCGTGCGGCGGCTGAGCCTTGCCCGGCAACCCGGCCGAGACATAGAGCGCGAACCGTCCATCCAGATCCTCGGCCAGCCGGTAGACCTGCGCGGGATTGTCGGCGGACACCGGAAAGTGTTCCGCCGGAAACAGCTCTCGTTGCAGGCCCAGTTGCTCCAGGGCGCGCGCGACCGGTTCCAGGCGCGCCTTGTCGGCCACCGCTTCGCTGCCGAGCGACGCGCGCGCCAATGCAATCAGGTTATTCACCGCTACGTGGCGACGGCTGGCGATATCGGGTGCTGCCGCTGCTGGCAGGGAGGCTGGGGATGTGCTCATGTCGATGGCCCGAGGGGCAGGATGGTATCCAAGCCATCGACTCTAGCGGCCGCCGCGCCCGGCACGAACGAACAAACGCGCAGAAGGTTATGCGTTCACAGGTCCATGCGGGCCACGGCGCCCCGACGATCAGAACCCGACGGCCTGCCCGTCGCGCCGCGAGTCCGACGCGGCAATATAGCCATCCGCCGCCTTGTAGATCAGTTGCGCGGAGCCGAACTCCAGGCTGTCACGCGGCGCCACTTCCACGCGGTGCCCGCGTTCGCGCAGCGTGGCCACAACGTCGGGCGGCAGATGCGCTTCCACGTTGACCACCGGGCCATGTTCCACACGGAAGCGTGGTGCATCGCTCATTGCCTGCGGGTTCTGACCGAACGCAGCAAGCCGCGCCATCATCTGCACATGGCCTTGCGCCTGCATGGAGCCGCCCATCACGCCAAACGCCATCACCGGCGCACCGTTGCGCGTGACGAAACCCGGAATGATCGTATGCATCGGCTGCTTGCGCGGCGCCACGCAATTGGCGTGCCCCGGCTTCAGGTTGAAGCCTTCGCCACGGTTGTGCAGCGAGATGCCTGTGCCCGGTACCACCACACCCGATCCAAAGCCGCGATAGTTCGACTGAATGAACGACACCATCGAGCCCGCGGCGTCCGCGGCGGCCAGGTAGACCGTGCCGCCGGTCTTCGGCGTGCCGGCCGAAGGCGTTCCCGCGCGCCTGAGATCGATCTGCGCCGCGCGCTCCGCCAGGTACGCCGGATCGAGGAATGACGCGGGCGCGTGCTGCATCGTCGCCGGATCGGAAACGTGCCGGTGCAGGTCCGCGAATGCCAGCTTCATCGACTCGATGCTGACATGGTAGAAGTCCGCACTGTCCACACCCATGCCTTCCAGGTCGAAGCGATCGAGAATGCCCAGACCGATCAGTGCGGCAATGCCCTGCCCGTTCGGCGGAATCTCGTGCAGCGTATAGCCACGGAAGTCCTGTTTCATCGGCTCGACCCAGGCCGGCTCGTGTGCCGCCAGATCTTCGCCACGCAGCGCGCCACCGGTTTCTTCCGCGAATGCCGCGATGCGCTGCGCCAGTTCGCCCTTGTAGAAGCTCTGGCCGTCGCTCTCGGCAATTTTGCGCAGCGTGGCGGCCTGTTCCGGAAAGCGCCAGCGTTCGCCAGCCTGCGGAGCGCGCCCATCACGCATGAAGGCCTGCGCGAAACCCGGCTGTTCGCGCAGCACCGGCACCTGCGCGGCCCACTGCCGCGCGATCTGTGGCGATACCAGGAAACCGTGCTCCGCGTATTCGATGGCCGGCGCAAACAGCCGCGCAAACGGCAACTTGCCAAAGCGGGCCGACAGCGCCTTCCATCCGGCCACCTGGCCCGGAACGGTCACCGTATCCCAGCCCACCGACGGCATGCGGTCACGGCCGGCGAAATGATCGAGCGTCCATTTTGCGGGGGCGCGGCCACTGGAGTTGAGGCCATAGAGCTGCCCCTCGTGCCAGACCAGCGCGAACATGTCGCCGCCAATGCCGTTCATGACGGGTTCCACCACCGTGAGCGCAATGGCACTGGCAATGGCGCTGTCGATGGCATTGCCACCTTCGTAAAGCATGCGCAGGCCAGCCTGCGCAGCCAGCGGCTGGCTGGTGCTCACCGCGTTGGCGGCCAGCAGCGGCATCTTCTGGGAGGGATAGGGGAAAGACCAGTCGAAAGGCAACATGGGCAGAATCGGATCAGGATGTGAGACACGGCGCTGCAACAACGCAGCGCCACAACGAATGACAGCGCGGCCTTATTGCAGCGCCACGCCAGACTGCTTGACGAGCTTTTCGGTACGGGGGATCTCGGCGTTGATCATGGCAGTGAAGTCGCTGACGCTGCCGCCACGCGGCTCCGCGCCGGTCACAGCCAGCTTCTCACGAAAATCGTGCGTGCCGAGCAGCTTGTTGATCGACGTATTGAGCTTGACCACCACATCGGCCGGCGTGCCCTTGGGCGCGACAATGCCGTACCACGGCGCGATATCGAATCCCGGATAGCCTTGCTCCGCGATGGTGGGAATCTCGGGCGCCTGCGGCGACCGGCGGGCCGTGGACATGCCCAGCGCGCGCAGCTTGCCGCCCTTCACGAACGGCAGCCCCGTCATGATGGTGTCGAAGTACATCGACACCTGCCCCGACAACAGCGCCGGAATGGCTTCGCCCGCGCCCTTGTACGGCACGTGCACGATGTCGATACCCGCGGCGGCCTTCAGCATTTCACCGGCGATATGCGAGGTGGTGCCAGTGCCGAACGACGCATACGTCAGCTTGCCCGGATTGGCCTTGGCATAGGCCACCATTTCCGGAAGCGTCTTGAACGGCAGCGAAGGGTTGGACAGCAGGATGTTGGGCGTAACGGCCACGACAGCGACCTTTTCGAACGCATCCGGATCGTAGCTGAGCTTCTTGTAGAGGAAGCGGTTCGTCACCATCGATGCCGGGCCGGACATCAGCAACGTATAACCGTCGCCGGGCGCGCGCGCCGCCGCTTCGCTGCCGATCATCGCGGCCGCGCCGGGCCGGTTTTCCACGACGAAGGTCTGGCCGTATTCCTTGCTCAGTCCGGCGCCGAGTTGCCGGGTGATCAGGTCGGTAGCGGAGCCGGCCTGGAACGGCACCACGATGCGCACCGGTTGCGTCGGCCAGTCGCGCGCCGTCTGTGCCAGCGCCACGGACGACGCCGCGAGCATGGTGATGGAAAGTAGTGCCCGGAAAGAAGAGAAACGCATGTCTGTACCCTCATTGATTCGAACGTTGGTCATCCGCGTGAACACACGGCATGGCCTCGTTCAGTCCGCAATATGCGTGCCACTGGCAGCGCTGCGTCTTCGACACGAGCCTCTTCCGCCCCCTTCAACACGATGAAGTTTGCGGGTGTTGCGCACCGGATGAATGAATGTTTTTGCCGGTGCGGCAGAGGCCGGTGCTGTCTCCTGGTGCCAGGGCACTGCATCAGTGCCTGGCACTCTCCTTTGGTGGTTTGCGCCGGGTTACCTATGCCGTCAGCGCGCCGGCCAGCACGGCCAGCGCCGCTTCGAATTGCTCGCGCGGAATCGTGAGCGGATACAGGAAGCGAATGACGTTGCCGTACGTGCCGCACGTGAGCAGGATCAGGCCAGCTTCCATCGCGCGGGCCTGCACGAGCTTGGCAAACTCGGCATCCGGCGCGCCGGTGGCGGGGTCGCAGAACTCGGCGGCAATCATCGAACCGACGCCGCGCACTTCCGCCATGCGCGGGCATTGCGGGCGCAACGCTTCGAGGTGTGCCTTCAGTTGAGCGCCCAGCTCGGCGGCGCGTTCGCACAGATGCTCCTCGGCAATCGTGTCGAGCACCGCATGCGCGGCGGCCACGGCCAACGGGTTGCCCGCATACGTGCCGCCCAGGCCGCCGGGCAGTGGCGCGTCCATGATTGCCGCGCGGCCGCACACAGCGGACAGCGGCATGCCTCCGGCCAGGCTCTTGGCCATCGTGATCAGGTCCGGCTGCACGTCGTAATGCGCCATCGCAAACAGCTTGCCGGTACGGCCAAAGCCGGTCTGCACTTCATCGGCGATCAGCACGATCCCGTGCTTGTCGCACACCGCGCGCAGGCCACGCATGAAATCCGCGGGCGCGGGCTGGAAACCGCCCTCGCCTTGCACCGGCTCGACGATGATGGCAGCCACGCGTTGCGGGTCGATATCGGTCTTGAACAGCGTCTCCAGCGCCTGCAATGCCTGGTCCGTGCCGATGCCATGCAGCGCGTTCGGGAATGGCGCGTGGTAGATGTCCGACGGGAACGGCCCGAAGCCCACCTTGTAGGGCACCACCTTGCCGGTCAGCGCCATGCCCAGCAGCGTGCGGCCGTGAAACGCGCCGGAGAATGCAATCACGCCCGGGCGGCCGGTATGGGCGCGGGCAATCTTGATGGCGTTCTCCACGGCTTCCGCGCCAGTGGTGAACAGCGCCGTCTTGTTCAGCCCGGTAATTGGCACCAGCGCGTTGATGCGCTCGGCCAGCGACACATAGCTTTCGTACGGCACGACCTGATACGCGGTATGGGTGAAGCATTCGAGCTGCGCGGCCACGGCCTGCATCACGCGCGGATGGCGATGGCCGGTGTTCAGCACGGCAATGCCGGCCGCGAAATCGGTATAGGCGCGCCCTTCGACGTCCCAGAGCGTCGCATTCTCGGCGCGCTTGGCATACATCTCGCACATCACGCCGACACCGCGAGGCGTGGCAAGGCTGCGACGTTGATTCAGTTCGATGTTCTTCATGGTACGGGGGAGCGAAGTGGCAGGTTGGCGCCGATAGCGGCGATGTCGCCCATTTCAATCAGATTTGGCTCTACAATCCAGCGCCACTTCCAGAAATCCAATGGTGCCAATTGAAGTCGATCTGCGGTGACCTGCTACTCCAGCGCATGGGACCCGAGGGCCTGTCGGCCTTCGGCAAGCCCCTGAACCGGGGCCTCTACGAGTGCATTCGCGGCGCCATCCTCGATGGCAGCCTGGCGCCGGCCACGCGGCTGCCGCCGCAGCGCGACCTTGCCGCCGAGCTGAGCCTGTCACGCAACACGGTGATGTTTGCGTACGAGCAGTTGCTGGCTGAAGGGTATTTGCGTGCGCGCACGGGCAGCGGCACCTTTGTGGCAGATACCGCACCGGAGAGTTACCTCAACGCCAAGGCGGCCACCGTGGCCACGGCCCACTCGCAGGCCATGCCCGGGCTTTCCACACGCGGACAACGCCTGCTGGCCAATGCATCCGCATCGCCCACGCAATGGGGGGCATTCATGCCTGGGGTGCCGGACCTGCGCCGGTTCCCGCACCGGCGCTATGCCCAGATTTCGGCGCGGCTGTGGCGCAATCCGCAGCCGGAGTGGCTCAGCTACAGCCACGGCGGCGGGCTGCCGCAATTGCGTGAAGCGGTGGCCGCCCATTTACGGGTGGCGCGGTCGGTGCGCTGCGATGCGGGACAGGTGCTGATTACCGAAGGCATCCACCAGGCGATTGACCTCGTGGTTCGGCTGCTGGGGTCGCCTGGCGATCAGGCATGGGTGGAAGAGCCGGGCTACTGGGGCATTCGCGGCGTGCTGCATATGTCCGAGATCAGCATGGTGCCAAGGGCCGTCGACGACGAGGGCCTGACCTTGCCCGATACGGACGCCGCCGATACCTCCGCGCCGCGCTTCATCTTCGTGACCCCGTCGCACCAGTATCCGATGGGGGCGGTCATGAGCCTCAGACGGCGGCGCGCGCTGCTGGAATATGCGCGCCAGCGCGGTAGCTGGATAGTCGAAGACGACTACGACAGCGAGTTCCGTTTCTCGGGCCAGCCCATTCCCTCGCTGCAAGGCATGGAACCCGACGCCCCGGTGATCTACATCGGCACCTTCAGCAAGACGCTGTATCCGGGCCTGCGCATGGGTTATCTGGTGCTGCCACGTGAGCTGGCCGCCCCGTTCCAGACCGCTCACGCGGACCTGTACCGCGCCGGCCACCTGATGACGCAGGCCACCGTGGCCGAGTTCATGCAGGCCGGCGACTATGCCGCGCATATCCGCCGGATGCGGCCGCTCTATGCCAGGCGCCGCGCGGTGCTGGCCAATCTCATCGAGCGCTACCTCGGCCCCGAGGCCCTGAACCCGCAAGGCAGCAACGCCGGCCTGCACCTGGTACTGCGGCTGCCCGACGATGCCGACGATGTGGCCATCGCCGAAACCGCGCGCGTCCGTGGCGTCGTGGTGCGGCCGCTGTCACGCTATTACACCGGCAGCGAAGTGCAGAAGGGCCTCTTGCTCGGCTATGCATGCGTGCCCGAGGAGCACATCGGACCGGCGTTCGATGTGCTGCTGGGTTGCCTGCAGCGCTAGCGCCCGAGGCTGTCGCCGCCGGGCGCTACAGCACCTGCCCCGGCGCCAGCACGCCAGACGCCGCCAGCGCGGACGCAAGCCATGCGGGCCTGGTCTCGGCACCGGACTGGATATTGGCGATGCGCTTGCGCTCGCCTTCGAGCTTTTCCGCCGCCAGATCGAGTATCTCCGCCACCTTCTCGCGCTCGATGACGACCACGCCGTCGGCATCGCCCACCACGAGGTCGCCCGGGTGCACGGTCACGCCGCCACACTGGACCGGATGGTTGATCAGCCCCGGAACGAGCTTGGTGGGTCCGTTCGGATTCGTGCCAACCGCGTACATCGGAAAGCCAAGCTCGCGGATTTCATCGAAATCGCGCGCGGCGGCATCCAGGACAACGCCGGCCAGGCCGGATGCCAGACACTGGTTCGCCATGATGGCCCCCATCAGCGCGCAGGTCTGGTCAGCCTTGCCGTCCACGACGATGACGTCGCCGGGCCGGGCCAGCGCAATGGCCGCGTGAATCATGAGGTTGTCACCGGGCCGGACGTCCACGGTCACTGCCGTCCCGCAAATGCGGAATCGCGGGTCCATTGGCGCGACACGCCCATGCATGCCGCCGCGCCGGCCATTGACGTCCGCCAGAATCGACGAAGCAAAGTGCGAAGCCCGTGCCACGAGCTGCGGGGGAACACGCGCGATATCGGTCACGATCGCGCGGAAGTCCTGACTGTTACTCATCGATGTTCTCTCAGTTCAGCGCCACGTTGGCAGCCTTGATGACGCCAGACCACTTCTGCCTGTCGGCCTGCAGGAAATCGCGGAATTTCTCCGACGTACTGCCCACCACCTCCATGCCATCCTGCTGCAGCCGCTGGGCGATTTCGGGCTGGCGCAGCACCTGCTGTACTTCCTTCTGCAGCCGCGCGATAACCGGCGCCGGCGTTCCCTTGGCGGCGCACAGGCCAGTCCACGGCACCGGTTCGAAATCCTTCACCCCTGCCTCGGCAAACGTCGGCACATCGGGCAGCGAGCTCAGCCGCTGCGCGGCGGCAACGCCAACCACACGCAACTTGCCCGACTTTGCGTACTGCAGAGAGCTGATCGGCTGGTCAAAGATCAGCGAAACCTGCCCGCCAAGCAGGTCCGCGATGGCCTGGCCCGTGCCTTTGTACGGCACATGAACGATGTCCACGCCGGTCCGCAACTTGAACATTTCGCCGGCCAGATGCCCGGTCGTGCCGCTGCCCGACGAGGCATAGTTCAGCTTGCCCGGATTGGCCTTGGCGTAGGCGATCAACTCCTTGACGTTATGGATGGGCAACGATGCGTTGACGAGCGCTATATAGGGTGTGTTGGCGATCAGCGTGACGGGGACGATGTCCGTTTGCGCGTCGAAACTCATCTTCTGCAGGAACGGCTGGATCGTCAGCGTTCCAGGCGTGCAGATCATCAGCGTGTAGCCATCGGCCGGAGCCTTGAGCATGGTTTCCGCCGCAATGCTGCCCCCGGCGCCGGGCCGGTTGTCGATCAGCACCTGCTTGCCCAGCGCATCGGCAAGCTTCGGCGCGATCAGGCGGGCAACGATGTCATTCGAGCCACCCGGCGAAAACCCTACGAGAATCCGGATGGGACGGGTCGGCCAGGCGTCCTGCGCCACGGCGGCGTGCGTGGCGGCAAGAAGCGCCAGTCCGGCGGCCAGGCCCCGAATGAAACGTGGACGGATGGAAAAATTTGGCAGGTTGCGCATGATGTCGGATTTGTGGTCGTAGGGGGAAACGTGCGCTGGAGAGGCTGTCTGTGGATCATCGCGGCGGGTCTCTATGGACCCTGCTCGCAATCTCTGTCTATGTTCGTGTCATGGCGTTGCTACGGCACGCAGGGCTTCGGCGGCGTTCGCAATGCGCCGCGCGCCTTCGGCCAGCACCTCCATGCTTGTGGCAAACGACAGCCGGAAGTGCGTGTCGACCCCGTAGGCTGAACCGGCCAGGAAGGCGATATCGGCCGAATCGAGCGCCCAGGCGCCCCACTGCTCGCTGTTCTCGATCCTGACACCATTGGCGGACTCGCGGCCAAACAGCCCGGTACACGACGCGAAGAGGTAGAACGCACCGGCCGGCGGCTCACATGAGATGCCGTCGATCCGGTTCAGCGCATCGACCATGAAGTCGCGGCGCTGGCGGTAGATGTCCCGATTCCTCGTGATGAAATCCTGCGGGCCTTCGAGCGCCGCCACCGCAGCCGCCTGGGCCACTGCGTTGGCGCACGAGGTGCTTTGCGATTGCAGCTTGGTCATGGCCTTGATCAGCGCCGCGGGGCCGCCCGCGTATCCGATGCGCCATCCGGTCATGGCGTAAGCCTTCGAGACGCCATTGATGGTCAACGTGCGATCGGCCAGCTGCGGGCACGCCTGCGCGATCGTGAAGAAGCCGGAGCCGTCGTACATCAGGTGCTCGTAGATGTCGTCGGTCATGATCCAGACGTGGGGATGCCGTTCAAGCACCTCGCCCAGCGCCACCAGTTCTTCGCGGCGATACGCGGCACCGCTCGGGTTATTCGGGGCATTCAGCATCAGCCAGCGGGTGCGCGGCGTGATGGCGCGCTCCAGCGCCTCGGGCGTCAGCTTGAAACCGGTTTCGGGCGTGCCGGGAACGAACACCGGCGTACCGCCGGCAAACAGCGTGATATCGGGGTACGACACCCAGTATGGCGCGGGAATGATGACCTCGTCCCCGGCCTGCACGGTACAGAGCATCGCGTTGAAGATCACCTGCTTGGCGCCGGTGCTGACGATGATTTCGCCAGCCTTGTAGTGCAGCCCGTTCTCACGTGCGAACTTGCGGGCCACGGCTTCGCGCAGCTCGGAGGTTCCGCCGACGTCGGTGTACCCGGTCTTGCCCGACTGCATCGCCGCGAGGGCCGCCTCGCAGATATGGGCCGGCGTGGCAAAGTCCGGCTCGCCAGCCGTCAGGCCGATAACGTCACGGCCGGCGGCGCGCAGCTCGCGCACGCGCTGTCCGGCCATAGAACTCGGCGACGGCTTGATTCGATTGAGTCTGTCGGAAAGCTTCAGCATGGTGATTCGCGTGTGGATCGATGGCTGCCAGTATGTAAGCCGCCGCGCTATGCCACAAACGAGTAATGCTCGCCCCTCGCTATTCCATTTGTTCGTGCGATGAGCCATAGTGATGCCCTGTTTTGTCCGACAGCATCGCCCGGTGCGCGCATGAATGTAACTTTCAAGCAACTCGAAGCTTTCTATTTCAGCGTCACCAATGCGTCCTTCACCGTCGCGGCGGCAAAGCTGTTTACGACGCAATCGGCGGTGTCCAAGCGCGTGATCGAGCTTGAGCAAGCGCTTGGCGTGCAGCTCGTGCATCGTATGCCCAAGGGCCTGGTACCCACGCAGGCCGGTGCAAGGCTCATGCCAATTGCCGAAGAGTCGATGGGGCTCAAGGAACGGATCAGCCGTGAGGTCGGGCTTGATAACGAGGTGCGCGGCACCTTCCGCATCGGCGTGACCGAGCTGGTTGCATTGACCTGGCTGACGCGGCTGTTGCGCGAGCTGAAGTCGCAGCATCCCGCGCTTCAGATCGAACCGGTGGTCGATGCGGGCCTGAGCCTTTTTGCCGAGCTGGAAGCCAATACGATCGACCTGACCATCCTGCCCGGCAAATACTGGGGCGCTGCGTACCGGTGCGTGGCGGTGGGACAGGTGGAAGACCCGTGGATGGCCAGCCCGAAGCTCGGCATTCCCGATCGCCCGCTAAAGCCCGACGAACTCGCCGAGTATCCGGTGCTGGAACAGGCCGTGGGTTCCGCAAAGAACGCGTTCTACGGGCCGTGGAACCAGGAGCACGGGTTCCGCTTCAAGAAGGTCTTTTCCACCAACAGCCTGACGGTGTTGCGGGAGCTGACCATCGAAGGCCTGGGCATCAGCCAGCTGGCCATCGACTATTTCGCCAACGATATCGAAGCCGGTCTGCTGCGCGTGGTGCGCACCGATCCCATGCCGCCGCCGCTGGTCTATTCGGCGGTGTACCGGCCATCGGGTTTCTCGCGGGCGCTCGACGTCATCGCGGAAACGGCATGCCGGGTATGCAGCTTCAAGCGCGGCCCCTTCGATCTTGCCGGCACCCACCCGCCGCTGGCGCAAACGCAAACGGGCAACCCGGCGCCCTGAGAGCACGGGTCCACGGTAGCCGCCGAGAGACGGCGCAAGAACCGGACGGCGCCATCATCGACGCCAACAAAAAACCCCGCATTCTTTCGAACACGGGGTCTTAAGCTGCCCGGTGCCTGCACGGGGCAGGCATCAGGCAAGCGACTACCAAAGGGACTGCGTATCAGGCAGCAGCGTCCTTCAGCTTCTTCAGCGGACGGACCTTGACCTTGACGCTGGCCGGCT
>DAIOET010000055.1:0-16880 GCA_036746135.1 Cupriavidus sp.
CGACGGCACTGCTCAGCCCTGCGATAGCGTGGCGGGTATGGCGGGGCTGCGGAAGATCCGCGCCATCGGTTTCGTCGCCCGCAATCGAACGAGTCGCGTGAGGGGTGGATTGAGTGGCGAGTGGCGAGTGGCGAGTGGCGAGCGTTGAAAGGACCGCTTTCATGCCAAAGGCGGGCAGCGTCGCGCCTTTGTCTCCAATCCGGATACGGTCTGGCTCCAGATCTCGCCTTTATCGCTCGAGCAGTGGTTAGTAGAGTGACATCCGTGACGCCGACGTCGAACTCTCAGACAGGCGGGACGCAACCAGTTACTCAATCCGGAAGGACACCTCGCCATGAAACTCTATATCGCTCACGCCACTTGCTCGCTTGCCGTTCAGGTCATCGCCAATGAACTGGGCCTGGAGCCCGAACTGGTGCACTACGATGTGTTCGGCAAGAGCACTTCCGCCAACGACGACTTCAGCAAGACCAACCCGCTCGGCTACGTTCCCGTGCTAGTGCTCGATGATGAAGCCAGGACGCATCTGACCGAAACGACCATCATTACGTCGTACCTGGCCGACCAGAATCTGGACGCCGGCCTGATCCCGCCGCATGGAACGCTGGAGCGCGTCAAGCTCGACCAGTTGCTGACGTTTATCGCTACCGAAATCGCGCAGAAGCACATCCCGCTGATGCGCAAGCTGCAAACGGAATTCGGCACCCAGTGGACCCGCGACAAGCTCGTAGCCGCCTACTCGAAGCTGGACGCCCAACTGGCCGATGGCCGCGCCTACCTGACCGGCGAGAAATTCACGGTGGCGGACGCCTATGTCTGGGCAACGCTGTGGCACGAGCGCTCGGGTGCGCCGATCACGCACCTGAAGAACCTCTTCAACTACATCGAGCGGATCGAAGCGCGCGCGTCCGTGAAGAAGGCGCTCAAGGATGAAGCCGAAATGGTCGCGAAGCACGATGCGCTGAAGGCCGCCTGACCCTCCCCACGCACGTAACGCCCGAAGCCTTCGCGGCTTCGGGTAAGCGCGCGCCGGCACCATGCCATCGAGCCTCGTGTCCACACGCCCGCGCTGCCGACCAAGGCAAAGCACTGGCGTAGTTGCCTGGGCCGCTCAACCCTGCGTGGCTTCGTCGCGCAAACTGTCTGCCAGGTGATTGAGGACGGCCCGCGTCTTCGCCGGCATCCGCCGCCCGACCGGGATGATCGCGTGCACTGGCGGACCATCGACGTCGGATGCGGGCAGGATATGGATCAGTCTTCCAGCCAGCAAGTGTGGCTTCGCGACGCGATCGAAGATCTGTGCGATGCCGAATCCGCTGATCGCCGCGTCGACGAGCGCCTGGCCGTCCGCGAGCACCAGCACAGGCTCCATGACGATATCGCGCACATGCCCGTTGTCGGAAACGGTCCAGGGGCGATGCCGTCCGGTCGGTCCGCGAAAGATCACCGCGTCGTGGTGACTGAGATCCGCCACGGTATGGATGGCGCCCTTGCGTTGGATGTACTCGGGCGACGCGTACAGGCCAAGGCGGAGATCGCACAGCTTGCGCACCGTCATGTCGCCGTCGGCGGGCAACTCGCCAATGCGCACGACGATGTCCCAGCCTTCGGCCACCGGGTCCGACATGCGATCCGTCAACGCCATGTCGAGAGTGACTTTCGGATGGCGGCGCCGAAGCGCCGCGAGGAACGGCAGCAGCAACCGGCCGAAGCCCGCCGGTACGTCGAGCCGGACACGCCCGATCGGCTCGGCACGCCGGGCGGCCAGTGCCTGCTCAGCCTCGCGAAGCCCCTCAAGCGCGGCCTGTGCGGCGAGCATGTAGGTCTCACCATCCTCGGTCAGCCGCACCGCGCGCGTGGTGCGCTGGAACAGGCGCGTGCCGAGCCGTATCTCCAGACGCTGAACAGCCTTGCCGACGTTTGATTTGCTGGTGCCGAGATCCTCCGCCGCTCGCGTGAAGCTGCCTGTCTTGGCCACCGCCAGGAACGATTCGATGTCCTGAACCTGCGCTTCCACCCGATCCACCATTGTTTCCCTCTCGGCGACAAAGAAAATCAATTTGCGCAGTTTATCAGCCACGTTGCAGCAACCACAATGCCAGCAAGCCCCCTCTTTCCTCCCACTCGCATGCTGACAAGAGAATCGCTCCAGTCCGGGTATTACCTCGACAACATTGAGCTGCCCGCCGAGTTTCGCTGGACCCAGGACCGCATCGACGCCTCGCTGGCCAGCACTCTCGCGGCCCGGCCGGACGACGCAGAGGACGTCTGGATCTTTGCGTACGGCTCGCTGATGTGGAACCCGCTGCTCCATTTCGACCGGCGTTCGGTTGCCGCCTTGCACGGATGGCATCGCAGCTTCTGCATGCGGAGCATCGAGGGCCGGGGCAGCCCGGAACGTCCGGGCCGCATGCTCGGCCTGGAGTCCGGCGGCTCGACGCAAGGCGTTGCACTGCGACTGCCGGCCGCGCGGCGCGACGAGGAACTTCGCGTGGTGTGGCGGCGCGAGATGGTCGGCGGCTCGTACCGCCCGACATGGGCAACGGTCACGCTCGACGACGGCACGCAAACACACGCTATCGCCTTCGTCGTCGACCCCGACCGCCCACTCTTCGAGCGCGACGCCTCGATCGCCAGCGTGGCCCCCGTCATCGCGCGCGCGGCGGGCTCCTTCGGCAGCAATGCCGACTATGTCTTCAAGCTCGAAGGCGCCCTGCGCGACTGCGGGCTGCGCGACATCTATATCGAATCCCTTGCCGCCGAACTGCGGCGCCTGTTGCCTGAGGCGTGACATGGACAAGCTTCATGCAATGCACGTGTTCACACGTGTCGTCGATACGAATAGCTTCTCGCGCGCCGCCGATACGCTTGGCGTGCCACGCGGATCGGTCACGCGGGTCATCCAGGAACTGGAAGCCTTCCTGCGCGTCAGGCTGCTGAACCGCACCACCCGACGACTGAGCGTGACATCCGAGGGCGCCGCCTACTACGAGCGATGCGTGCGCATTCTTGGTGAGGTGGATGCCGCGGAGGCGGAATTCGCCGCCATTACCCGCGCACCACGCGGCAAGCTGCGCGTGGACATGTCCGGCACGCTGGGCAAGCTGATCGTCCTCCCGGCGCTCAATGAATTCCATACGCGCTACCCCGACATCGATCTCACGCTTGGCTTTGGCGATCGGCTGGTCGACCTGGTTCAGGAAGGCATCGACTGCGTCATCCGGATCGGCGAGTTGAACGACTCGACGATGGTTGCCCGGCGCCTTGGCGTGTTCCAGCTCGTGACCGCGGCGAGTCCCGTGTATCTGGAGCGTTACGGCGTGCCGGCCGACCTTGACGCGCTTCCGGACCATCTGGCCGTCAACTACTTCTCCACGCGCACGGGCCGCATGGTCAACCTCAATTTCAACGTCGAGGGCAAAGCCGTCAATGTCAGGACGCGCTCGCGGTTGTCCGCCAACGATGGCGACGCGCATCTCCAGTGCGGCGTCATGGGCCTGGGCCTCATCCAGGTGCCCCGCGTCATCGCCCAGTCATTTCTCGACAGCGGTTCGCTCGTCGAGGTCCTGCCCGCGTTCCGTCCCGCGCCGCTGCCAATCTCCGCCGTCTACCCGCAGAACAAGCATCTGTCGCCGCAGGTGCGGGCGTTCGTCGACTGGACCGCCGAACTGTTCGCGCGCTGCCCCGCCGTTCAACCGAACGTCAGCGGCATCCGGCACGGCAAGAAGGCGGCCGCGCAAGCGATTGCGCCAATTGCCGCATAACAGAAAGGCGCGCCACGTCGCCGATTTTTCCATTTACATGAATTCTCTTCCCCGCCCAAAGCAGCAGATCTTGAGCGCCGCAAGCCGTACATTGCAGGCGTCCAGGTTCTCACCCCATCTGCCTTGATGCAGGGGCAAGGCACCACCGCACTGAAGCCATCCGCCGCCACGGCATGTGCCATCGCGCCCTTGTCCGCCATCCGCGGGCCATCGACGAAGTAGCCGACTTTTCCGACGACTCCTCTAGTCCGCCCTGATCCCTGGCCATTGGGGGCCATCGGTTACCGGGCACATTGCGTCGCCAATTGTCTCCATTGCGGAGACAGTTAATCCACATCTCGATTCTTTATCCGCAAAACAATGACAACCATACTGATTTCAAAGGCGAGCCACACCGCATCTTCGCCCTCGACTCTGTGAAAAATTGATTGGAGCTTTTGACATGGACACCAACCGCAAACGGCTTTCCGTCGCACTGGGCACGCTGTTCGTCCTGGGCGCCATCGGTGCCGCCACCCATCATTTCGGCATCGATGCCAGCCCCGTTGCCGCGGCGCAGGCCGACGCCAGCACCCCACCGGCGGCCGACGTCGACATCGCCGCCGTCGTGGCCCGCCAGATCACCGAATGGCAGAGCTACTCGGGCCGGCTGGAGGCCATCGACAAGGTCGACATCCGTCCGCTAGTGCCGGGCAAGATCGTCGCCGTGCACTTCAAGGACGGCCAGCTCGTGAAGAAGGGCGAATCGCTCTTTACGATCGACCCGCGCCCCTATCAGGCGGAAGTCGATCGCGCCGCCGCGCAACTGGCCGCCGCCGACGCACGCGCCGCCTATGCATCGAGCGATGCCGCGCGCGCGGACCGCCTGATCGGTAGCAACGCCATCGCCAAGCGCGATTATGACGAGAAGCAGAACGCATCCCGCGAAGCATCGGCCAGCGTTAAGGCTGCCCGCGCGGCCCTGGACGCCGCCCGCGTGAACCTTTCCTACACCGACGTCGTCGCGCCGGTCTCGGGCCGCGTGTCGCGCGCCGAACTCACGGTCGGGAACATCGTGTCGACTGGCGCCAGCGCCCCGCTGCTGACCACGCTGGTATCGGTGTCGCCGATGTACGCCTCGTTCGAGGTCGACGAGCAGACCTACCTGCGCTACCTGCGCGGCGCCAGCAAGAAAGAGGTCCCGGTGGAACTGGGCCTGGCCGACGAGAGCGGCTACTCGCGCACGGGTGCCATCGTCTCGGTCGACAACCGTCTCGATGTCACGTCCGGAACGATCCGCGTGCGCGCGCGCTTCGACAACGCCGATGGCGCGCTCGTGCCGGGCCTCTACGCGCGCGTGAAGGTTGGCGGCGGCCAGCCGCGCGACGCCGTGATGATCTACGACGCCGCTGTCGGCACCGACCAGGCCAAGAAGTACGTGCTGGTGGTGGGCAAGGACAACCGCGTCCAGTACCGCGAAATCAAGATCGGCAACCTCCACGACGGTCTGCGCATCGTCGAGAAGGGACTGCAGGCGGGCGACCAGATCGTGGTCGGCGGCCTGCAGCGCGTGCGCCCCAATGATGTCGTGAAGCCCCGCGCAGTGAACATGGTGGATGTTGCGCGCGTCACGAAGCCGGCGGCCTGATCAGGTCCGCCAACGGAGTTCATCATGAACATCTCCAAGTTCTTCATCGATCGCCCGATCTTCGCGGGCGTGCTGTCGGTGGTGGTGTTGCTGGCCGGCCTGATCGCGCTGGTGCAGTTGCCCACCGCCGAGTATCCGGAAGTGGTTCCACCTTCCGTGATGGTCCGCGCCCAGTACCCTGGCGCCAATCCGAAAGTCATCGCCGAAACGGTGGCGTCGCCGCTAGAAGAAAAGATCAACGGCGTCGAAGACATGCTGTACATGCAGTCGCAGGCCAACAGCGACGGCAACATGACCACGACGGTAACCTTCAAGCTCGGCACCGACCCGGACAAGGCGGCGCAGCTCGTGCAGAACCGCGTCAACCAGGCGCTGCCACGTCTGCCCGAGGACGTGCAGCGGCTGGGCGTGACCACGGTGAAATCGTCGCCAACGCTGACAATGGGTGTCAACCTGGTCTCGCCGAATGGCAAGTACGATCTGACCTACCTGCGCAACTACGCGCTCATCAACGTCAAGGACCGTCTGGCACGCGTGCCGGGCGTTGGCGAGGTGGTGCTGTGGGGCGCGGGCGACTACTCGATGCGCGTCTGGCTCGATCCGCAGAAGGTGGCGCGCCAGAACATGACGGCCACCGACGTGGTCAAGGCGATCCGCGAGCAGAACGTGCAGGTGGCCGCCGGCATCGTCGGCGGTGCGCCGATGGCGACCAATGTGCCGATGCAGCTTTCAATCAACGCACAGGGCCGCCTGAAGAACGAGGACCAGTTCCGCAAGATCATCCTCAAGACGAATCCCGATGGCGGCGTCGTGCATCTCTCCGATGTCGCGCGCGTCGAACTGTCTTCGGCCGAATTCGCGCTGCGGGCGATGCTCAGCAACAAGGAAGCGGTCCAGATCATCATCTTCCAGCAGCCGAACGCGAACTCGCTGCAGATTTCCGACGACGTGCGCGCCATCATGGCCGAACTCCAGAAGGAAATGCCCGAAGACGTGCGCGCCGAGATCGTGTATGACCCAACGCGCTTCGTGAAGGAGTCCATCGACGCCGTCGTACATACGTTGTTCGAAGCCATCGCGCTGGTGGTGCTCGTCGTGATCGTGTTCCTGCAGACCTGGCGCGCGTCGCTGATTCCGCTGCTGGCCGTGCCGGTGTCGATTGTCGGCACCTTCGCGCTGCTGCTCGGCTTCGGTTTCACGATCAATGCGCTGTCCCTGTTCGGCCTGGTGCTGGCCATCGGGATCGTGGTGGACGATGCAATCGTTGTGGTGGAAAACGTCGAGCGCAATATCTCGGAAGGGCTGACGCCACGCGAGGCCACGTACAAGGCCATGCAGGAAGTGAGCGGCCCGATCGTCGCCATCGCGCTTACCCTGGTTGCCGTGTTCGTGCCGCTGGCCTTCATGAAGGGCCTGACCGGCCAGTTCTACCAGCAGTTCGCGATGACCATTGCGATCTCGACAGTGATCTCGGCTTTCAACTCGCTGACGCTGTCTCCTGCGCTGGCGGCGCTGCTGCTGAAGGATCACCACGCACCGAAGGATGCGCTGACGCGCGTCATGGACAAGGTGCTCGGCCCGTTCTTCGTCCGCTTCAACAAGGTATTCAATCGCGGCTCGGACTCGTACGGCAAGGGCGTTGGCAGTGTCATCAAGCGCAGGGCCGTGATGTTCGTCATCTACGGCGTTCTGCTGGCCGGCGCCGTGCTGATGGGCAAGGTCGTGCCGGGCGGCTTCGTTCCCGGGCAGGACAAGGATTACCTGGTCAGCATCGCCCAGCTTCCGCCGGGTTCGTCGCTGGAACGCACCGAGGAAGTGGTGCGCAAGATGACCGAGATCGCGCTGAAACAGCCTGGCGTGGTCGGTGTTCCCGCCTTTCCGGGTCTGTCGGTGAACGGCTTCAGCAATTCGTCGAGCAGTGGCCTGGTCTTTCCGGTGCTCAAGCCGTCGAAGGAACGCGGTCCGGGAGAATCCGCCGAGGAAATCGCCGCCGCGCTGAACGCGAAGTACACCGAGGTCATCAAGGACGCCGTCACCGGCACCTTCCCGCCTCCGCCGGTGCAAGGCCTGGGCACGCTCGGTGGCTTCAAGCTGCAACTGGAGGATCGTGGATCGCTGGGCTACGAAGCGCTCAACGATGCAACGCAGGCGTTCATGAAGGCCGCCGCCAAGGCACCTGAACTGGGCCCGATGTTCACGAGCTACCAGATCAACGTGCCCCAGCTTGACGTGGACCTCGACCGCACCAAGGCCAAGCAACTTGGTGTGAACGTGACCGACGTGTTCGACACGATGCAGATCTACCTGGGGTCGCTGTACGTGAACGACTTCAACCAGTTCGGCCGCGTGTATCAGGTGCGTGCCCAGGCGGATTCGCAGTTCCGCGCGACGGCCGCCGACATCCTGCAACTGAAAACCCGCAACGCCGCTGGCGAAATGGTGCCGCTGTCGTCGCTGGTCACGGTCTCGCCGACCTACGGCCCCGAGATGGTGGTTCGCTACAACGGCTTTACCGCGGCCGACATCAACGGCGGTCCGGCACCGGGCTACTCCTCTGGCCAGGCCAAGGCCGCCATCGAGCGTATCGCGGCCGAAACGCTGCCGCGCGGCATCAAGATGGAATGGACGGACCTGACCTATCAGGAAGTGCTGGCCGGCAACGCCGCGTTCTGGGTGTTCCCGATCAGCGTGCTCCTGGTGTTCCTGGTGCTGGCCGCGCAGTACGAAAGCCTGACGCTGCCGCTGGCCATCCTGCTGATCGTGCCGATGTCGATCCTGTCCGCGCTGCTTGGCGTATGGGTCACGCGCGGCGACAACAACATCTTCACCCAGATCGGCTTGATGGTGCTGGTTGGGCTATCCGCAAAGAACGCGATCCTGATCGTGGAATTCGCACGCGAACTGGAGATGCAGGGCCGCAGCATCGTGCAGGCCGCCATCGAGGCCAGCCGCCTGCGTCTGCGCCCGATCCTGATGACGTCGATCGCTTTCATCATGGGTGTGGTGCCCCTGGTGATGTCGACCGGAGCCGGCGCCGAAATGCGACGTGCGATGGGTATCGCGGTGTTCTTCGGAATGCTCGGTGTGACGCTGTTTGGCCTGTTGCTGACCCCGGTGTTCTACGTGGCGCTGCGAAAGCTGACCGGCGGCAAGCCGATCCTCGACAAGCATCACTCGCACACGCAGCCACTGCATGGCGTGGCACCCGCCGCCGCATCGGCCGAGTAAGCCTGGGCGCAAGGAGAACATGATGAACAAGATCACTTTCAACACCGGTAATCGGTGGCTGGCGAAGGGTTCGATGCTGCTGGCGTCCCTGCTCGTCCTGGCCGGGTGCTCGCTGGCGCCCACCTACGAGGTGCCGGAGACCACGGGCCAGTCGGTGGCCTTCAAGGAAGCCTCGCAGGACTGGACGCGCGGTGAACTGAAGAAGGAGGAAGCGGGCGAATGGCAGGTTGCGAGCCCGTCGGAAGCGTTGTCCCGTGGAGAATGGTGGACGATCTTCGGCGACGACAAGCTCAACGCGCTTGAAGCGCAGGCACTGGAAGCGAACCAGAATCTCAAGGCCGCGGCCGCTCGCCTGAAGGAAGCCCGCGCAATGGTGCAGGCCGCCAAGGCAGGGTGGTTCCCGACGCTGGACGCCGGCTTCGGCCCGACTCGGCAAAAGCAGTCGGCGGCCGCCCAGTTCCAGCCGGATGGCACCAACATCCCCCAACAGACGCTGTGGCGTGCACAGGCCAGTGCTTCGTATGAAGTGGACCTGTTCGGCCGCGTCGCGTCCACCGTGGACGCCTCGAAGGCCGATGCGCAACAAAGCGATGCCCTGTTCCGTTCGGTCCAGCTCGCGTTGCAGGCGGACGTCGCGCAGAACTACTTCGCGTTGCGAGGGCTGGATGCTGAAGCCGAAGTCTTTACGACCACCGTGAAGCTGCGCGAGGAAGCGCTGAAACTCGTCGAGCGTCGTTTCGCCGAAGGCGACATCAGTGAGCTGGACGCCTCCCGTGCACGCGCCGAACTGGCCACGGCCAGGTCCGATGCGATGACGGTGCAGCGCCTGCGCGCCGCTTCCGAACACAGCCTTGCGGTGCTGCTCGGCAAGGCACCCGCCGAGTTCTCGATGCCAGCCATGCCGCTGCAGGCCGTGAACGTGAGGATTCCCTCCGGCCTGCCCTCCTCGCTGCTGGAACGGCGCCCCGACGTCGCCGCCGCGGAACGGGCGATGGCGGCCGCCAACGCCCGCATCGGGATCGCCAAGGCGGCGTTTTTTCCGTCGCTCACGCTGACCGGCACGGGCGGCTTCGAATCGGCCACGCTGGGCGACCTGTTCAAGTGGAGCAGCCGCGCGTTCCTGCTGGGGCCGCTGGCTGGCACGGCACTGAACATTCCGATCTTCGACGGCGGCCGGCGCACGGCCAACCTGGCGAATGCGCGCGCGCGCCACGAAGAGGAAGTCGCCAAGTACCGCCAGCAGGTGCTAACGGCGTTCCGGGAGGTCGAGGATAGTTTGTCCGATCTGCGCATCCTGGAGAGCCAGACACGCACGCAGGCGGATGCGGTAGCCGCGGCGTCCCGCGCGGCCGACATCTCGCGGACGCAGTACACCGAAGGTGCCGTGAACTACCTCGACGTCATCGATGCGGAGCGCACCGCGCTGCAAACGCGGCGAGGTGCGGTGCAACTGCAAAGCGTACAGGCCGCCGCGGCCGTCAACCTGATCCGCGCGCTCGGCGGCGGCTGGGATGAACGGGATAAGCCCGCCCAGAGCGCCACCAACGCGCCGGTCGCCCAGCGCTAGCCTTCCGGCAACCCAAAAACAAAGCCGTCCCAGCCCTGCCGGTGCCACCCGATGCACCGGCAGGCGGGGGCCGCTTGTTCTTCCACGTCATTCCGATCTAACCATGACCACCCAACATCGCCATGCCGAAGGGCATGGCAAGCCGCTCATTCTGGCCTCGGTATGCCTGGCGGCCATCGTCCTGCCGCTGTCGTTCTCGGGCGGCGCGGTTTCCACGCCCGCCATCGGCCGCGAACTCGGCGGCGGCGCCACCTCGCTGACCTGGATCACCAATGCATTCATGCTGAGCTTCGGCAGCCTGCTGATGGCTGCCGGAGCACTGGCCGACGTCTTCGGCCGCAAGCGCATGTTCACAACCGGCATCGGCCTGTTCGCACTGTTCTCGCTGGCACTAGCCGCTGCGCCGTCGGTCTTCTGGATCGACGTATTGCGCGCGCTGCAGGGCATCGCCGCCGCCGCCGCGCTCTCGGGCGGTTCCGCCGCGCTGGCGCAGGAATTCGAGGGCCATGCGCGCACCCGCGCATTCAGCATGCTGGGCACGAGCTTCGGCATCGGCCTGGCATTCGGCCCGTTGCTGGCAGGCACGCTCATCAGCACGTTCGGCTGGCGTGCCGTATTCCTTTCGACAGCGATCATCGGCCTGATCGCGCTGATCTTTGGCGCGCCGCGCATGCGCGAGACGAAGGACCCGAACGCCCAGGGCGTCGACTGGCCCGGCACGATTACCTTCACGGCTACGCTGGTGCTCTTCACATCCGGCGCCATCGAGGCACCGGAACTCGGCTGGGGTGACCCACTGGTCATCACGCTGCTGGCTGCTTCGGTGTTGATGCTGCTGGTCTTCGTAGTAGTGGAGACGCGCGTCAAACGCCCGATGCTTGACCTGTCGCTGTTCAAGTACGCGCGATTCATCGGCGTGCAGATCCTGCCGGTGGGCACCTGCTACTGCTACATCGTGCTCATCATCATGCTGCCGCTGCGCTTTATCGGCGTGGTCGGACTGAGCGAAGTCGATGCGGGCATCCTGATGATCGCGCTGTCACTGCCGATGCTGGTGGTGCCGGCCGTCGTGGCCACGCTGACGCGCTGGATCTCGCCGGGTGTGCTGTCCGGCATCGGCTTCCTGATTGCGGCAGCCGGCCTGCACTGGCTCAGCATGAGCGATGTCCGCGCCACGGGCATGACGGTGGCGCTGCCGATGCTGCTGATCGGCGTGGGCGCGGGCATGCCGTGGGGCCTGATGGATGGCCTTTCCGTCAGCGTCGTGCCAAAGGAACGTGCCGGCATGGCCGCCGGGATCTTCAATACGACCCGCGTTGCCGGGGAAGGTATCGCGCTTGCCATCGTCAGCGCCATCCTGGCCGCGCTCACCTGCACGAGCCTGACGGATGTGACCGGTGACGCCACCGGCATCAGCGCGGCGCGCCTGGCCGAAGGTGCCCAGCGCCTGGCAACGGGCGACCTGGCTCACGCGATGTCCACGCTGCCTGAAATCGCTGCCGACCGCCTGCTCGCGGGCTACGGCGATGCGTTCGGGAGCCTGCTGCACATCATGACGGTGATTACCGTGCTGTCGGCCGGCGCCGTCTTCGGCTTCCTGAGCCGCACTGGCAATAACGACGACGCCGTACTTGGCGCCGCCGAACAAACCGGCGTCTGACGCCTCATTGGAGAAAACCATGTCCGTGAATCTTGAAAACAAAGTGGTAGTCATCGCTGGCGGAAGCAGCGGCATCGGCCTGGAACTGGCGAAGCAAGCCATCGCGCTCGGTGCGCATGTACACATCGTGGGCCGCTCGGCCGACCGGCTTGCCTTCGCGCAAGCCAGCCTGGGCGCTGGCGTCACCACACATTGCGCCGATATCGGTGTGGAAGCCGAAGTCGAAGCGCTGAGCCGGGCGATCCCGAAGGTTGACCATCTGGTCACAACCGCCGCCGCGCTCGTCTTCAAGCCCTTCCTGGAAACGACGCGTGCGGACATCGACGCGATGCTGGGTTCGAAGCTGCTGGGGCCGATCCATCTGGTCCGCCATCTGGCGCCGCGCCTGGCCAGCGATGGTTCGATTACGTTCTACAGCGGTCTGGCCGCCTACAAGGCCAACGCGGGTGCCAGCATCGTGGCGGCGGTCAACGCCGCGCTCGACGGGCTGGCGCGAACGCTGGCCGTGGAACTGGCCCCGATCCGCGTCAACGTCGTTTCCCCAGGCGTGGTCGATTCTCCGACCTGGGACTTTCTGCCATCGGACGCCCGTGCCGGCGTGCTGCAAGGCATCGGAGAGGGGCTACCGGTCGGCCGCGTGGGGACCGCATCCGAACTTGCCCAGGCCGGCCTCTTCCTGATGGCCAACGGCTTCGCAACCGGCACCGTCTTGCAGATCGATGGAGGGGCTAACGCTTGACGCGCCGTTGCGCGCCAAGCGTCCGGTTCCGATACTCGGATTCGCTTCCCGTGGTCTGGCGCCCAGCCATCGGACGCGAGCTCAACGCCCCATTTTCCTGAGCCCCTCCATATCGAGCGCGATCGGTACAAGCGAGGCTTTCACAGCTCCAGGAACGTCCGCTTGTCCTTCCTGGTCGCCCAGGATTCCGCGTCGGGAAGAGGCAATGATGCGTTAGTGATAACAGGCCATTGCACTGACATCCGCCGGTTGATTTCCGCAAATTCCGCTTCATGAGGTGCCAGGTCGAAGTCGCTCTTGATCGCGGAAACAGGACAAACGACCTCGCAGATTGAGCAATTGATGCATACCTCGGGATCGATGACCATAAAGTTTGGCCCTTGATGGAAAGCCTGAACCGGGCAAACTTCGATGCAGTCTCCATGACGGCAATTGATGCAAGGCTCGGTGACGACATACGTCATGGTTTCCTCCTATGAAGCTATCAAGGCAATCCAAGCGGATTGCCTTGCTTTCAGCCGCCTTCAGGACGCCTTGCGGAAGCCAGCCGTACCGAAGAACACATTGGGCTTGCGATAGACGGCCAGCAAGAGACAGCCTTCGTCGGAATGGGTCTCGTGAAGCGAGCCAGGTTGCCGCCAAACAAATTGGCCGGCGCGGCAGATCCCGTCATGGTCGTAGAACGACCCTTCCAGAACATAGCTCTGTTCAATTTCCGGGTGCTTGTGGAAAGGCAACACAGCACCTGGCTCCCACTTCAGTAGCACCGTCATCTCACCGATGTCGTCGTTCCGGTACAGGACCTTCATGGAGATCTTTTCGAACTGAGAGGGTTCCCACTCCAGCGTGTTCGGGTCGATGTAGACGGAACCGCCCGCGGTGGGTTCCAACTTGCCTCTGAGGCGCTCTGCGAAGTGCGTGTTCTCGATCTGAGTAGTCATGAGTTGTCTCCTGGATTTGGAAGGATGAAAGCGTGCACACGAAGTCTGCGATGCCGCTGTGACTTAATTTAGCCTCGTGTTTCCCTATAGTCAACCAATGAAGAAGGAAATCACGTATATATGCCCCTTAACACACTTATGTTTCCCTCGTTTACCCTTGTTTTGTTGAATATGTTTCCTTTTTGTATAACATCAACCAGCAGTCAAAGGAAACCAGTGGCCTCAGGCCACGATGAACAGGAGACAAGAAGTGGACATGTACAACTCCGATGTGGCCGGATTAGCCCCCACGGCCCACTCGGCAAGCAGCACCAACAGCATGGGGAAGGTGGTGACGGCTAGCGTCATCGGGACAATGGTCGAGTGGTACGATTTTTTGCTTTACGGCACGGCGGCTGCGCTCGTATTCAACAAGCTTTTCTTCCCCGCCCTGGACCCCTTAATGGGTACCCTCGCGGCACTGGGGTCGTTTGCAGTCGGATTCATCGCGCGGCCGCTCGGCGGCGTCATCTTTGGTCATTTCGGCGACAAGATCGGCCGGAAGACGATGCTGATGACAACCATGTTCCTCATGGGAGGCGGGACATTTGCCATCGGATTGCTGCCGACTTACGCACAAATCGGCGTATGGGCCCCTGCCCTGCTGATCCTTCTGCGGGTTGTCCAGGGCATCGGCATTGGTGGCGAATGGGGTGGAGCCGCGCTCATGGTCATCGAGCATTCGCCGCGCGGTAAGCGTGGCTTTTATGGGAGCCTGGTTCAGATGGGCTTTCCCCTTGGAATGCTTGCCTCAACCGGCATCTTCGCGTACTTGTCCCGCATGCCCGACAGCGACTTCTTGACCTGGGGCTGGCGCATCCCCTTTCTGCTCAGCTCCGTCCTCGTCCTGCTGGGCTTTTACATCCGGCTCAAGGTGACAGAGTCCCCAGTGTTTGCGGCAGCATCCGACGATGGTCAGGAAAGCCCGAAGATTCCGCTGTTTGAGGTGCTCACCAAACACCGACGCAATCTGCTTATCAGCATTGGATTGAAGGTCTGCGAGGTGGCATGGGTCTACATCCTCACCGTCTTCGTGGTCGTCTACGGTACGACAGTGCTGCACCTTCCTAAGACAGTCATCCTGGACGGCGTTTTGCTGGGAGCAGCCCTGGAATTGTTCACGATTCCGCTGTTCGGGTGGCTATCTGATCGGTGGGGACGTCGAACCCTCTACTTCCTGGGCTCGCTCTTTACTATCGCTGCGGCATATCCCCTCTTCCTGGCCATCCAGACTGGAAGTCCTGTCGTCATCGCCTTCGCGGTTGCGCTTTGCATGAACCTTGGCCACGGATCGATGTATGGTCCACAAGCGGCTCTGCTCCCGGAACTCTTTGGCACCAAGGTACGCTACAGCGGTTCGTCTCTTGGCTGCCAGATGGCCGCCGGCATCGGTGGAGGCCTGGCTCCCATGTTGGCCACGGCCTTGCTCGCGAAACAGGGACATTTCGTTGGCGTTGCCATCATGATCGCCGTCCTGGGTATCGTGACGTTGATTGCAACGGTTGCGAGCCCTGAAACGTACCGCGACAACTTGTACGATTCGTGACCCGCGGTCCAACACCGCGCTGAAGCACCAGTTTTGGGCGGGCTCGCAAATCCCGCATACAATCGCCGTAGGAAACTATGTGTTTCCCGACTCCCATGTTGAACGGACGACCGGATTTGCGAGCCATGTCGGCAAAAACCCTCCAGCGGAACACGACACCTGCCCAAGCGCCCCGAGCCGCCGCGCAGGTGTCCCAAGACACCAGCGCAGCACAGGATGATGAAGAAGTCGTTTGCCAGCGGTTGCGGATGGCACGGATAGAGCACGGCCTGACGCTGGATGCGCTGGCCGAGAAATCTGGCTTCACCAAAGGCTACCTTTCCAAGATTGAAAACGGCAAGAAGGCCCCTCCGATTGGCTCACTCGCTCGTATCGCCAGGGCAATGGGGATGGAGCTCAGCTATTTCTTCTCAGACCCCAATCAAACCGAGACCGCAGCGGTTGAGGATGTAGATCGCCCGATCTCGTTGGTGCATCACTGGGAAAGAAAACCCGTTGTTCGCGGCGGAAGCGCCTATGGGTATGACTATGTGAGTCTGGCCCATAAGAAACAGCACAAGCTGATGGACCCGTTCATGTTCACCTTTCCGTCCGCGACGGACTTGGATTTCTTCTTCGAGCATGGCGGCGAAGAATTCGTCTTTCTTCTTTCAGGAAAGGTGGAGTTCGAGTTCAAGCTACATGGCAAGCTCCAGCGCTACGTCCTCGAAGCTGGGGATAGCCTGTACTTCGAGTCCGGCACCCCACATCGGGGCCGCGCTCTCGAAGGCGACGCACAAGCCATCGTCGTAGTCACGGAACCATCCGAACCGAAAATCTGAGTCAACCGGTGTTGCCTGTTTGGAAACTTTTTCCTAGAATTGGGAAACTTACTAACAGGAGACACCCATGCGCGTTGCCGTCGTTATCTATCCCTTCATCGAGCCCATCGACCTGGCGGTGGTCGGCACCCTCTCGATGGCCAAGCGTGTCACGGACAAACTGTCCTACTTCACGGTTTCAGAGCACGGCGGCGAGGTCGAGTTGCAAAACGGGCTACGCGTCCAGACCGATTTTTCATTCGCTGATGCCCCTACGTCGGACGCGATAGTCGTAACCGGCGGGCCAGGTTGGCGAAACGAGATCGACAACCCGGCAATGCATGCTTGGCTTAAGCAGCGTCATGCCTCAGGCGCGTTGATTTCGAGCGTCTGCACCGGGGCGATGATCCTGGGGGCAGCTGGACTCCTCGATGGCAAGCGAGCGACAACCAAGGCGCCTGTCGCGAGTCCTGAAGAGTGCCCGATTACTACGATGGGCCGCCTTTACTCGGCCACTAACGCCACGGAGGCGCTCGTGGTAGACGAGGGAGACATTGTTACAGGTGGAGGCGTAACACTCGGGATCGACACAACACTCTATCTCCTCGAACGCTATCTTGGACCAGACGTGAGCAACGAAACCGCACGAATCATGGAATACAGCGCCGCGCTCCGCGCGAATCAAGGTCGCCTGCCTACGCTGACTATTGATAGCGCTGTAAATCAATAGAAACACGGTTCTGAATGCAAGCAAGCCGCCCCTCACAATGGACTGACGGTCGTTAGCAAATTGACGCTCAGTCCGCCGTGCCATAACTTGCTCCGTTGGTACTTCTCCTGACCGCGCAGCCACACTGCGCGGTTTCTTTTTGGGGCCCACATCTGCCCGTAAGCCGCAAGAGTGGCGCCGACCCGCGTGGGATTGGACTTCGATGCCGTCATTCCGACTCTTCAAGGCAGTCGAGAAAA
>DAIOET010000056.1:0-16750 GCA_036746135.1 Cupriavidus sp.
ACTGCGGATCCACGAACTGGATGAAGAACGAGATGAAGAACAGGATGGCCTTCGGATTCAGCAGGCTGATCACGAGTGCCTTGGTGAACGGATTCGCCGAGCGGTCCACCGCTACGGCGGCGGCCTGCGCGGCGGCATCCGACGGCTTGGCCCAGTTACGCAGCGCGCCGCGCAGCATCTGGAAGCCGATCCACGCCAGATAGGCCGCGCCCACGTACTTGACCACATGGAACAGCGCCGGACTGGCCTTGAGCAGCGACGCCACGCCCGCGGCCGACAGCACCATCAGGATCGCATCGCCCAGGAACACTCCGCACGCGCCCTTGTAGCCGGCGCGCACACCACGCTGCGCGGCCACCGACAGCACATACATGGAATTCGGCCCCGGCAGCAGCACGATGAAAATCGTGCCGAGCACATAGGTCCAGAAGTCCGTGATACCGAAGCTGGCGTGCATGAATTCCGTCATGGGCGATCCTGTTTCGTCCTGTTCAGGTCTCTCGTTGCGCTCGTCGCGTCAGGCGGCAGCCTTGGCGCGGGCGTCCTGCATCAGCTTCGTGAAGCGGTCGAACAGGTACGCGATGTCATGCGGACCGGGCGACGCTTCCGGGTGACCCTGGAAGCAGAATGCGGGCTTGTCGGTCAGCGCGAAGCCTTGCAGCGTGCCGTCGAACAGCGACGTGTGCGTGACGCGCGCATTGGCCGGCAGCGTCGAGGCATCCACCGCGAAACCGTGGTTCTGCGACGTGATGACCACGCGGCCGTCGTCATGATCCTTGACCGGATGGTTCGCGCCGTGGTGGCCCGTGCTCATCTTGAGCGTCTTCGCGCCCACGGCCAGTGCCATGATCTGGTGGCCCAGGCAGATGCCGAACGTCGGGATGCCGCGGGCGATGAACTCGCGCGTGGCCGCGATCGCGTAGTCGCACGGCTCGGGGTCGCCAGGGCCGTTGGACAGGAAGATGCCGTCCGGATTCAGCGCCAGGGCGTCGGCCGCGCTGGCTTGCGCCGGCAGCACCGTCACCTTGCAGCCACGCTCGGCCAGCATGCGCAGGATGTTGAACTTCACGCCGTAGTCATAGGCCACGACGTGGAATTGCGGCTTGTCCTGCTTGCCATAGCCTTCGCCCAGCTTCCATTCGGTCTGGGTCCACTCGTACGGCTCCTTGACGGAGACGACCTTGGCCAGGTCCATGCCGGCCAGGCCAGGGAACGAGCGCGCCAGGTCGATGGCCTTCTGGACGTTATCTTCACCAGCGAGAATGCAGCCGTTCTGCGCGCCCTTCTCGCGGAGGATACGGGTCAGCTTGCGGGTATCGATACCGGCGATCGCCACGACCTTTTCCTGCTTCAGGTAGTGGGCGAGCGTGTGTTCCTTGCGGAAATTGGAGGCCAGAAGCGGCAGATCCTTGATGATCAGGCCGGCGGCATGGACTTTCGTGGCTTCTACATCCTCAGGATTGACGCCGTAATTGCCGATATGCGGATACGTCAGCGTGACGATCTGCCGCGAATAGCTCGGGTCGGTGAGGATTTCCTGATAACCGGTGATGGCGGTGTTGAACACCACTTCGCCGATCGTATGGCCGGAAGCGCCGATGGAATAGCCACGAAAGACCGTGCCGTCTGCAAGCGCGAGGATGGCGGACGGAAAAGACGGTAACACGGGTAGGCTCCTGCTGGACTCACCCCGTGACCGACCTGCTCAACGCCTCGTGCCCCCTGGGCGGCCCTGCGAAGGACCGGCTGGCGCATGCGTTTTTCGTCACTTTAGTGCGGTGCACGAAAAAGGCGCGCAATCGGGGCGGCGGAAGGTGGAATACGGTAGGCGCTAGGGTGAAGGGTTCTGAAAGCGAAACTTTCGAATTATATCCCGCCGCACCCAATTTCTCAACTATTCAATAACTTACGATGGACAGCGAAGGCGTGCGGCTTACCTGACATCGGATGGTCATTAAGCCGCACGGTCAGTTTTCCGTAACTCAGATAACGGGCGGCACAACGGCCGTCACCTCGATTTCGACCTTGGCGCGCGGCTCCACCAGATCGGCCACTTCGACGGCGGTCATCGCCGGAAAATGCCGGCCGATGATGTCACGATAGTGCTGGCCGATGGCCTTGTACGCGCCGACGTATTCGGCCTTTTCCTTCACATACCAGGTCATGCGCGCGATGTGCTCGGGGCGTGCCCCGCCCTGCTCCAGCACGGCCACGATATTGCGCAGCGCCTGCGCCACCTGCAGCGCGAAGTCGTCGGTCTCGAATTCGCACTGGCCGTTCCAGCCGATCTGGCCGCCCACGAAGATCAGCCGGCTGCCCACCTGCATCTCGGCCATGATGCCGTTGGCGTAGCCCTTCGGCGGTGCCCAGTCGGGCGGTTGCAATGTCTTCAGCATGATGTCTGCTCTCTATGCGCTATGAATTTATGCAGCGGACGCCAGATAGCGGCCCATTGCGGTACGAACGTTGTCCGGCAGCGGCTGCGGCGTCATCGATCGCGTGTCGACGCAGACCAGCCGCTGGGTGATGGCCATCCGCGTGCCGTTGTCGGGGCCGGCAAAGCGGATCTCCACGGCAAAGCTGCTGCGGCCGATGTGCGTGACGCGCAGCTCGCGGGTCAGTAATTCGCCCAGGCGGCTTGGCGCCTCGAAGCGGCACTGCAGCTCGGCCGTGGGAATACCGGCGTGCCCCGCCCCGTGCATCGCATCGAACGGCCAGTCGAGTCCGTCGGCGAACCAGTCCTCGATGAAGTCGTTCAGCATCTCGAAGTAGCGCGGATAGAAGACGATGCCGGCCGCGTCACAATGCTTGAAGCGGATGCGCGCGTGATTGCGGAACACCTCGCTCATGGCTGCGCGTCCTCGTTGGCAAGCTGCCGAAGCCTGAAGCGCTGCAGCTTGCCTGTTTCGGTACGCGGCAGCGCCGCCACGAACTCGATGCGGCGCGGGTACTTGTAGGGCGCGATCTCGCGCTTGCAGTAGTCCTGCAGGACGGTGCGCGTCGCATCACCGGCATCCACGCCGGGCCGCAGCACCACGTAAGCCGTCACCACCTGGCCACGCTCGGCATCGGTCGCGCCGACCACGCCGCATTCGGCGACGAATTCGTGCTTCATCAGCGTCCCCTCCACTTCCGGTCCGGCGATGTTGTAGCCGGCGGAAATGATCATGTCGTCGGAGCGCGCCTGGTAGAAGTAGTAACCGTCCTCATCGGCCATGAAGGTGTCGCCCGGCAGGTTCCAGCCGTCGCGCACATAGACTTCCTGGCGAGGGTCGTCGAGATAGCGGCAGCCCGTGGGGCCGCGCACCGCCAGCTTGCCCACGGTGCCAGGCGGCACCGGCTGCATGTTGTCGTCGACGATGCGTGCTTCGTAGCCAGGCACCACGCGCCCGACCGCGCCGGGCCGCACTTCGCTTCCCGCACTGGAAATGAAGATATGCATCATTTCGGTGCCACCAAGCCCGTCGGTCATCTCGATGCCGGTGGCAGCCTTCCAGGCCTGGCGCGTGGCATCGGGCAGTGCCTCGCCAGCGGATACGCTCTTCCTCAGGCTCTTGAGATCGAAGCCAGGGGCCAGCGCGGCCATCTGCCGATAGAACGTCGGTGCCGTGAACACCACGGTCGCACGATGATCCTGAATCAGCTTCAGCAGGGTTTCGGGCGTGAGTTTCTCGGCCAGCGCCGTGCTGGCGCCTATCCGCAGCGGAAAGCACAGCATGCCGCCGAGCCCGAACGTGAACGCCAGTGGCGGCGTGCCGCAGAAGACGTCGTCCGGCGTCGGCTTCAGCACGTGACGCGGGAACAGGTCGCACATCGCCAGCACGTCGCGATGAAAATGCATGGTGCCCTTCGGCTGGCCAGTGGTGCCGCTGGTGAACGCAATCACGCAGATGTCATCGGTGGCGGTGTCGCACGCGGTGAACGTCTCCGGCTTGCTATCCATCGCGGTTTCCAGCGCATCGTCACCCGTGCCATTGAAATACCGCACCGTTGCCAGCGTCGGGCAATAATGCTCGCCGTCCGCGCGCCGGTTCGCTTCCAGTTCGTCGCGCAGGCGCGCATCGCACAGCGCCGCCGTCACCTGCGCCTTGTCGATGATCTGGCGCAGTTCCTTCGCGCGCAGCAGCGGCATCGTCGGCACCGCGATCAGCCCGGCCTTGACCGTCGCCAGCCAGCTTGCCGCCATCATGAGGTTGTTCGGCCCGCGCAACAGCACACGATTGCCCGGCACCAGCCCCATGTCTTCCACCAGCACATGGGCGATGCGATTGACCAGCGCCGCCAGCTGCGCGTACGTCACCGTCTCGATACGGCCATCGCGTTCATGGCGCACCGCCACGCGCTTGCCCTTGCCTTCCGAGACATGGCGGTCCACCAGCTCCACGGCCGCGTTGAGCCGCGCGGGATAGCGCGTATCGTCATTGAACTGGAATACCGGCCAGGCCTTCAGCGGCGGCAGCCGGTCTTGCGCAAAGGTGTCGACGTGAGACGTGGCGACGTTGGGGGCGACCATGCTTGTCTCCTGATTCGATTTAGACCTGGCGCGCGGCGAGTGTCTCGCGCGCGATGATCAGCTTCTGCACTTCGGTGGCGCCTTCGTAGATGCGCAGCGAGCGGATTTCCCGATACAGGCTTTCCACGCGCGTGCCCACCTTGACACCCAGGCCGCCAAAGATCTGCACCGCCCGGTCGATTACCTGCTGGGCGTTTTCGGTGGCCACCATCTTGGCCATCGCCGCCTCGCGTGTGGTGCGCTGCTGGCGCACATCGCGCAGCCACGCAGCGCGATAGGTCAGCAGCGCGGCGGCGTCGATGGCAGTCGCCATGTCGCCGATCGCCGCCTGCGTCAGTTGCAGGTCCGCCAGCACGCCGCCGAACATCGGGCGCGACGTGGCGCGCGCGAGCGCATCGTCCAGCGCCGCACGGCCAAAGCCGAGCGCGGCCGCGGCCACCGATGCGCGGAAGATGTCCAGCGTCATCATCGCCACCTTGAAACCCTGCCCGGCTTCGCCCAGACGATTCCCCACGGGCACGCGGCAATTGTCAAAGCGCAGCGTGGCCAGCGGATGCGGGGCGATGACGTCGATGCGCTCGGCGATCGTCAGGCCCGGCGTATCGGCATCGACCACGAAGGCCGTAATGCCACGCGCTCCCGGCGCCTCGCCGGTGCGCGCGAACACACAGTAGAAATCCGCGATACCACCGTTCGAGATCCAGGTCTTGGCGCCATCCAGCACATAGTGACTGCCATCGTCGGACAGTCTGGCGCTGCATTGCATCGCCGCCACATCGGAGCCGGCATCGGGCTCGGACAGCGCGAAGGCGGCGATTGCCTCGCCCTTTGCCACGCGCGGCAGGTAGCGCTCGCGCACCGCGTCGCTGCCGGCCAGCGTGATGGCGCCGGACCCAAGGCCCTGCATTGCGAACGCAAAGTCGGCCAATCCGTCGTGACGCGCCAGCGTTTCGCGCAGCAGACACAGTGCGCGCGAATCGAGCGCGGGCAAGGCACCGCCGAACGCCGCCGGCACGCAGTAGCGCAGCCAGCCGGCCTGACCAAGCTGGCGAACCAGCGCGCGGCACGCGGCGTCGGCATCGTGGTGGTCGATGTCGCGCAGGTGTTCACCACACCACGCATCGAGCTCGCGTTCAAGCTGGCGATGCGCGTCGTCGAAGAACGGCAGGTCGATATAGGTCTTGTCGCTCATGCCCGCTCCTCAATCGCCTTCGAACACTGGCTTCTGCTTTGCCACGAATGCGTCATACGCGCGCCGGAAGTCGCGGGTCTGCATGCAGATGGCCTGTGCCTCGGCTTCGGCCTCGATGGCTTCATCCACACCCATGTTCCATTCCTGGTGCAGCAGCTTCTTCGTCACGCCGTGCGCGAAGGTGGGTCCCGCCGCGATCTGCGCGGCAAGTGCCTGGGCCTGAGCCAGCACCGCGTCCGACGCATGCAGCGCATTGAAGAAGCCCCACTGCAGCCCTTCCTCGCCGCTCATCGACCGCCCTGTGTAGAGCAACTCGCTTGCGCGCCCTTGTCCGATCATGCGCGGCAGCAGCGTGCACGCGCCCATGTCGGCGCCGGCCAGGCCCACGCGCACAAACAGGAATGCCGTCTTGGCTTGCGCCGTGCCGAGCCGCATGTCCGATGCCAGCGCCATCATCGCGCCCGCTCCGGCGCAGATTCCGTCGATCGCGCTGATAATCGGCTGCGGGCAGGCGCGCATCGCCTTGACCAGGTCACCGGTCATACGCGTGAAGTCAAGCAATTCCGGCATCGTCATGCGCGTCAGCGGGCCGATGATTTCGTGCACGTCACCGCCGGAGCAGTAGTTGCCGCCCGCGCCGGTTATCACCACGGTCTTGATGTCCGTGGCATAGCACAGCGCGCGGAACAGGTCGCGCAGTTCCGCGTAGGAATCGAACGTCAGCGGATTCTTGCGCTCGGGCCGGTTCAGCGTGATCGTGGCCACCTTGCCGTCGGGCGATACCGACCACAGGAAGTGCTTCGGCTGGTAGTTGGCGAATGCGCGCTTGTGGTGGCGCATGTCCAGTGCAATTTCGCTCATTGCTTGTCTCGCTCCAGTGTGTGTGTTCTCCGCTCTCCCACCTGGCGGGAGAGCGGAGCAAACAGTCGGTACTTCAGCCCGCCATCACCTCGCCGCCCGCCACTGGCACAGCCTGCCCCGTGATCGCGGATGCCGATGGGCGGCACAGCCACGCCACGGCGTCGGCTACCTCGTCGGGCTGCACCAGCCGCTTCTGCGGGTTGCGCGCGGCCAGTTCGGCGCGTGCCTGCTCCTCGGTGCGGCCGGTCTTGCCGGCGATGTTGGCCACCGCGTCGCGCACGATGTCGGTTTCGGTATAGCCGGGGCACACGGCGTTGACCGTGATGCCCTTGGTCGCCAGTTCCAGCGCCAGCGCGCGGGTCAGGCCGATCACGCCGTGCTTGGCCGCGCAGTAGGCGCTGACATAGCCATAGCCGATCAGGCCCGCGGTGCTCGCCACATTGACGATGCGTCCCCAGCCCTGCTCCAGCATCGCCGGCAACGCTGCCTGCGTGCACAGGAAGGTGCCCGTGAGATTCACATCGAGCATGCGTTGCCACAGCGCCAGATCGGTCTTGCCGAACGGCGCGCTGTGCGCTTGCCCCGCGTTGTTGATCAGCAGCGTGACCGGGCCGCGTTCCTCGGTGGCTTGCGCAAACGCGGCAGCCACGGCATCGGCATCGGTGATGTCGGCCGCCGCCGCGCCCAGCGCCGCGCCATCCACGGCCAACGGCTCCAGCGTCTGCATTGCGGCATCGAGCGCCGCGCAGTGGCGGCCCACCAGTGTCACGCTGGCGCCTTCCTCAAGCAGTCGGCGCGCAATTGCGGCGCCAATTCCGCGTCCGCCGCCGGTCACCAGCGCATGCCGGCCCTGCAGAGACAGTGTCATGATCACTTTCCCGGCTGCTGCGCGTACGACGCCGCGCGCGCAAGATTGGTTTCGAGCTGCCGCTTGCCGGCCACGTACTGCTTCGGCCATGTCACGTCGCGGAAGCCGAGCCGTGCCGCCTCGTGCAGCGTCCAGGCCGGATCGGCCAGGTGCGGTCGGGCAATCGCGCACAGGTCGGCACGGCCCGCCGCCACGATGCTGTCGACGTGGTCCGCTTCGAAGATGGCGCCGACGGCAATCGTCGGAATGCCGGCCTCGTTGCGGATGCGGTCCGCGAACGGCGTCTGGTACATCCGGCCGTAGACCGGCGCCTGATCGGGGCTGACCTGGCCGGACGAGCAATCGATCATGTCCGCGCCGGCGGCCTTGAAGGCTCGCGCAATCTTCACGGCATCGTCGGCCGTGATACCGCCGTCGACCCAGTCGTGGGCGGAAATCCGCACCGACATCGGCTTGTCCTGCGGCCACACGGCGCGTACGGCGGCGAATACTTCGAGCGGAAAGCGCAGGCGGTTGTCCAGTGATCCGCCGTATTCGTCGGTCCGGACGTTGGTCAACGGCGAAATGAAGCTCGACAGCAGGTAGCCGTGCGCGCAATGCAGCTCCAGCCAGTCGAAGCCGGCTTCGGCGGCGCGGCGCGCATTGGCGGCGAAGTCGTCGCGCACGCGAGCCATGTCGGCGCGCGTCATCTCGCGCGGCACCTGCGAGATGCCGGGCATGTAAGGCAGCGCCGACGCCGACTCCAGCGGCCAGTTACCATCGGCGAGCGGGTAATCCATCTTTTCCCAGCCCAGTTGCGTGGAACCCTTGCGGCCGGCATGGCCCAGCTGCATGGCGATCTTCGCATCGCTATTCGCGTGCACGAAGTCGACAATGCGCCGCCACGCATCGCGTTGCGCATCGTTCCACAAACCCGGGCATCCCGGCGTGATGCGGGCATCCGGCGACACGCAGGTCATCTCGGCCACCACCATGCCAGCCCCGCCCATTGCGCGCGAGCCAAGATGCACCAGATGGAAGTCGCCGGGCACGCCATCGACCGACGAATACATTGCCATCGGGCTGACGATCACACGGTTCTTCAGTGTCACGCCGCGTACCGTGAACGGCGTGAACATCGGCGGCAAACCGGCGTCGCCGGCAGCGGCGCGCAGCTTGAGCGTCTCCGGCGGCACGCCCGCCTGCGCGGCCAGCCATTGCTCGAAGCCATCGACATAGCCCGCGTCTCGCACCCGCAGGTTTTCGTGCGAAATCCGCTGCGAGCGCGTCAGCAGCGAGTAGGCGAACTGCTCCGGCGCCATGCCCGCGTAGCGGTCGACGTTCTCGAACCATTCGGTGGAGTTGCGCGCGGCGTTCTGGATCTTGAGCACTTCCACGCTGCGCGTGGCTTCGTAGCGGGTCAGCGCCTCGGGCAGGCCGTCGATACCGGCAGCGCGGTGGGTGCCGATCTCGTTAGCCAGGTCGATGGCGTCTTCCAGCGCGAGCTTGGTGCCCGATCCAATCGAGAAATGGGCGGTGTGGGCGGCATCGCCCATCAGCACCACGGGCACGCGGCGCCCTTCAGCCAGCGTGTTCCAATGCACCCAGCGGTGGCAGATCACGCGCGGGAAGCGGATCCAGCTCGCCGAGCCGCGCAAGTGCGTGGCATTGCTGATGAGCTTGTGGCCGTCGAGGTGGCGCGCAAAGAGTTTCTCGCAATACGCCACGCCCTCCTCCTGGCTCATCTGCTCGATGCCGGCGGCGCGCCAGACCGGCTCGGGGACTTCCACGATGAACGTCGATGTGTCGTCGTCAAAGCGGTATGCATGAGCCTGGAACCAGCCGTGTTCGGTCTTCTCGAATGCAAACGTGAACGCATCGAACAGCTTGCGCGTGCCGAGCCAGACAAAGCGGCACTGGCGCGTGTCGATATCGGGCGCGAACGACGCCGCATATCGCGTGCGGATGCGGCTGTTGATGCCGTCGGACGCAATCACCAGGTCGGCGTTGTACTGCTGCGCTAGCGCCTGGTCGTCGCTGACATCGGTCTCGAAAACCAGCTTTACACCGAGCGCCTCGCAACGCGCCTGCAGGATGTTGAGCAGGCGCTTGCGGCCGATGCCGATGAATCCGTGGCCTCCGGAGCGGATGGTCCGGCCGCCGATATGGATATCGATATCGTCCCAGTGGTTGAAGGCCTCGTTGATCTCGGCCGCGCTGACGGGGTCAGCCTGCTTCAGGTTCTCGAGCGTGGCATCGGAGAACACGACGCCCCAGCCAAACGTGTCATAGGGCCGGTTGCGCTCGACCACGATTACCTCGTTGGCCGGGTCCTGCAGCTTCATCAGCAGGCCGAAATACAGTCCGGCCGGGCCACCACCAATACAGAGCACACGCATCTGTCGATCTCCTGCACGCCGCCAGCAGTGGACTGGCGGTCTCTACATCAGGGTTAAATATTTTATGCTTAAAATATTAGGCCGCATGCTGATCGGTTGCAAGAGGAATTTCAGGGTTCCAGCGTCGCACTCGCCACCGGAACCCTCTTTACTCTAGCTGGAAGCGCCGGAAAGTGCGGACTTGACCTGTTCGAGTGCGGTCGGGTCCTCGATCGTCGTCAGATCGCCCGGATCGCGCCCTTCCGCCACAGCCTGAATCGCGCGCCGCAGCAATTTCCCGGAGCGGGTCTTGGGCAGCGCGTTGACAAAAAACACGCGCGACGGGCGCGCCACGGCCCCCAACTGCTGCTCCACGGTCTTCATCAACTCGCCCTCGAAGGCCAGGCGGTCCGCATCGGTTCCGGTGCGGCTGGCATCACGAGCGATGCAGAAGCCCAGCGCCACCTGCCCTTTCAGCGCATCCTGCACGCCAACCACGGCCACCTCGGCCACGCCCGAATGGGACGAGAGACTCTCCTCGATCTCGCGCGTACCAAGCCGGTGCCCCGCCACGTTGATCACATCGTCCGTGCGGCCGAGGATGAAAACATAGCCATCCTCGTCCCGCACGCCCCAGTCGAAGGTCGAATAGCATCGCCGGCTTGGCACCGACGACCAGTAGGTGCGGACAAACCGGTCATCGTCGCCCCAGATCGTGGTCATGCAGCCGGGCGGCAATGGATAGTCGATGGCGACCACACCCTTTTGATTGGGCTGGCATTCCTCGCCAGTCACCTCGTCGACGATGCGCAGGTCATAGCCATAGGCCGGCACGCCGGGCGAGCCGAGCTTGGCGGGCAACGGCTCAACGCCGCGCTGGATCGCGATGATCGGCCAGCCCGACTCGGTCTGCCAGTAGTTGTCGACGACTGGCTTGCCAATGCCGTCCTGAATCCAGCGCGCGGTGGGTTCGTCCAGCGGCTCGCCAGCCAGGAACAACAGCCGCAGACTGGACAGGTCATTGCGCTTGAGCAGCGCGGGATCCTGCTTCTTGAGCACGCGAATGGCCGTAGGCGCGCTGAACATGATGTTGACGCCGTGTTTTTCCACGATCCGCCAGAGGATGCCGCCGTCAGGACGGATCGGCGTGCCTTCGTACATGACCGTCGTCATGCCGGCCAGCAACGGCGCGTAGACGATATAGCTGTGCCCGACGACCCAGCCGACGTCCGACGCCGTGAACATGGTGTCGCCCGGTTTGCCGCAGAAGATGTACTCCATCGAGGTGGCCAGCGCCACGGCATAGCCGCCGGTGTCGCGCTGCACGCCCTTGGGCTTGCCCGTGGTACCCGAGGTATAGAGCACATAGGACGGCTCGCTCGATTCCAGCCAGACACACGGCACCTGCCGGCCGGCCATCTTGTCGCGCCAGGTGGCGTAGTCCTCGTCGCGGCCCGCCGTGCGCGGCATTTCGGCCAGCTTCCGGTCGACCAGCAACACCTTGTCCGGGTGATGGCCCGCCAGACGGACTGCCTCGTCCAGCAGCGGCTTGTATGGCACCACCTTGCCGGCGCGTGAGCCGCCATCGGCGCTGACAATCACCTTCGGCCTGGCATCGTCGATACGCGCGGCCAGACTGACCGAGGCAAACCCTCCGAACACCACCGAGTGCACTGCCCCGATGCGGGCGCAGGCCAGCATCGCAAACATCGCCTCGGGAATCATCGGCATGTAGATCAATACGCGGTCGCCGCGCTGCACGCCCAGCGCCTGCAGCGTGGCCGCCATGCGGTTCACTTCGTCGTGCAGGTCACGATACGAGTAGACGCGCTCGGTGTCGGTCTCGGTCGACACATAGACGAGCGCGCGCTGGTCGCCGCGCGCGGCCAGGTGGCGATCAATGGCGTTGTGGCAGAGATTGGTGCGCCCGCCGACGAACCAGCGTGCAAACGGCGGATTACTGTCGTCGAGTACGCGCTCGAACGGTGTCTCCCAGTCGATCCGCGCGGCCTGTTCGGCCCAGAAACCGGCCTTGTCGGACAGGGAACGCGCGTGCAGCGCACGGCTTGCCGTCATGATGTGTCTCCTCCGCTTGTAGTGTGAATATGAATGCGGTATCGGATGGCATCGGCCGGCCTGATGGGCACTGCCTGGGTACTACTTCGGCCCCGGCACTACTACTTGTTGCATCGCGCGGGGCTTTGCACCACCTGGTCACGGATGCCAGCCATCTTTTCTGGAGAATCTACCATGACCGCATCGAGTCCCAGCCGTTTGGCATTGCAATAGGCGTCCAGGTCGTTGATCCCGAAGGCAACAAGGTTGACCGATGTCTTTTCGCGGTAGCAGTTCACCGAGGCTTTGGTCCAGAACACGGCATTGACGGGCGAGCGCCCTTCTCCGAGTGTGAATTGCTCGACGACTTCCACATTGCGACGCAGCTCGAATCCGGCCCAGGCGCCGGTTGGGGGCGGCGTGCCACATGCCTGACCAAGCGTGGCGGTTACCAGCCGGTTGCGCGTTGTATCGCGCGATTCGAACAGCCGTGCCTTCGGCCATGACGCAAACGTGCGCTGGAAGTCGGCCTCGGTCGAATAGATCAACACGCGGCCCCAGGCATCTTCCGCCGTCAGTACCTGTGCCACGGCAAACGTCAGCGGCTCGGCCGGCATCGACTTCATGTCGAGCACGACAGGAATCCGGCCGGGAATGGCGTGCAGCGCGTCACGCAGCGTGGGAATACCTACGGGACGATTGCGATACGGGTATCGCACCGTGCCATCGGCAACCTTCTCGGCAAAGCTCCATCCCGCGTTGAGCTTGGCGAGCGCCGCGGCAGACCAATCGGCCACCTTGCCCGTGCCGTTGGTCAGCGCATCGAGCGCCGCGGGCCGGTAGAGCACGGGCTCGCCATCAGCACTGAGCTGGACCGACAGCCAGATCATGTCCACGCGCTGCGCCAGGGCTGCGTCGATAGCTGCCAGCGTGTTTTCCGGCCGGTCTGCGGTGCCTGCGCGATGCGCGATCAGTTTCGGAGCGGGATATGCGGCATCGGCGCCGCTGCGCGTGGTATCGCACGCGGCACCGAGGCACGCCGCAACGAGCGGCAGGCCACAGAGCGTTCTGAAAAGGGACATGGACAAAATGAACACCTGCGAAAGATGTCACTTTTGTCATGCTTGGTGGAAGCAGTCATTGACGCCCGTCAACGGCCAGACATAACGGGAGGCCACAAACGAAACGCCCCGGCATACGGCCGGGGCGAGACATCGTAGTTCAGCGAGAATGACCCTTGCTGGACTTGGCGGCGGCGGCTGGTTTCGCCGGTGCCGCAGGCGCCGGCTTACTCGTGGACTTGGCCGTGCCCTTGCGCGGCGAAGCCTCTACCACCACATGCTTGCGCGGTTCGGCCTTCTCGGCCTTTTCGGATTTCGTCGACTTCGAAGTCTTCTCCGATTTCGCGGCAACCGTCTTGCCATGCGACTTGCCCTGCGCGGCACCGCGTGCAGGCGTATCGTCGCCGTCGTCGCCACGCTCGGCGCGCGCGGCGGCTGCCGAGTTCGGCCGCACCATCAGCACCAGGCTCTGCCCCGCCACGAGCTTGCTGCCCGACAGCTTGTTCCACGACTGCACCTGCCGCGGGGACACGCCATAGCGGCGCGCCACCGAAACCACCGTGTCCTTGCGGCCCGCCTTGACCACCACGCGCTTGGCATCCGGCACGTCGGGTTCCACGGCCAGCATCGCGGTATCCACCAGCGAAGCGCTGACGTCCTGGTCATGGCGCTCGGTGCGCGGGATCATGACCGTCGAACCCGCCTTCAGGCGCATGCCCTTGGGGATGCGGTTGATTTCGCGCAGCGTGTCGGCATCGACATTGAGCCGCGCGGCCAGTGCTTCCACGCGCTCACGGCTATCCACCGAAATGGCCGTCCAGGTGGACAGGCCGCCTCGATAGGTATTGAGGTTGTACTGAAAGCGCTCGGCGTTATCGAAAGGCAGCAGGATCTGCGGATTGGCCGCGCCCAGGATCACCGGCCGGTTGAACGACGGGTTCAACGCCTTGAACTCGTCCAGCGGCATGTTGGCCAGCTTGGCGGCCAGCGCCACGTCGATATCGCGCGATGTGGTCACCGTCACAAAGTACGGGTGATCCGGAATCTCGGGCAGCTTCACGCCATACGCGGCCGGGTTGGCGATGATGTTCTTCACCGCCTGCAGCTTCGGCACGTAGTAGCGCGTCTCGTTCGGCATGGTCAGGCTGGCGTAATCCGTCGGCAGCCCGCGCGCCTGGTTGCGCGCAATGGCACGCGACACCGCGCCCTCGCCCCAGTTGTAAGCGGCCAGCGCCAGTTGCCAGTCGCCGAACATGTCATAGAGCCGCGACAGATAGTCGAGCGCGGCGTCGGTGGACGCCAGCACATCGCGCCGCTCGTCGCGGAACATGTTCTGCTTGAGGTTATAAGACTTGCCCGTGCTCGGAATGAACTGCCACATCCCGGCCGCCTTGGCCGTGGATTCCGCCTGGGGATTGAATGCGCTTTCCACGAACGGCAGCAGCGCCAGCTCGGTAGGCATCTTGCGACGCTCGAGCTCTTCCACGATGTGGTACAGGTAGCGGCTCGACCGGCCTACCATCCGTTCCATATAGTCGGGGCGGGCGGCGTACCACTGCGTGCGGTCATCGACCAGCGTGCCTTCCAGATCAGGCATCGCAAAGCCCTTGCGGATGCGGTCCCAGATATCGTTGGAAGGGCCACGCAGCCAGTCCACGCTGGACTGGTCGACATTGACGACGTTGGCGCGGGAGAGCGAGCCGGCGCGGCCGGTGCTGTTCAGGGTATTGAGCGGGTCCTTGGCTGGACCGGATTCCAGGGCGGTCGGCGTGCCGGCCATCTCACCGGCGGGCGGAGTGGGTGTGCTGGCGCAGGCTGCAAGCAGCGCGGCACACGCAACTACCGCCAGAAATCGACCAAATCGCATTAAGTTCTCTGAAAGTGACGCCAAAAATTTGGCCTGATCCTATGGAAAAGGCCGGTGGACGTCAATGAGATTTTCCCGAAGATGCAATTTGGACATCTTGCGCTACTTTCGATGGCAGCCAAGGCCGCCGGCCGCGCTCAGAAACGTCTGGAATGTATTAGCCGATCAGCGGAAGTTGTCCTTCCAGCCACGCAGCGCGCCGAAGGCCGCGGCGTCGGTGCTGACGTCGCCGCCCTGGGCCTGCACGGCATGGCGCACCGATGGCTCGCGCGAGCGCAGGAACGGATTGACGGCGCGTTCATGGGCGACAGTCGTCGGCACCGTTGGCGCGTCCGCCTGGCGCAATGCATCCACGCGGGCCGACCACGCGGACAGATCGGCGTTGGCCGGCTCCACGGCTTCGGCAAAGCGGACATTGCTGCGCGTGTATTCGTGGGCACAGTAGACGCGGGTATCGCCCGGCAAGGCAGCCAGCTTGTCCAGCGAGGCCAGCATCTGCGCGGGCGTACCCTCGAACAGCCGCCCGCAGCCGCTGGCGAACAGGGTGTCGCCGCAGAACACCGCATGGCCGGCGCCGGGCAGGTCTCCCACATAGGCCACGTGACCGGCGGTATGGCCTGGGACGTCCAGCACGCGGAAGGTGGCGGCCGGATGCGCCAGCGTCACGGTATCGCCCTCGCGCACGGCCTGGGTACGATGCCCGATCCGTTCGCCGGCGGGTCCGATCACCGGCATCGGCGCGCCGTCGGGGCCGGTCGGGTGGCTTTCCAGCAGGTGCGATACACCGCCCTGGTGATCGCCGTGATGATGCGTGATTACAATAGCGCCCAGTGCCAGCCCGCGTTGCGCCAGAAAGCGCTCGACCGGCTCGGCCTCGCCTGGGTCCACCACGGCGGCACTTTTGCCGTCATGGATAGCCCAGATATAGTTGTCCTGAAAGGCGGGGATCGGCTCCACTTTCAACATGTGTGCTCCTATGTCCAACCGACCGATTATAGATTGGGAAGAATGGCTGGCGTCGCCACCCGGGCAGTACATGCTCCAGTGGGAAGCCCAGCAATATGACCGGACGGTAGCGGACATCTTCGGCTATCACGCGGTGCAGCTAGGGCTGCCCCATATCGACACGCTGCGCGAGAACCGCATGCCGTTCTCGGCGCTGGCGCTCGACAACCGCGCCGGCCCGCACGGCCCGCGCGAGACCCACCCCGACGCCCGCCAGCTGCTGTGCCGGTTCGACGAGCTGCCGTTCGACACCCAGAGTATCGACCTGCTCACGCTGCCCCACATCCTCGAATTCTCCGAGGACCCGCACGAAGTGCTGCGCGAGGTGTCGCGCGTGCTGATGCCCGAGGGCCGCGTGGTCGTGACCTGCTTCAATCCAATGAGCCTGTGGGGCGCGCGCCAGGGCCTGAACCGCCTGGGCGCCACGCCCTTCCTGCCCAGCGATGCGCAGACGATCGGCTTCGTGCGGATCAAGGACTGGCTCAAGCTGCTCGGTTTCGAGATCATCCGCGGCCGGTTTGGCTGCTATTGCCCGCCCTACCGCACCGACCGCTGGCTGCAGCGCGCCGCCTTCATGGAGAAAGCGGGCGATCGCTGGTGGCCGATCTTCGGCTCGGTCTATATGATCTCCGCGGTCAAACGCGTGAAGAACATCCGCCTGGTGGGTCCGGCCTGGAAGAATTCCAAGCCCTCACTGGCGCCGGTGTCGGCCCCGGTGGCCACGCCCACGGGCACACACGGCAAGCACCACAAGAACTCGCCCGGCAATTGAGGCCGGGCCATCCAGATTCCATCCATGCAAGAAGTCACGATTTATTCCGACGGGGCCTGCAAGGGCAACCCCGGCCCTGGCGGCTGGGGTGCCGTGCTGGTATCCGGCGGCCACGAGAAAGAGCTGTTCGGCGGGGAGAACCCCACCACCAACAACCGCATGGAGCTGATGGCCGTGATCGAGGCGCTGCGCGCGCTCA
>DAIOET010000057.1:0-16731 GCA_036746135.1 Cupriavidus sp.
GGCACGTTCCAGTAAGGGCTGAACTCGATGTAGCGCATGTCCTCCTTGAACAGCGGCGTGCGCGTGTCCAGTGCCTTGCCAACGATGACCTTCATCTCCAGCTTGATATCGAGCTTGCCCTCCGAATAGTCGTAGGCGCGTAGCACAAACTCCGGCACGTTCACGACGATCATGCGAGGGCCTTCGGCCAGCGGCGTCCAGCGCAGGCGTTCCATCGTCAGGCCGATCTGCTCCACGCGCGCCGCCGGCGATATGTTGAGCTGCGCGAGCGTCCCCGCACCAATCACGCCGTCGGCGTCCAGCGCGTGCCGCAACTGGAATGCCTTCACCGCATCGACGAGCGCACCTTCGTAGCGCTGGGGCGCCGGCTGGCCCTGCGGCAGGTCGCCCAGTGCTTGCAGGCGCTGGGTCAGTTGCGGCAAGCCGGTGTAGGACTGACCAGGCGTCAGCTTGCCCGCCGGCAGCGGCGGTAGCGGGGACTTCCAGTACGGTTCGGCCGCGAGTCCGCGATATTTCGCCAGTGCGTCGCGCAGGGTGCCGTAGAGCGGGAACGATGGCGCGGCTTCGCGCATGGCATCGGGCAGCCGGTTGGCCGCCAGGGCATTGCGCAGATAGCTTTCCGGATCGAACGGCGGCAGATTGCCGGCGACGAAATTCGCTTGGACCTTGCGTGGGTCGACGCGCCCCCGATGCAGATCCGCCAGGTAACGGGTCATCGCGCGGGTCAGCGCGGCGTCGAATCGCTGCGCCGCATCGGCGGGCGGGGCAGGGTTGCCGGCGAACTGCGAGAGCGTGCGCTGCAGGCCGTCGGCATCGTAGTCGCGCGGCTCCAGGCCGTCCGCCGGGGATTCACTCAACGCCTTGATGGCCGCCTGTGCGGCCTGGGATGGGCGGCCGTCGGCAAACCAGAGCAATCCCTGCGGCGGCTGTGCCCAGGCGGCGGTTGCGTTGCCGAGCAGCCAGGCCGTGCCGGCGCAGACAAGCAGGTCTCTGGACAATCGGATGAGCCGCGACGACGGCGAGGCCGGACTCGGCTTCAGGCCAATGTTTGCAACCGGGGCGAGAGTCATCGTATGAAAGTCGATAGCGTTTTGCGTCCACGTATCGTATCCGAACATAGGTGACGTATCCCTTCCTTTATCTTCTGAATTAAAGTTTCTGCGATTACAGCGGTCTTGATTCAGGTCAATTCGTACGTCTTTCCGGGAACTATGCTTGTCATCAAGGACACGTCAAAAACGGAGGTAATCGATGTACGAACGGATACTTGTCGCGGTGGATGGCGGCCCCTCGTCGGAACTGGCTATCGCGCAGGCCGTTGGCCTGGCCAAGCAACTGCAGGCGGAAGTCAAGGTGCTGTTCGTGGTTGACGACAGCGAACTGTTTTTCGAGCACGCCTACATCGATCCCAACGAGATCGTGAACGGCATGATCAGCGTGGGGCAGAAGGCGCTCGCCACAGCCGCGCGCCGCTTTGAGAACGCAGGCGTGCGTTGCCTGACGGAGCTGGCCGAAAAGCCGGTGTCGCCCGGCAATATCTCCGGCACCATCGTCAATCACGCCGACCAGTGGCCCGCCGATCTGATCATCATGGGCACGCATGGCCGGCGCGGCATGCGCCGGGTGATCATGGGCAGCGTGTCGGAAGGCGTGATCTCGAAGTCGACCAAGCCGGTGTTGCTGATTCGCGGCGAGACCGTGCACTGATAGATAGGCCACCGGGCGTCACTCGAAAGCGAAACGCTGCAACTGGTTTGCCGCCCGTGCGACCCCTCCCCGGGGAGATCCCGGAGAGGGCGCACGGTCCCCGGTCGGCAACCGTTGTTGCGCAGGTTATTGGGAGATGCGCAGAATTTCGGAGGCCAGCTTCGAAAAGCATGGCCGCAGATCGTTAACCGTCTTGGCGTAGCAATAGATCCCGGAAGGCTGGTTCTTGTTGTAGCCCGTGGCGTCCGGGGTGTTGGCGATGCGTTTCAGCAGGGGTTCGTCAAAGCCGCCGTTGCCGTCCAGACCCAGCGTGAAGATATAGACGCCCTGGTCGCGCAGCGACGATGCCATTGCGATCGGCAGGTTGTATGAGGCGGCGGTGATATTGCTATTGAGGTTGTTGCCGTTGACGCTGGACGTGACGGTCATGGGTGAACTGCCGACCATCTTGAATTCGGTGTCCGTCGGGCTGTGCGCGGTGTAGTACGCCGGGATCTGAGTTGGTCCCTTATTGTTCCCCGTCACGTCGTTGCAATTGCCGTTGAGCGTGGTGTTTTGCTCATTGATTGCGTAATAGCCGCTCAGACTGCCGCCTGCGGTAATACCGCCGGTACAGGTGCTGTTCTTGGTCTGGTAGGCGGCGGCAATGGTATTGGGCTTGCCATCGGAAAAGAACACGACCACGCGCAGACTGGAGCGGCTAGTTTGCGGGATATTGTTCAACTGGCTACGCGCCTGCCAAAGTCCCTCCATGTAGTTCGTGTTCCCGCCATTGGGCATGTTCGTGATGGTGGTCTGCATGCTCGGTCGGTCGAACCCGCGCGATGAAGTGCGGATTGGAACATCGACCACGGCCCCGGACGAAAAGTGCACGAGCCCCACGCGGTCGGTCGACGGGCTGAACTGGTTGAGGAAGCTGTTCGCGTTGCTGCGCACGGTACTCCAGACCGGCTGCATCGATCCCGACGAGTCGATCACGAAGATCATGTCGAGGTCCTTGCGAATCGTCGTTGACGTGGCTGCCACGGCGACGTTGTTGAAACCCAGCACCTTCATCATCGTCAGCGGCATGTTGGCCGTTGCCGACACCGCGATCGTGACCTTGCCCTGGTCGAAAGTCACGCTGGGCGTATTGAGCGCGGCGGTGCCTTTCAGATAGTTGGCCGCGAAATTCGCGTTGAAGAAGTCCGTGGCCGCCTGCCTTGCGGCGGCGGTCTGCTCGGCTTGCGTGGTGCCGTTGGTGACCGCGCGCGCGGCGGCCACCGCGGCCGAGTCCACCGCGGCGTTCAGGCGCGCCTTCGTCATATAGGCCATGCCGCCATCGATACCCAATCCCGCCACCCCGACCAGCCCGATCATCAGCGCAGCGGCGATCAGCGTGATCTGGCCGCGCTGGCGCGACTTGGCACCGTTGGCCCGCCTTGGAATCCGTCCCGCATTCATGATGGTCTCCTTCACGCGGCTCAAAAGATCGTGGCCGAATAGAGATTGGGGCCAAGCGTCGGCATCTTGAGCACACCCATCGTCAGGCCCTGGAAGAACATGTTGAAGCTGTACCAGCTCTCCACCACGTAGATGACCTGGCCGTCCGTCAGCTTGCCTGTCATCGCATTGGCGGTGGGCGAGCTGGTGCCCGGGGAAGGCAGGTTCTGGCACGACCCGTCGCTGCTGCTGTAGCCGCCGCAACCGTAGACCTTGCTGCCTGGGCTGCTGCCGCCAACGCCCCAGCCATCGGTCCAACGGTACTGTTCGAGCACGATGTTCCGGACGGTGCAATTGGTGCCGCTCTTATTGCAGTTCTCGGCGTTACCCATGACCTTGGTGATGTAGATCATGCCGCGCTGGGTCATGTTCAGCGGCGGCGTGGTCTGCGCCAGCGAGTCCATGATCGTCTGCGGGAGCTGGCTCGTACGGGACGCCAGGCTGGCGCCTTCGCGGGTCAGGTTGATCAGTATCAGGTTGGCCTGGATGGCGCGTGCGAAGTCGATCACCGGCAAGGTCAGGAAGACGAAGATCGGCAGCAGGATGCCGAACTCGATCGCGGCGATGCCGCCCATCCTTGCGCGCATCGCATGGCGTCGCGGGTGAGTAAGGCGATGGGTCCTGGCGGTCATGGCTGTCCTCGCAGAAGGTCGGTTGGCTAGAACGCTTCGTTGCGCATGGTGGCAGCCACGCTGAAGTGATACTTGCCGCCGGTGGACTTGTAGAAGGCCGCCACCACCGGGGTCAGCAGCGGCCAGTCGCAGGTAATCTGGATCACGACGATGTCACCGGCGGTGCCGAACATGCCCGCGCCGCCGCTGGGCTGGGACGTGCCGTTAACCCAGGTGGCCACCTTGGCGTTGGACATGTCGTAGACACCCAGCGAGCTTTCACGAATCTTGTCCAGCACCGCGCCGTAGCGGCTGCCCTGGGGGTCGAGGCTGGTCTGCCCGGTCACCGCATAGCGGGCGCCTTCCCGTACGGCGTGCTGCATCGTCAGGTTGGCCCACATCATCGCGCCGAAGTCGACGATCGAAAACAGCAGCAGGAAGAAGATCGGCGCCACCAGCGCGAACTCGACGGCGCTGGCACCACGTTGGCGCCGGGGAACATGTCGAAGAAGCGGTTGCATGGTCGTACTCCTCAGCCGCCCTGGGTCATCATGAACGGCATCAGCGACCGGTAGAACTGCAGCGCTGGCGCGCCCAGCAGCACCACCATCAGCGATGGGAAGATGAAGAAGATCAGCGGAAACAGCAGCTTCACCGCGATCTTGGCGGCGCGCTCTTCCGCGCGCTGGCGTCGGCGCGTGCGCAGCGTGTCGGCCTGAACGCGCAGCGATTCGGCGATGCTGGTACCGAAGCGGTCCGCCTGGATCAGCATGCTGGACAGCATGTCGACGTCTTCCACACCGGTTCGCAGCGCCAGGTTGCGCAGGGCTTTTTCACGCGACAACCCGGCGCGCAGTTCCAGCACCAGCAATTCGAGTTCGTCGCAGATCGCGGAACCGCCACCGGCGCGCAGTTCTTCGACTACCTTCAGCAGGGCCGCGTCGAGCGCCAGACCGGCTTCGACGCAGACGGTAATCAGGTCCAGCGCGTCAGGGAACGATTCGAAGATTTCCTGTTTGCGCTGCGCAATGCGCCGCCGCAAGATCAGATCGGGCAGGTAGAAGCCGATGATGGCCGCTGCCAGCAGGGCCGCGGGTAGCAGGCGCGGATTATCTGCGCTCAGCACGCCGCCCGTGCCGATGAACAGCAGGGCGGGAAGAACCAGCGCCAGCAGCGTCTTGGCCGCGAAGTAGAGCGGAATGGCCGATGGATTGCGCCAGCCCGCATTCATGAAGCGCGTGCGCAGCGCCGAGTTGTCCCAGCCGTCCTTCGGCACTGCCAGCTTGGCGAGCGGACGCGACACGCGCACGGCACGTTGCAGCCATTCCTCCTGCAATGCAGGCGCCGTCGCGTCCTCCGCGGCCGCCTGGTTGGCCTGCGTGATGCGCCGGCGAATGGCATTTGGCTGGACCAGCAGCATGACGGCCAGCGCCGCGCCGAAAGTTAGCGCGAAGGTCAGTACGAGAATCAGAATCTGGCCGGTTTTCATGACGTGCTCCTCAGACGTGAATCCGCACAAGCCGTTGCATCCACAGCAGGCCCATCGCCATCAGCGCCAGCGCATAGCCCACGATCCACGGGCCAACCGGGTCATTGGCCAGCGGCTCCAGGAATTCGGGGTTCACCAGGTACATGGCCCCCCCCACGCCGAAGGGCAGCAGGGCGAGGATGACGCCCGAGAGCCGCCCCTCGGCGGAGAGAACGCGCACGTGTCCCATCAGCTTCATGCGCTCGCGGATGATCTGGCTGACGTTGCCGAGGATTTCGGCCAGGTTGCCGCCCGATTCGCGCTGGATCAGCACGGCGATCACCAGGTAGCGCAGATCTGGCAGCGGCACGCGTTCGGCCAGGCCGCTCAGCGCATCGTGCATCGACGTACCGAAGTTGATTTCATCGAACGTGGTGCGGAACTCGGCGCCCAGGGGGTCCGGCAGTTCGTCGCCAGCCATATCCAGTGCGCTGGAGAACGAATGCCCGGCCCGCAGCGCGCGGCTGATCATGTCGGCGGCTTCCGGCAGTTGCAGTTCGATGCGCAACAACCGGCGTTGGCGAGCGCGCCGCACATAGAACGCGGGCACCGGTAGCCACACCGCCGCGCCCGCCGCGACGGCGATGGCGGGCAAGTCCAGCATGTGCCCCACGATCCAGAGCGCCACCGGAGGCAGCAGTGTCATGGTCATGAAGACCGACACCGTCCATTGCAGGCCCGACTGCCGCAGGATGCGGTCCAGCGCATCGCTATGTGGCATGCGGCGCAGCAGCGCGGTCATGAACGGCGTTTGAGCCAGTGCGCGCGCCTTCATGATCGAAGCCGCGGCTTCATCCTGCCAGGGGGTCGATGTCACGGCGCGCAGGCGCCGGCCAAAGCGGCGTGCCGCGGTGCTGTGCCTGCGCTGCCACCACTGATAGCCCATCGTGGCCGCCATCACGATGGTCACGAACAGGCAGGCGCCAAAGGCGAGGAGGGTGCGATCCATGATAGGTCTCCGCGTTGCCGTGCCGATGCTAGACGTCGAACCGCACCGTTGGCTCGTAGAGCCGTTCGGGCACCGAAAGGCCGAATGCCTGCAGACGATCGGAGAACTGCGGCCGCACGCCGGTCGCGCAGAAATAGCCCTTGACGCGGCCTTCCGCATCCACGCCGGTGCGCTTGAACGTGAAGATCTCCTGCATGTTGACCACGTCGCTTTCCATGCCGGTGACCTCCTGAATGCTCATCAGCTTGCGCCGTCCATCGGAAAGCCGCGACACCTGCAGGATGACCGTGATGGCAGACGTGATCTGCTGGCGCATGGTGCGCGGCGGCAGCGACAGGCCGGCCATGCTGACCATGTTTTCCAGCCGCGTCAGCGCATCGCGCGGGGTATTGGCGTGGATCGTGGCCAGCGAGCCCTCGTGGCCCGTGTTCATCGCGTGCAGCATGTCCAGCGCCTCGGCGCCGCGCACTTCGCCCAGGATGATCCGGTCCGGCCGCATCCGCAGTGCGTTGCGCACCAGGGAGCGCTGCGTGATCTCGCCGCGGTTTTCGATGTTGGGCGGTCGCGTTTCCAGGCGCAGTACGTGGTCCTGCCGCAGTTGCAGCTCGGCCGCATCCTCGATGGTCACGATGCGCTCGTTTTCGGGGATGAACCCGGACAGGATGTTCAGCATCGTGGTCTTGCCGCTGCCGGTACCGCCGGAGATCAGAATGTTGAGCTTGGCTTTGACCATAGCCTCGATCAACTGCGCCATCGGCGGCGTCAGCGTCTGCAGCTCCACCAGGTCCTTGACCATCAGTGGGTTCACGGCAAAGCGCCGGATCGAGAGCAGCGGCCCGTCTACGGCGGACGGCGGAATGATCGCGTTGATCCGTGAGCCATCGGGCAGGCGTGCATCGACCATCGGGCTCGATTCGTCCACGCGCCGGCCCACGCGCGACACCATCTTGTCGATCACCTTCATCAGGTGCGCGTCGTCCTGGAACGTTACGTCGGTAAGTTCCAGCCGGCCGCGCCGTTCCACATAGACCTTGCTGGCCGTATTGACGAGGATGTCCGATACAGTCGGGTCGGCCAGCAGCGGCTCCAGCGGGCCGTAGCCCAGCATTTCGTCGCGCACGTCCGATACCAGGCGACGGCGCTCGGCCTCGTTGAGCGGGATGTTGCGTTCTTCGACGATGCGCTCCACCAGGATGGCCAGCTCGCGCTTGACCTGATCCGGTGTCAGCCGCAGCAGCTTTTCCAGTTCCACGCGCTCGATGATGGCTGCATGAACGTCCATCTTGAGCTGCTGGTAGGCGGCGGTGGTACCCGCGCCATTGGCGGCGCGCTCTGAGCCACGCTCGCCCGTGCGTTCGGGCACGCGGTCATTGACGCGGTCGGGTACGGCTTCGCCGGCCTTCTCGAACAGTTGAGCGCGCAGGGACATGGCGGTTCTCCTAATGGGTTACGCGTGCCGGCCCACGGGCAACGGCTGGGTGGTATCGCCCCGGTTTCCGAGCAGCCGGGCGAACAGGCCTTCCTCCTTCTTCGCCGCTACCGGGAAGGCGGTGTCCACCATTTGCAGCAGCGCGCGGGTGATGGCGCTGCTGGGTGCGAGCTGCGGAACGGGTACGCCTTGATTGGCCGCTTCGCGGGCCGTCTTGGCATCGGAAGGCAGCGTGTGGGCAATGCGGGCACCCAGCGAGTCTTCCATCGTGCGGATGGTGATCGCGGCGTGCTTTTCGAATTGGTTCAGCAGCACGTGTATGCGATCAGCCGGATAGCCGAGCGAATGGAAGATCTCCATCATGTGGCGGCCGGCACGCAGGTAGGGCAGGGTAAGCTGCACCACGGGATGGATCGTGTCGGAATGGTCCAGCACCATGATCGAGGCCGGGTTGATCGCCTGGCCCAGATCGAATACCAGAACGTCATACGCGGGCCGGGCCAGATCCAGAATGCGTTCGAGGTGCGCGGCCTTGACGTCGGCCGACTTGACCGGATCACCCGCGCCGGCGATGACGTCCAGGTTCGGGTGCGCATGCGTGACGCAGGCGTCCAGCAGTGCGGAGTCGAGCCGGTCGATCTGGCGGCAGATGTCGCCAAGCGTGGCTGGCGGCAGGCTGTCGGTGACGACGAAGGCGGCGTCGCCGAATTGCTGGTCCAGATCCACCAGCAGCACGCGCTTGCCACGCTGGGTCGCCACCGCGTAGGCAAAGTTGGCGGCGGCGAACGTGGTGCCGCTGCCGCCTTTGCACGACGTGAATGCAAAGGTGCGGGCCTGCGCGACGGCGTCGGCCTGTGCGCGCGTATCCAGTCGCGTCAACTCCTCGTTGAACTCGCGCGGATCGAGCGGCCAGCGCAGCACGCTGCGTACGCCCATGCGCATCGCGCGCATCAGCAACTCGGTGGACGGTTCGGGTGTGACCAGGATGCAAGGCACGTCGCCCGGTTCGGGAAAGCGCTGGCGCAGCCGCTCCAGCACGTCCATGTCGAACTCGTCGGCCTGTAGCACCACGAAGTCCGTGGCGTGGATCAGGCCGGGCATGCCGAGCGCCTTGGCCGGGTCCACGCAGACCAGTTGCGGCTGGCGCCGCGTATCCGCCTGCTGGGCCAGTGCCAGCATCTGGCGCGCGCGCACATCGTCGGCGGAGACCAGTATCAGCTTTGCCATGTTGCAACTCCCTCGGGTGGTCCTGGTGGTTCTGGTGGTGCTCGGATTGGGCCGGGCCGGCCGGCCATGCTTACTGCGAGCCGTTGTTGCCCGAATTGCCGATGCCAATCACGAACGTGTTGCCGTCCGTCGGCGGATTCCGGAACGACTGGCCGTAGCGGTCCATCGCATACGTGGCGGCGCGGCCGTCGACACCGGTGACGGGGTCGGTGTTGGTGTATGACGCATTCGGGTTGAGCGTCTGCATCATTCGCACGGTGCGTACCGATTCCCCGAAGTGGGCGTCCCAGATCGGCGAGGTGCTCATGCAGCCAGTCAGGCCGCAGCAGAGGAGCGCCCCCGCGGCGATGCACAGATGTCGTGTGGTGGAATTCATGATGTTCCCCTGTCGATGTCGGTTCACTGGGCGCTGCCGGCCGCCAGCGTGGCGGGCGACGAAGGCGGCAGCGCGGCGGTTGGCACGAATTTGCCGTTGTCCGGCTGCGGCGGGTTCGCGGGACTCGGGCCGAGCGGTTGCGCGGTGACCGGTTGCATATTCACGGGTTGGGTCGAGGCCGTCGGGGCAGGCCCAATGGGCGTGGTCGGCATGGTCGGCGTGGTCGGGATGATCGACGTGACCGGCGCGTTCGCGGGAGGCACCGGCGCGGCGGGTCCGACTGGCATCGCGGGCGGCGCCAGGTTGTCCGGCAGGCGTTGCGGATGACCTTCCATATTGCCGTTGATGTAGACCTCGCCGTTGATCGGAGGACCAAACGAATCGGTCGGCATCGGGTAGTTCGGCGGCAGCGGCTTCACCAGGCGCGGGGTGACCACGAACAGCAGTTCGCTGCGGTCCTGCTGGAAGCTTGTGCTGCGGAACAGGTTGCCCAGTACCGGCAACTCGCCAGCGCCCGGCAGGCCCTTGAGGCTGCCCGTGACGTTGCTCTTGATCAGGCCACCGATGGCAAAGCTCTGGCCGTCCATCACCTGCAGGGTGGTGGAGGCGCGCCGGGTGTTGATCAGCGGCAGGATCGTGGAGCCCGACGTATTCGGCGCGGTCACCGCCACGCCCGTTGGCGACAGCTCGGATACTTCAGGCGCCACCTTCAGGTTGATGCGGCCGTTGGCCAGCACGGTCGGGGTGAACTTGAGCCCCACGCCGAAGGTTTCTTCCTGCAGCACGATGGTGGTGACGCCGCCGAAGTTCGATTGCGGTACCGGGATGAAGACCTTGCCGCCCGCCAGGAAACTGGCTTCCTGGCCGCTGATCGCCATCAGGTTTGGCTCGGCCAGGATCTTGACCAGGCTGTCGCCCTTCTGCGCGTCGAGCTGAAGTGCCAGCGGCAGATTGTTCTTCTTGATGGCGGTCAGCGCGGACGGGGCGCCGGACAGGAAGTTCGCCAGCAGGCCGAACTGCCAGCTACCGAAGGCGCCCTGGATATTGGCCGCCGCGCCAAGCTGGTCGATCAGCGTCTTGGACACCTCGGCCACCTTGACTTCAAGCATCACCTGTTGGGGCGCGTCCACCGTCAGCATGTTGATGAGCTTGCTGCTACGGATCGGCATGCCGCCGTTGTTGCTCGGCGTGTTGGCCGCGATGGGCATCATCACGCCGCCCATCGGCATCATCATGTTCGGGCCGCCGGGCGCGTTGGACGGCGCGCCCAGCGATTGCGGCGGCGCCTGCAACGGGCTGCGCGACTGCCGCAGCACGAACGCGTTGGCAATGTCCATGACCTGCAGGGCGGTGGCGGAATCGGGCACATTACCGCTCAGTACCAGGCTGTCGGCGGCGGACGCCACCTGCACGTTGCGCGCGCCGGGCAGCAGCGAACGCAGCGTGGATTGCAGGCCCGCGGGATCGGCGCCGACGGTGACATCGATCACCAGGCAGCGGCCGCTGCGCCCCTGCACGATCATGTTCGTGGTGCCAATGTCCAGACCCAGCAGGTACATGGTCTGCGGCGACACCAGCATCGCCTGCACCACACTCGGATTGCCCAGCGTGCGCGTCTTTACCGGTTCGGGCAGTGGCAGCATGCGCGACTTGCCGATCGGCACCGTGACCTGCTCGGGCTCGGCGGCGGCACCCACGCAGCTCGGTCCGCGGCCACCGCCGGCGTCGGCGGGGGCGGGCGGCGGCGTGGTGGCGCCGATGGTCAGCTGGATCGGACCGTTCGCCGCGATGCGTGTGGCCTGCGTGGCGAGGGTGGTCTCCTCGGCGGCCTGCACCTGCGCGCTGGCCAGCCAGACGCTGGTGATGGCCAGGGTGGCGACGGCGCTCAGGCGGACGGTGCCGTGCATGCGCTTGTATCGCGCATGGCCTGACGGTGTGTGGCTGGTCTTCATGATGATTTCCCCCGGTTGGTGTCTTCTGGGCGTGCCGGCTCGCACGCTCAGAAGCACTCCTTGTCCTGATGCATGCCGCTGATGACGCCTACGCAATTGGTATTGACGGGCTTGCGTTCGACGATGCGCTGGGCCACCTGGATGACCTTGGTGATGGTCGTGGGCGCCGCTGCCTGGACCACCGGCTCATTGAGCAGGCTGCGCTTGGTGGCGCCGGCCGTGTCCACCGGGCGCGCTTCCACCTGGTTGCGCAGCACCAGCGACAGCGAACCGACGCTGCGTGCCAGGTCGAGCTTCTCGGCCTCTTCGGGCGAGACTTCGAGCGTCACGGCGTTCACTACCTTGGGCTTGGTCTCGTCGCGGTTCACTTCCTGCGCCACGGCCAGCACCAGGATCTTTTCGAGCACGATCTTCGAGATCGACTGCTCGGTCTCGGAGGGCCCGCTCTTGCCGTCCTTTTGTGTGTTGACGATGATGTCGACGAAGCTGCCCGGCAACGCGAAGCCGGCCACGCCGACGACATCGTTGACGCGCACGGTGATGGCGCGCTTGCCGTCGGCAATCACGGCGGACAGGCCACCCTTGGTGCCGGCCGGCGTGAGCTTGGATTCGAGGATCGGCTCGCCGCGCATCACGCTGGCCTTGGTCACACGGCCGTCCACCGTCTTGAGGTCGCCCAGAGCGCCGGGCGGCAGGCTTTCGCGCGGCCAGTCGACCAGCTTGACGAACTCGGGCGCCAGGCGCTGGCCGAGGTTGATGTCGGTGTTGGCCACCGCCACCTTGACCGTGCTGCCGGCGCTTTGCTCCACCATCCACCGTGAAGCCAGCACGACGGCGGCGAGACCTGCGAGGGCCGCCACCAGCAACATCAACAGGGTGCGTACGTTTCTCATTTGATGGTTCCTCCCTCTCCTTGTGATGCCTGGTGTCCCGGCGAAGGCATGCAGGCGCCCCTGGCGGCACCGCGCGGGCGGTGCGCCATCTCAGCTCACTGACGGTCTATACGTTGGTGGTGCGTTGGTGCGGTGTGCCGTACGGCTAGTGGTGGAATACCCAGCCGATGTGCTGGCGCACCGTTCGCGCGGCCTGCGCGGGCAATTCGGTTTGCGGTGCGCGGTTGTACTGGCGAGACGGGCAGCGGCGCGTGTTCGCGGCGCTGACAGTGTTGCGAAGCTTCCTGGCCATGATGGTTCTCCCGTTCCTTGCCCGGTAGGCCGGGCTTGTGTCGTTCTACTGGCGACGGCTGGTGCTCAGATCACGCCCGTCATCACCAGTGCCACGCCTGTCGCAATCGCCACTGCGTACGGCAGGCGTCTGATGGTTCGAATTCTGTTCGCGCCGCTGCGGGGGCCAGGCTCAGGAAGCTCGGCGGCCGTGGTGGATGCGTGGCCGGCGATCGGCATGCAGAGCAGCGTGCCGATTACCGCGTGCAGCGTGCGGCGCGACTCGCGGCGCCAGAGCATCACGCCAAGCGCCAGCACGCCACCGGCCAGCAGCGTCGCCAGCAGGATTTCCGGGATCGCGGCTGGCCCCGTGAGCGCGCCGACGCAGCCCATCAGCTTGGCGTCGCCCGCGCCCACGGCACGCACGATATACAGCAGGACAAAGGGCGCGAGTCCGGCGGCAAAGCCGGTGACCCATTGCCATGTCCCATTTGCCGCGCCGTGCAGGCCCATCTGCAGCGCCAACGCCACGATGGTTCCCGTCACGACGAGTTGGTTCGGAATCTTGTGGCTGCGCAGATCGGTCACCACGGCGACGCTGAGCACGGCCATCAGGCAAGCCGAGGTCAGCGGGGCGAAGACGGTGACGGTGTTGATCGTTTGCATGGCAGCCTCTCATGCGAAGAAGAAAATCAATGCGCCAGGAAAGACGGTGGTGGAGCCCGGTGCTTGGCGCAGCGCACCGGGCTCGCACCGCTCACGCAGCAGCCGTGAGCGCCGTCGAAATATCGCCCCAGATTTTCGTCACCGCGGCCTTGACAGCGGGGCCGACCGCGACCATGCAGAGGGCCACGAATGCCAGCAGCAGCGCGTATTCCACGCCAGCTGCACCGTCTTCTTCCTGGGCAAAATGCTTGATGCTGTTGAACATGGAGGTCATGTCCTTCTCCTTGACGTCATGGTTAGTGGAAAAAAGCGCCCGCTGGAGGTCGGGCACAAGGTTTCGACCGGAAACCGGCCGAGGCCAAACCAGACAGCTGCCACAAGGCCTGTGACTTCTGTCATGGTTCCACCCGTCTCAGGGGAGGAGTTCCGCTCAGGACAAAGCCTGGCGACACTCTGCCGATGCCCGATGCTTCGCCACTCCCGGTGGCGTTTATGCACCCTGTTGGGCACTGCGGACCCGATCCAACAGCTCTCCAGGGATCGATTCCACACCCGAATTTGCTGCAACCTGCTGACCTGACGATGCTTCTGCCGGGTCCGGTCGGCACTGCAGCGTGCCGCCCGCTTTTTTCTCCCCCTTGGACCCCGAGACCGTACCCCTCGGATTCCTTCTCCCCGTCCATCTACTTTGTTTTTCCGGTGTCCTCTGGCCTGTTCTGTCGTGGCTCTTGTGCACCGGTTGCAAGCCATACCGCGACGAACGTGCCAGGGCACCTAACTCATTGATTTATAAAGAGGTGGTTTTTCAGAGGTGAGATCTTTCGGGTACTCTGTAACTAATTGTTTCGAAACCATTACTGGCCTGATAAAGCACATTAGGAAAAGAATTTGTACCGTTTGCATTTCTTTATGCCGAATAAGGCGTTTGAAGCGGGCGTAAAAGTGGCGTGTTAGATCCCTGATACACGACGTGCGAGGGATGGCCCGAGGTGGTCAAAAACGTATCGAAATCGAAACGTCTTTTATGTCACCCAAAATGAACGGCCATGCGAACGGATGGCCCGGTCGCGCCAACAAGATGTACTCCTGCGGCCACGTATATGCGTTGCCGCGCAAAAGAGAACGAGCCGTGGATCGATTGTTGGGGACCATGAATCACTATTCTCATGCGGATGGATGAGAGCAGTCCTCGCGCGGACCATTCCTTAGCGTCCGGCAAAAAGGTTGCATTCTTGATACGGCTACCAAGCCTTCGTCATCTGTTGCTATCTTTGGTTACGAGACTTGGGCAACGTCTTCTTCGCGTATATGTCCAGGCGGCGCTGCCAAGAGCGGGAAATGTAGAGAATGAGTGACGAAATCAAACTGACCTACCGCGGATGCCCGGTGCGTTGTGGCGCCTTCCAGGGCAACGACGGTCGTTTTACGCCGACCGTAACGGTAGCGATGCCGGCGTTGGCTACGGCAAGCACGCGGTATCTGGCGGAATTTCAGATGCGAACCGAGGCGTCGCCCTCGCGTTCCAAGGAACACTCGCTCTACGTGGGCGCGCGTAGCTATGCTTCCTTGGCGGCTGCCCAGGACGCCGGAGTCAACGCGGCAATGGAGTGGCTCGACACGCAATTGGGCGCATTGCAGCGCCACGGCAAATACGTGGCTTTCGAAATTCAGACAGAGCAGGCCGACCGTCAATGGATCGGGCGGACCAGGATTCATATATCCAGCTCACCGCTGACTATCCTGGATCGGACATCCGAACTGTTATCGGTGGACGGCGCGTTTGAAAGCGAGGAACAGGCGCGCGATGCCGCCCTCGCTCATGCGGTAAAGGTCGTCGATCTGTATTGCGGTGGTGGCGCAATGCCTGAGAGCTTGTGGATGTTGGGCCCGTTGATCACGACAACTGAGACCGCCGCCGACGATGAAAAGCGGCAGAATCCGAAATGAATTTGCCGGCTACCCTGAAATACCGGTAGTCGTCCGCGCACGCACGGCGCTCAGACCTGGGATGCGGCGCTACCGCTGATGTCCAATGCCGGGGCGACATAGCGGACCGATTGGTTGCGTCCACCGGCTTTTGCGCGATAGAGCGCCGCGTCGGCCGCCTGGACCAGTCCGCGCAAATCGGCAAACCCATCGCCCCCCTGAACGGTTGCTATTCCAATGCTGACGGTCAGCAGCTTTCGAAGGGCGCCCTCATGCGGAATCTGCAACGTCTGAACGGCGCTGCGAATCGATTCGGAAACACCCCAGCCACCCTCCGAATCCGTATTGGGCAGCAGGACGGCGAATTCTTCGCCACCATATCGCGCTGCAATATCCCCTGGCCGCCGAATGGAGAGACCGATGCAGCGACCAATGGCGGCGAGTGCATCGTCGCCCGCCAAATGGCCGTATTGGTCGTTGTAAGCCTTGAAGTCGTCGACGTCGATCATCAGGACTGACAGTGGCGTGCCATCGCGCATCGCGCGCCGCCATTCCATATCGGCCCGATCGTCGAGTGCTCGTCGGCTCCCGAGACCGGTCAATCCGTCGGTACTCACCATTTGCAGCAAATGGCGTTCAGAGGCTGCCCGCTGTTTCCACTGTCGCGCCAGCGATATCGAAAGGGCCAGGATGACGAGGTCGACGATCGCAATGAGAATGACAAAAGCCGCGGCGCGCTTACGCCATGCGATGAGTACATCGTTCAGTGCGCGGCCAACTATCAGGGTCAGAGGGTAGTTCCCGACTTTACGGAAACTATAGAGCCGCTCCACGCCGTCAATGGTGCCGGTCCCGATCCCGGTGCCCTTGTCGACCCCTTGCCACAGGCTGAATACCGGGGATGTCGAGATATCGCGGCCGATAACGCTGGTTTCAAACGGGCGTCGCATGATTACGACGCCATCGCTGCGCACCAGGGTGAGCGTGCCTTCGTGGCCTAATTCCACTCCCTCGAACAACCTGCGGAAGAAATTGAGCCGCAACGTTCCAACGACGACGCCGTTGAAGCTGCCGTCCGGCCGGCTGATGCGGCTGCTGATACCAATGGAAGGCGCGTCCTGAGTCAGCCGAGGCTGGAAAGGGCGGCTCACGAATATGCCGACGCTCGGGTTGTCCTTATGCGCGAGAAAATAATCGCGGTCGCCGACATTGACCGGGCGCGGCGTAGTGGAGCGGGAATCCAGAATCAGGTTGCCGTCAACGTCGGTGGCCAGAAGCGAGCCCAAGTCCTCGGCGTTGATCGATCGGTCAAACAGGACCAGATGCCGCATCGCAGGGGGCAGGGTCATGATCTCCGGGTCCTTCATGCCATCGATCACGGAGTGCATCGATAGCTCGTAGGTCTGGAGGTTTCTGGCAATGGCGCGTTCAAGCGTGAGCGAGAGATTCTCGGAGGCCTGCAGCGCATTTTCCATCGCGTCCCGGCGCATCTGATAGAGCGCAACGCCGCAGATCGTCGTAATGACTAGCGAAAGCGCAATCCCGGCGCCCATGATGATCTTCGGCACGGCCGTACGGTTGCGGCGGCGTCTGTCTGCCGGCGCCACATCTGACATCTTGTCTCCTAGCCAGGGATGCTTGCCTCTGCCCCGTGACAGAAAAGCTCCTGTATGGCCCAAGATGGTACTGAAGAGTTGCCCAATGTCCAAATGGGG
>DAIOET010000058.1:0-1385 GCA_036746135.1 Cupriavidus sp.
TCCGCGAGCGTTTTGGCGAGCTGCGCAAGATGGGCATCCGCACCGTGATGATCACGGGCGACAACCGGTTGACGGCGGCATCGATCGCGGCCGAGGCAGGCGTCGATGACTTCCTGGCCGAAGCCACGCCCGAGGCCAAGCTGGCGCTGATCCGCGAGTACCAGGGGCAGGGCCGCCTGGTGGCGATGACGGGCGACGGCACCAACGATGCGCCGGCGCTTGCGCAGGCCGACGTGGCCGTGGCGATGAACAGCGGCACGCAGGCGGCGCGCGAGGCCGGCAACATGGTCGACCTGGACAGCAATCCGACCAAGCTGATCGAGATCGTCGAGATCGGCAAGCAGATGCTGATGACGCGCGGATCGCTGACCACGTTCAGCGTGGCCAACGACGTGGCCAAGTACTTCGCGATCATCCCGGCCGCGTTTGCCACGACGTATCCGCAATTGAACCTGCTGAACGTGATGCACCTGTCCACGCCGGCGTCCGCGATCATGTCCGCCGTGATCTTCAACGCGCTGATCATCGTGGCGCTGATTCCGCTGGCGCTGCGTGGCGTGGTGTATCGCCCGCTGGGTGCCGCCACGCTGTTGCGACGCAACCTGGTGATCTACGGGCTGGGCGGCATTCTGGTGCCATTCGTGGGCATCAAGCTGATCGACCTGCTGCTGACGATGTTCGGCTGGATCTGAGTCTGGAGAACTACTATGCCTTCACAAGCCAATACCCTGACCGAACCCGCACGCCAAGGCGGCATGCTGCGTCCGGCGCTGACCGTATTCATCGCTTTGTCCATCATCACGGGGCTGCTCTATCCGGGCGTGGTCACCGGCATCGCCAGCGCCGTGTTTCCGCATCAGGCGGCAGGCTCGCTGATCGTGCGGGATGGCAAGGCCGTCGGCTCCGAGCTGATCGGTCAGCCGTTTTCGGACCCGAAGTACTTCTGGGGAAGGCTGTCGGCCACGGCCCCGATGCCTTATAACGCGGCGGCATCCGTTGGCTCGAATCTGGGGCCGACCAACCCCGCGCTGACCGACGCGGCGCGCGCACGCATCGATGCGCTGCAGGCAGCCGATCCCGATAACAAGGCGCCGGTGCCGGTGGATCTGGTGACGGCGTCAGGCAGCGGGCTGGACCCCCATATCAGTCTCGCGGCGGCGCAGTACCAGGCGGCGCGCGTGGCGCGTGTGCGCGGCGTGCCGACGGCAAAGGTCGAAGCATTGATCGCGGCGAATACCGACGGGCCTGGCCTTGGCGTGCTCGGTGAGCCGGGCGTCAACGTGCTGAAGCTGAATCTGGCGCTGGATGCTGCGAAGTAGGCGCGTGGCAGTTGACGGGCTTGCCCTCTCCCCCGCCCCTCTCCCGCAGGCGGGAGAGGGGAGCAC
>DAIOET010000058.1:1485-16614 GCA_036746135.1 Cupriavidus sp.
TTGACGGGCTTGCCCTCTCCCCCGCCCCTCTCCCGCAGGCGGGAGAGGGGAGCACACCGGGAGTAATTGAGACGCCGTCGGTTCTCTCCCTCCTCACGCGGGAGGCATTTGAGAAGCCGCCGGTTCTCTCCCCTCTCCCGCGCGCGGGAGAGGGGCCGGGGGAGAGGGCCGGCGCGTCCAAACACGACACCTGCCTGCGTGGCACAATTCCCGCACGATGACCGACGCCTCCCGCCCAGACCCCGACGCCCTGCTACAGCGCATGCAGGCGGAAGACGTGCGCGCCGCGCGCGGCAAGCTGCGCGTCTACTTTGGTGCATCGGCCGGCGTGGGCAAGACATTCGCCATGCTCACCGCCGCCCGCGCCTTGCGCGAGCAGGGCGTGGATGTGGTGATCGGCGTGATCGAGACACATGGCCGCGCCGAAACCGAGGCGATGGTCGAAGGGCTGGAACGCCTGCCACTGCGCGATGTGTCTTATCGTGATCGCGTGCTGCAGGAGTTCGATCTCGACGGCGCGCTGATGCGGCGCCCGGCCCTGATCCTCGTCGACGAACTCGCGCATTCGAACGCGGCGGGCAGCCGCCATCCCAAGCGCTGGCAGGACATCCAGGAGCTGCAGGCAGCGGGCATCGACGTCTGGACCACGGTCAACGTGCAGCATCTGGACAGCCTGAACCAGGCCGTGGGCGGCATCACCGGCGTGCGCGTCTGGGAAACCGTGCCGGACGCGGTATTCGATGGCGCCGATGAAGTGGTGCTGGTGGACCTGCCGGCCGACGAACTGCTGCGGCGCCTGCGCGAAGGCAAGGTCTACCTGCCCGAGCAGGCGCGCCACGCCGCGCGCAACTTCTTCCGCAAAGGCAACCTGATCGCGCTGCGGGAGCTGGCCCTCCGACGCACGGCGGATCGCGTGGACGACGACGTGCGCGCGTATCGCCACGCCGAAGCGATCGAACCGGTATGGCGCACGCGCGAGGCCGTGCTGGCCTGCATCGGCACGGGAGACGATGCCGAACAGGTGGTGCGCAGCGCGCGCCGGCTGGCCAGTCAGCTCGATTGCGACTGGCATGTGGTGACCATTGCCACGCCGCGCCTGATGCCGCTGGCGGACACGGTGCGCGTGCGTGTGCGCGCCGCGATGCAACTGGCCGAGGAGCTTGGCGCGCGCACCGAAACCCTGGCCGGTCACGACATGGTGAAAGCGGTGTCCGGTTACATACGCCGCCACAATCTCACCAAAGCGCTGGTGGGCCGCGCGCGCAACGACTGGCATGCCGAAGGCAATCTCGTCGACCAGGCACGCATGTGGCTTGCACGCATGCTGTCGCCGGTGCTCGGGGCGGGCAACCGGTTGATCGGCAAGCAGACGTTTGCCGACGCGCTGGCCGCCGGCTGTCCCGAAATCGACGTGATTCGCGTGGCTGCCGATACCACGCGCACGGATCTGCGCCCGCGCGTACCGATGACGACGGACGCGCATCACGATGCCGACGCGCAGGCAGCGGCCGAGCTGGCCCGCACGCGCAGGCGCGACTATGCATTTGCGGTGGTGTGGTGCGCCGGTGCCACGGTGTTGTCGACGCTCACGCGCCCGTGGTTCGACATGGTGAACATCGCCATGCTGTTCCTGGCGGCGGTGGTGGCAGTCGCACTGCGCCACGGACGCGGTCCCGCCGCGCTGGCGTCGGTGCTTGGCGTGGCCGCGTTCGATTTCTTCATCGTGCCGCCACGCATGTCGTTTGCGGTTAGCGACGTGCAGTACCTGCTCACATTCGTCGTGCTGCTGGCGGTGGGCCTGGTGATCGGGCAACTGACCGCGGGGCTGCGCGAGCAGGCGCAGGTGGCCGTGCGGCGCGAGACCGACGCGCGCACGCTTTATGAACTGGCGCGTGAATTGTCGGCCGCGCTGACCACGGATCAGATTGTCGAGATTGGCAGCCGCTTCATGCGCGCCGCGTTCGACGCGCAGGCGACCTTCTTCCTTGTCTCGGAACAAGGCAGGCTGATGCGGATGGCCGACGGCGCCCAGAACGAGAAGACCGGCAAGGGCGAGGCGATCGACACGGTGCTGGCGCAATGGGTGTTCGATCACGGCCAGCCCGCCGGTACCGGCACCCACACGCTGCCGGGCAGCACCGTGCTCTATCTGCCGCTCAAGGCTCCGATGCAGACGCGCGGTGTGCTGGCGGTGGAGCCGCGCGCATGGCATGCACTGGCCGAGCCGGAATTGCGCCGCCAGGCCGATGTGTTCGCCACGCTGGTCGCCATCGGTATCGAGCGCCTGCACTATGTGGAAGTGGCGCAGCGCGCGCTGGTGTCGATCGAATCGGAGCGGCTGCGCAGCTCGCTGCTGGCGGCGGTATCGCACGACCTGCGCACGCCGCTGACCGGACTGATCGGCATGGCCGAAACACTGCAGCGCGCCGATCCGCCGCTGACGCCCGACGTGGCGGAAACGGTCGTGGCCATCCGCGGGCAGGCACAACGCATGCGCACGATGGTGGTGAACCTGCTCGACATGGCGAAGCTGCAGCAGCACGATGTGGCGCTGCAGCGTGGCTGGCAATCGCTGGAGGAACTGGTGGGCGCGGCGCTGGCGTCGATGCGCGAAGCGCTCAAGGCGCACCGTGTGCAGGTGGCGGACCTGTCCGCGCTGCCGCTGGTGGAATGCGACGGCGTGCTGATGGAGCGCGTGCTGTGCAACCTGCTGGAAAACGCCGCCAAGTACACGGCGCCGGGCACGCTCGTGCGCATCCGGGGCGAGTTACTCGACCACGAGGTACGTCTGGTCGTCGAGGATGAAGGCCCCGGCGTGCCGCCGGGCCAGGAACGTCACATCTTCGAGAAATTCACGCGGGGCCAGCGCGAGTCCGCCACGGCGGGCGTCGGTCTTGGGCTGGCCGTGTGCGAGGCCATCGTGCAGGCGCATGGTGGCCGCATCTGGGTGGAAGCGGCCCGGCCGGGCGCCCGTTTCACGCTGGCGCTGCCGCGCGGCAATCCTCCGTCGATCGAGCCGGAACCGCTCGACATCACTCTTCCTGATCCGCACTGAAATGCCATTCGACTATTCGCCGACCGTATTGCTGGTCGAGGACGAACCCCATATCCGCCGCTTCGTGCGCGAGTCGCTGCAGGCCGAGGGTTGCACCGTGCACGAGGCCGAAACGCTCAAGCGCGGGCTGATCGATGCGGGCACGCGCCAGCCCGATATCGTGATCCTGGACCTGGGACTGCCCGACGGCGACGGCATGACACTGATCCGCGAAATGCGGACCTGGACCGAGGTGCCGGTGCTGGTGCTGTCCGCGCGCACGGACGAGGCGGACAAGATCGCCGCCCTCGACGCCGGCGCCGATGACTACCTGACCAAGCCGTTTGGCGTGGGCGAACTGGTAGCCCGCGTGCGCGTGCTGCTGCGCCGCCATGCCAAGATCAACCCGCAGGGCACGCCGCAGATCGCGTTCGGTGAGATCCGCGTGGATCTGGCCAACCGGCTGGTCACGCGCGGCGACGCGCAGGTGCATCTGACCCCGATCGAATACCGGCTGCTGGCGGTACTGCTGGCCCATCGCGGCAAGGTCATGACGCACCGCGAACTGCTGCGCGAAGTCTGGGGGCCGTCGCATTCGGAAAGCAGCCACTACCTGCGCGTCTATATGGGGCATCTGCGGCACAAGCTGGAAACCGATCCGGCGCAACCGGTGCATCTGCTGACCGAGGTAGGCGTCGGGTACCGGTTTGCGGGATAGCTGGACAATATATTCGTACGACGAATGTATGGATAGAATTTTAACTCGATGATAGTTGTCGAGTGCATGGCAGAACCGACGGCTCCCCAATACACTGGAATCATCCCGCCGCGCCTTTCAGGAATCCGGAGCCTGCCATGCCCTTCACAGTCGCCCCCACGATCCTCCGGGCCGTTCTTGGCATGGTGTTGGCGTGCGCGCTGCACGCCCATGCGGCGTCCGAACCTCCCGCCCCCGCCCAGGCCCAGACCCGCGAGGCCGTGTCCGCCTATGAAGCCGGCCAGTTCGATGCCGCGCTCAAGGGATTTGCCGAGGCCGCCCAGAAGGGCAACCGGCTGGCGCAGTTCAACTACGCGATGATGCTGCTGCGCGGCGAGGGCACAACGGCCAAGCCGCAGGAGGCGCTGGTCTGGCTGCGCCGCGCCGCCGACAACCAGATGACACATGCGCAGTACACATTAGGAGACCTGTACGAGCGCGGAGAGCTGGTGCCGAAGTCGCTGGAGGAAGCCAACCGCTGGTATGAGCGGGCGGCGCAGGGCGGTCATATCCAGGGCCAGATGGCGCTGGCGACCAACTACTTCACCGGGCGCGGCGTGCCGCGCGACTATGGCAAGGCTTTCAACTGGTACTCGAAGGCGGCGACGGCCGGCGACGGCGGCGCCCAGTACATCGTGGGCAGCTACTACGAGCGCGGCTACCCCGGCATCGTCGACAAGGACATCGAGCAGGCCAAGATCTGGTACGCACGCGCGGCGGCGCATGGCGACCCCGGTGCGCTGGCCAAGCTGAGGTCGCTGCTGGAAGAAGGGCTGCGCGCCAAGAACCAGATGTAGGACCCGTTGCAAACCTGTGCGCACCGCGTTGCGCACCGGGCGGTACAAGTCTTGCTAGGCCTGACGCTACACACAACCCGGGGGGTCGCCAGTGGTCACGCACGTCGCGCTGAGTCATGTCACACACTATCGCTATGACCGTCCGGTGCAGTTGTCGCCGCAAGTCGTACGCCTGAGGCCGGCCCCGCATTGCCGGACGCCGATCCTGTCCTACTCGCTGCGCATCGAACCGGTGCAGCATTTCGTCAATTGGCAGCAGGACCCGTTCTCGAACTATCTGGCCCGGCTGGTGATTCCGGAGAAGACCACGGAATTCCGCGTGACGGTGGACCTGATCGCCGAGATGTCGGTCTACAACCCGTTCGACTTCTTTCTGGAGCCGTCGGCGGAAAAGATCCCCTTCACCTACGCCGCCGGCCTCGAACACGACCTCGCGCCCTACCTGGTAAAGGACCCGCTGACACCGCGCCTTGCCGCGTTCGTCGACAGCATCGACCGCACGCCGCGCGCGACGCTCGACTTCCTGGTCGATCTGAACCAGCGCCTGCAGCGTGAGATCCGCTACCTGATCCGGATGGAGCCGGGCGTGCAGTCTCCCGAGACCACGCTGGAGAATGGCTCGGGCTCGTGCCGCGACACCGGCTGGCTGCTGGTGCAGGTGCTGCGGAATCTGGGCCTGGCCGCGCGCTTTGTTTCCGGTTACCTGCTTCAGCTGACGCCCGATGTGAAAGCCGTGGACGGCCCGGTCGGCGCGGAAGCCGATTTCACCGACCTGCATGCGTGGTGCGAGGTCTATCTGCCGGGCGCCGGCTGGATCGGGCTGGACCCGACATCCGGGCTGCTGGCCGGCGAGGGCCATATTCCGCTGGCCTGCACGCCCGAGCCGGGCAGCGCGGCACCGGTCAGCGGCGCGGTGGACGAGTGCGAGGTGCAGTTCGAGCACCACATGTCGATTTCGCGCATCTACGAATCGCCGCGCGTGACCAAGCCCTATACCGATGCCCAGTGGACGGCCATCGATTCGGCCGGCCTGTCGGTGGACCGCCAGCTCCGCGAACTCGATGTACGGCTGACGATGGGCGGCGAGCCAACCTTCGTCGCCGCGCGTGACCGCGATGGCGCCGAGTGGAATACCGATGCGCTGGGGCCAACCAAGCGCGGGCTCGCCACCGAACTCGTGCACAAGCTTCGTGCACGCTATGGCGAAGGGGGCTTCCTGCATTTCGGTCAGGGCAAGTGGTATCCGGGCGAGCAACTGCCGCGCTGGGCGCTGTCGATCTGCTGGCGTACCGATGGGCAGCCGTGCTGGCGCGACCCCAGCCTGTTCGCCGACGAGCGCGAACCCGACCTCTACACCTCGGCCGATGCGCAGCGCTTTCTGGAAACACTGACCCGCCGGCTCGGGCTTGACCCGGACTGCATCCAGCCCGGTTACGAGGACGTCTGGTACTACCTGTGGCGCGAACGCCGGCTGCCGGTCAACGTCGACCCGCATGAGACGCGGCTCGACGACGAGCTGGAACGTGCCCGGCTCCGGCGTGTGTTCGACGCCGGGCTGTCGAGCGTGACCGGCTACGTGCTGCCGCTGGCGCGCGGCGATCAGGGTGGCTGGATGACCGGCCGCTGGTTTCTGCGCGACGATCGCATGTATCTGCTGCCCGGCGATTCCCCGATGGGATACCGGCTGCCGCTTGAGTCGCTGCCCTGGGCATCGAAGGCCGACTACCCGCTGCAATTCGACCAGGACCCTTTCGCGCCACGCGCACCGTTGCCCGCGGCCACGCCGCTGCGCACGCAGTCGCCCGCGTACAGCGCCGCCACGATGGCCGCGCGCAGGGCCGGGGCGCGTGCGGACGGGCGCGGCAATGTGGGCGGAACTGCGCAGGCCATGCCCGCGCGCGGTGAATCGGCCAGGGATACGGTGCGTACCGCGTTGTGCGTGGAGCTGCGCCACCCAAGCCGGTCCGCCGGTCCGGCCGTCGAACTGAAGACGATGGAGGACAAGCGGGGCATCCTCTATGTGTTCATGCCGCCGTTGAGCGAGCTGGAGGATTACCTGGCGCTGCTGGCCGATGTAGAGGCCACCGCTGCCGAGCTGGGCATGCGGATCGTGCTGGAGGGCTATCCGCCGCCGCGCGACCCGCGGCTCAAGCTGCTGCAGGTCACGCCCGATCCTGGCGTCATCGAGGTCAACATCCACCCGGCCGCCAACTGGCCCGAGCTGGTCGACCATACGGAATTCCTGTACCAGGCCGCGCATGAAACGCATCTGTCCACCGAGAAGTTCATGCTCGATGGCCGCCACACGGGCACCGGCGGCGGCAACCACTTCGTGCTTGGCGGTGCCACGGCGGCCGACAGCCCTTTCCTGCGCCGGCCAGACGTGCTGGCCAGCCTGATCGCGTACTGGCACAACCATCCTTCGCTGTCCTACCTGTTCTCCGGGCTGTTCATCGGTCCGACGAGCCAGGCGCCGCGCGTGGACGAGGCACGCAACGACCAGGTCTACGAGCTGGAAATCGCGTTCGACGAATTGCGCCGGCAACTCGACATGTGCGAGGTAGTTGGCAACGGCCATGTGCCGCCGTGGTTGATCGACCGCATCCTGCGCAACCTGCTGATCGACGTCACCGGTAACACGCACCGCTCCGAATTCTGTATCGACAAACTCTATTCCCCCGACGGCCCCACTGGCCGGCTTGGCCTGCTGGAGCTGCGCGCGTTCGAAATGCCGCCCCATGCGCGCATGAGTCTGGTGCAGCAACTGCTGCTGCGCGCGCTGGTGGCGCGTTTCTGGCAAAAACCCTACAACGTCAGGCTCACGCGCTGGGGCACGGCGCTGCACGACCGCTTCATGCTCGGCACCTTCGTCCAGATGGATTTCGATGACGTGCTGACCGAGATGCGGGCAGCCGGCTTCGTGTTCGAGTCGAGCTGGTTCGCGCCGCATTTCGAATTCCGCTTTCCGCGTGTGGGCGAGGTCGACGTCGCCGGTCTGTCGCTGACGTTGCGCACCGCGCTGGAGCCGTGGCACGTGATGGGAGAGGAGGGCGCGGCCGGAGGCACCGTGCGTTATGTCGATTCGTCCGTGGAGCGGATCGAGATCAGCGTGCTGGGCATGAACGACAACCGGCACGTGGTCACCGTGAACGGACAGACGTTGCCGCTGCAGCCCACGGGCCGCGCCGGCGAGTTCGTGGCGGGCGTGCGCTATCGCGCCTGGGCGCCGCCGTCGTCGCTGCATCCCACCATCCCCTCGCATGCGCCGCTGACGTTCGACGTGGTGGATACATGGATGGACCGCAGCCTCGGCGGCTGCCAGTATCATGTTTCGCACCCCGGTGGCCGTAATTACCAGACATTCCCGGTGAATGCCTATGAAGCGGAAAGCCGCCGCCTGGCGCGGTTCTTTTCGATCGGACATACGCCGGGTCGCGCGGTGGCGCCGCCACCACGCCGCAGCCTTGAATTTCCGTTCACGCTGGATCTGCGCGATATCGCCTAGCGTGCCTTGCCAACAGGAGACATCCCAGCCGTGCCCTTGCAGTCGTCGCTGCCCTTCGATGGACCAGACGTACCGGACGCACCGGCCGCCCTGGCGGCCCGGCTCGCGTTACCCGTGCCCGACGGCCATCGCGACGAACTGCGCCAGGCCGATGGCGTGCTGCGCGAGCCGTGGGCGCGCTTCTTCGGCATCATGGACGACCTGCGGCCGGCCACCCTCGACGCGCATGCCGCCGCCGTGTCGCGGCAGATCCGCGACAACGGCGTCACCTACAACGTCTATGCCGACCAGGGCGGCGGCGCGCGGGCCTGGCAACTGGAGGTGTTTCCGTTCCTGGTATCGGAAGCCGACTGGGCCGTGATCGAAGCCGGCGTGACGCAGCGCGCCACGCTGGCCAACGCCATCATGGCCGACATGTACGGCCCGCAGCACCTGCTCGCGCGCGGACTGCTGCCACCGGGCCTGGTCTACGGTCATCCGGGATACCTGCGGCCGCTCAAGGGCTACCAGCCGCCTGGCGGCAGCTTCCTGCAGACGATGGCGGTGGACCTCGTTCACACCGAGGACGGCTGGACGGTCATTGCGCATCGCACCGAAACGCCCTCGGGCATGGGCTATGCGCTGGAAAACCGGCTCATCATTTCGGGCCAGTACGCGGAGGCGTTCCGCGACCTGCGTGTGCGGCGCCTGCCGCCGGCGTTCGCGCAGCTTATCTCGACGCTGGCGCATGCTTCGCCGGCAACGACGGTGGAGGAGGGCGGCAGCGCAGGCATGGGTACGGGGACGGGGCGGCAGATCGTGCTGCTGTCTCCGGGGCCGTTCAACGAGACGTACTTCGAGCACACGTTCCTTGCGCGCTACCTCGGCATTACGCTCGTCGAAGGCAAGGACCTGACCGTGCGCAACGACGTGGTCTATCTGAAGACGTTCGGCGGGCTGGAGCGTGTGGACGTGATCCTGCGGCGGCTCGACGACGTGTTCTGTGATCCGCTGGAGCTGCGCAGCGATTCGATGCTTGGCGTGCCCGGCCTGCTGGAGGCGATGCGGGCGGGCAATGTGATGGTGTCGAACGTGCCGGGTTCCGGCTTTCTGGAGTCGCCGGCCATCCACGGCTTCCTGCCCGGCATCGCGCGGGCGCTGCTCGACGAAGCGCTGGTGATGCCGTCGGTCATGAGCTGGTGGTGCGGCGAAGCCGCCGCCCAGGATGAAGCGCTGCGCCTGCTCGATGAGGCGTTCGTGATGCCCACGTATCCACGCACGCATGCCGACACCTCGCTCGGCATGGAACGCGGTCTGCAAAAGCTCGACGCCTGGCGCGCACGCATCGCCGAGACGCCGGATCGCTTCACGCTGCAGGCGCCGCTGCCGCTTTCGCACACACCCTGCTGGGAATCCGATGGCAACGGCGGTGGCCGGATCGGCTCGCGCGCGGCCATGTTGCGGGTGTTCGCGGTAGCCGATGGCAATGGCGGCTGGCAGGTCATGCCGGGCGGCTTCACGCGGCTGGCACCGCCGGACCTGGAGGCCGTGTCGATGCAGCTCGGCGGTACCAGCGCGGACACGTGGGTGTTGTCGAGCCAGCCCGCGCAGGGGCTGATGCCGGTGTCGCGCACCGCGCGCACGGGTTTGCCTTCGCTGACCGCCGGCGGCGTGACGCGCCCGCTGGCCGTGTCGAGCCGCGCGGCGGAAAACCTGTATTGGGCGGGCCGCTATGCCGAGCGCGCGGAGAACGTGGTGCGCCTGTGCCGCCAGATACTTGGCTCGATCGAGTCCAACGACGAGACCGACGACGGCACGCTGAACATGCTCGGCCAACTGGCGCAGTGGTTCGGGCTGGTGGCGCCGCAAACGCCGTCGCCGCAGGCATCGCTGCGGGTGTTCGAACGCAGCCTGGTATCGGCGCTGGCCAATCCGAATGCATCGATGGGGCTGATGCCGACGCTGGCCAGCCATGCGCGCGCGGCCAACGAGATTCGCAACCGGCTGTCGAACGATCACTGGCGCACGATCCTGGCCGCGCGCAACGACTTCCAGGACGCGATGGCCGACGCCGCCTGCCCCGCCGGCACGGCCGGCCACGGCGAAGGCGCCTACGATCGATCGAAGGTGATGAAGGCGCTGGAACACCTGTCGATGCAGCTCGGCGCCATCAGCGGTGCGCAGGGCGACCGCATGACACGCGACGAGGCCTGGCGGCTGGTCTTTATCGGCCGTCATATCGAACGGCTCGGCACGCTGGCCCTGTTCCTGGAAATCGCCGAAAGCAGCGGCGCGCTGGAATCGCGCAGCGGTTTCGATCTGCTGCTGCATCTGTTCGACAGCACGCTGACCTATCGCTCGCTGTTTCCCGGCCGCACGGACGTGGCGGCACTGGTCGACCTGCTGGTGCTGGAGCCGACCAATCCACGCGGCATCTACGGCGTGCTCGACCGCCTGCGCGACAAGCTCGCGCAGTTGCCGACCGGCGCCACGGGGCAGGCGCGCGTGCCGCTGGCGGAACTGCTGCCGCCTGTGAGCGCACTGCCTTCGCGTTCACTGCTTTGCGAGCGCGACAAGGGCAGGTTCGTCAAGCTATCGGCCCTGTGCGACCAGCTTGGCGCACGCATGGTAAAGCTGTCCGATGAAATCGGCGGCCGCTATTTCAGCCACGCCGGGGTAGCGCCGGAGACGGACTTGCCATGACCGAGCCGCAGGCCAATCCGCAAACCGAGCCGCAAACCGAGCCGCCGACCGAGCCGCTGACCGAGCCGCTGACCGAGCCCGTCCCGCACGCGGGACCCACCACGCTCGACGTGCATCACGTCACCACTTACGAGTACGCGTGGCCGGTGGAGCACGCGCAGCAGCGCGCCGTGGTGACGCCGCCGTCGTACCCGTGGCAGGCCGTCAGCGCGCACCGGATCGAGGTCGATCCCGCGCCGTCGCACCAGCACGTGCGCACCGATGCGTTCGGCAACAACGTGCTGCATTTCATGCTCGATGTGCCGCACGAAACGATGCGGCTGACCACCTGCAGCACGGTCACGCTGACGCCGCGCTGGACGCTGTTCGAAGCGTCGCAAGGCACTCCCTGGGAAGAGGCGGCCCAGCTGCTGCGCTACCGCGCCGGTCAGCCGTTCCATCCAGAGAGCGAGTTCGTCTACGCATCGCCGAATGTGGCGCTGCATCGAGACCTGCGCGACTACGCATTGAAGAGCTTCAGACCCGGCGTCACCGTGGCCGCCGGCGCCATCGACCTGATGCACCGCATCCACGCCGACTTCGAGTACCACGGCGAAACCACGGAAGTCCATACGCCCGCAGTGGAAGCGTTCGCGCTGCGCAGTGGCGTGTGCCAGGACTTCGCGCAGGTGATGATCGGCTGCCTGCGGTCCGTCGGGCTGGCCGCGCGTTATGTCAGCGGCTATCTCTGCACCGACCCGCCGCCGGGCGAGCCACGCCTGCTCGGCGCCGATGCATCGCACGCGTGGGCCGGCGTGTGGTGTCCGGTCAATGGCTGGATCGATCTCGATCCCACCAACGACGTGCTGGCCGACACCCGCCACGTGACGCTGGCCATCGCGCGCGACTACAGCGACGTGCCGCTGCTGCACGGCGTGATCGTTGGCGGCGGCGATCACACGGTGGACGTAGAAGTCAGTGTGGTGCCGGTGAGCTGACCGCGCTCGCAGGGCGCAAAAAAAACCGGCCACGCTTTCGGCGTGACCGGTTTTTTATCAAGGCAGGAACGGACAGCGATCAGCCGAGCTTCTTCTTCAGCAGTTCGTTGACCTGGGCCGGGTTGGCCTTGCCCTTGGTGGCCTTCATCGCCTGGCCCACCAGTGCGTTGAATGCCTTCTCCTTGCCGGCGCGGAATTCCTCGACCGACTTGGCGTTGGCGGCCAGCACGTCGTCGATGATCTTTTCCAGCTCGCCCGTGTCGGACATCTGCTTCAGGCCCTTGGCGGCGATGATCGCGTCGGCGTCGCCATCGGACTCGCCAGCCCACATCGCCGGGAACACATCCTTCTTGGCCGTGTTGTTCGATACCGTGCCGTCGGCAATGCGAGCAAGCAGTTTCGCCAGTTGCGCGGGCTTGACCGGCGCTTCGTCGATCGAGATGCCATCGCGGTTCAGCTGCGACGCCACGTCACCCATCAGCCAGTTGGCGGCGGGCTTTGCGCTTGCGGCGCCCACTTCCTTCACGACTGCTTCGTAGTAGGCGGCCAGCGATTTGGTGGCGGTGATCGTGCTCGCGTCGTAGGCCGACAGCCCGTATTGCGACACGAAGCGCGCCTGCATCGCGGCCGGCAGCTCCGGCAGTTCTTTCCTGACGCGGTCGACCCAGGCTGCGTCGATTTCCAGCGGCATCAGGTCCGGGTCGGGGAAGTAGCGATAGTCGTGCGCGTCTTCCTTGGTGCGCATCGCGCGGGTCTCGCCGGTGTCCGGATCGAACAGCACGGTCGCCTGCACGATCTCGCGGCCATCCTCGATCTCCGCGATCTGCCATTGCACTTCATAGTCGATGGCCTGCTGCAGGAAGCGGAACGAGTTCAGGTTCTTGATCTCGCGGCGCGTGCCGAACTTCTCCTGGCCCACCGGGCGCACGGACACGTTGGCGTCGCAGCGGAAGCTGCCTTCCTGCATGTTGCCGTCGCAGATGCCCAGCCACACCACCAGCGAGTGCAGAGCCTTGGCATAGGCCACGGCTTCGGCGGAGCTGCGCATGTCCGGCTCGGTCACGATTTCCAGCAGCGGCGTGCCGGCACGGTTCAGGTCGATGCCGGTCATGCCGGCAAAATCCTCGTGCAGCGACTTGCCGGCGTCTTCTTCCAGGTGAGCGCGCGTCAGGTTGACGGTCTTCTCGTAGACGCCTTGCTTGCCTTCCACCTGGACGGTGATCTGGCCGCCTTGCACCACGGGGATCTCGTACTGGCTGATCTGGTAGCCCTTCGGCAAATCAGGGTAGAAGTAGTTCTTGCGCGCGAAGATGCTGCGCGGGGCGATTTTGGCGTCGATCGACAGGCCGAACTGGATGGCGCGTTCGACGGCACCCTTGTTAAGCACCGGCAACACGCCCGGCAGGGCCAGGTCCACGGGCGAAGCCTGCGTGTTGGGGTCGGCCCCGAACGCGGTGGAGGTGCCGGAGAAAATCTTGGAAGCCGTGGAGAGCTGTGCGTGCGTCTCCAGGCCGATCACCACTTCCCATTGCATGGCGGTATTCCTGTATGAAGTCTTTCTGTATCTGTGTGCGTTTGGTGCCGAATCCAGTCCCTGCGCAGTCGGAATCGTCAGGGGTCGGGGCTGGCCAGCCATGAATCGAGTTGCGCCAGCGCGGCCACGCGCGCCACGGCATCGCCGCCCACGGTGACACCCTGGCGGGCGGCGACGTCGCGCCGCACATGCAGTTCGCTGGTGCCGTCAAAACCGTGGTACGCGCCCGGATAGATCTCCAGGCGGAAGCGGGCCTTCGGCTGCCGGCTTTGCACCGCATTCTGCAGCATGGCGCAGCGCGTGGCGGGCGTCCAGTCGTCGGCGCCGCCAATCATCAGCAGCAGCGGCGTGCGCAGCCTGAAGTCATGTTGCTGCACGGCGCGCTTGCAGCCTGGGTAGAACGCCACCGCACGGTCCACGTTCGGCGTGTCCGCCGGCCACGGACGGCTCGCGTCGATGGTCGCCAGCACGGCCTGCGCGCCGTTGGACCAGCCAAGCAGCACCACGCGGCGTGCGTCGATGCCGGGCTGCTTTGCCACCCAGCGCAGCGCGGCCAGCGCATCGGCACGCCGTGTCTTGTCGTCGATCGTGCGCGCGTCGAGCGCCTCGGTGCAAATGCCTTGCGCCTTGCCGCGCGGGCTGAAGCTGTCAGGCATCAGCACGGCATAGCCGCGCTCGGTCAGCCAGTGCGCATATTCGCGGTAGCGGCTCTGCAGGCCGGCTGCCGGGTCGATGACTTCCTCGATGGTCCCGGCGCGCTTGGCCGCCACTTTCATGTCGATCAGGCCGCCGCAGCCATGCAGCGCCACCACCACCGGCAGCGGCTGGCTGCGCGCGATGCTTCCTTCGCGTGGCATGAACCAGTATGCGGTCAGCGCCGGCATGCCCGGCTCCGCCGGCAGGCGTACCCGTGCGGTGGCCGGCTCGGTGGCCGTGGCCGGCGCCGCTACCGCCGCCGCGCTGGCCGCCGCCGGAGCGGTCAGGGGCGCGGTGGGCGTAAGCGGTGCCAGTGCCACGGTCGGCTGGGCCGGCGCGGCGGGCATCAATGCCACGGCGATGGTCGCGGCCGCCAGCGTCCCGCGCAGCCAGCGGCCCACCAGGGTGGGAGCCGTCGGTGTCTGGCGGGGAGAGAGCAGGGGCGGGCGCGCCATGATCGTGATCTGCCGTTCAGCGGGTGCGCGCGCAGGCGCCCGTACCCGGCTCGAACATCACGGGCCAGGCTTCCTCGTAGATGCCCGGCGTGCAATGCGACTGGCAACTCGCGTGCGCCAGCGTGACGCGGCGCGGGTCCTGCCAGACCATCAGCTTGCAGGCGCTGCCGTCGTTGGCGCGCAGCTCGATGTGCGGCGTCTTGCGAACCTGCCGGAAATCGGCCAGGTTGAAGCTGCACGAGCCGCGCTTGCCCACCCATAGCTTCCACTGCAGCTGCTGCACGGTGTTATCCGATACACGCAGCTGCGCGTCCTCGCGGAAACCGTCCTCCTCGGTGCGCTGGCAGTTGCCGGCGAGATCGATGTCGCGCGCCGCGATGGGCGTGGAGCGGCCGGTAAACGGAATCTGGCAACCGGCCAGCGTCACGGCCAGCGCCAGCGCGGCGGCCAGTTTCAGCGGGATGCGGGGCAGGGTGTGCATGCGCATGATGGCTTGGCGGTCTGTCAGGCCGGGCGGCGCAGGTGCCAGTCGGTGGCCTGCTGGAATGCATGGGCCACCTGCAGCAGGCGCGCTTCGTCGAAGTAGTTGCCGATGATCTGCAGGCCCACGGGCATGTTGCCGTCGCCAAAGCCGGCCGGCACGCTCATGCCGGGCAGGCCGGCCAGGCTGGTGGACAGCGTGAAGATGTCGG
>DAIOET010000059.1:0-7956 GCA_036746135.1 Cupriavidus sp.
GCCGGGCTTGATGATGAACCGGTAGGCCCCGCTCATGCGGCGCGAATCCATCAGCGCATAGATCGTCAACTGCTTGTCATTGGCTGCCGGGCGCTCGATCCAGAACTCGGTAAAGCGCGGAAACTCCTCGCCTGAGTTCAAGGCCGTATCCACCGCCAGGCCGCGTGCCGACAAGCCATACCACTGGTCCTTGCCCACCGCGCGGAAGTAGCTGGCGCCCAGGAACGATGCGAGTTCGTCCTTGCGCTTGCCCTGGTTCAGCGGATACATCAGCCGGAAGCCGGCAAAGCCCAGCCCCTTCAGCTTGGCGGGATCGACGCGGTGGCTACCGTAGTTGAACGCGGCAGGATCGAACCGGAATTCGCGCACGCTGTTGCTGACCACCTCGTTGATCTTCACGGGCTGGTCGAACACCATGCCTTCGTGAAAGAACGAAATCTCGAACGGCAGACGTGCGCCACGCCAGGCAAAGCGCTCGGGCTTGTACTCGATCTCGCGATAGCGGTCGTACGACAGTTCCTTCAACTCACGCGGCAGTTCCTGCGCCTTGGGCGGCTTGTACGGCGACGCCGACAACTGGCGCGCGCGCGCCGCCACCGTCTCGAAGTCGAAGGCGTGCGCGGTCAACGCCAGCACGGCCAGCATGCCGCCGCCGATCCAGCGGCCCAGCCCCGCCATCCTGCCGGATAAGCGGCGCGCGGGCGCTGCGGTCGGGCGTTGGATCGGGCGGAACGACGTCGGATTTGCGGACATGAAGGCCGTTGGCAGGGTTGGCGGGGAATCAGGCGACCGGACGATACGGTCGCCGCGGAATACGTTGGAAGACTTCAACGAGTGGCTACAGCAAAAGACGGACCATAGTGCGTTGCGTCAGGCGCATCGACCGATGAGCGACACCGGTGCATCAGTGCGTCGGGCAACGTACGTTTGTCGGGATTGTTGCAATGCGATGCGAAACCTTAACAATTCGAGACTTAAAAGTCACGTTTCGACGCCGCAACGTTTGCAACAAAATGTCTCGCCTGTGGGCCGGACGCCGCTCTGCGCGTGCGCTTAAAGGCTAAAGTCAAGGATAGGTCATGCAAGGGCCGGCGCGCTGAACCGGCGCTCAGGCTTGTTTGACCCGGCGACCTGACTCTGGTGCGCATGCCATCGGCTTGTGCATTTCGATGCACCGGAACGCGTACGGCACGCTTACAATCGGCACCGTCACTTACGTTATTCATCCGAAAAGGAATTGTCATGCGCACTTCGCGACAAACCCGACTGGCCGTGGCGGCCAGCCTTGGCTGCGCCCTGCTTCTGGGCACCATGCAGCCCGCGTTTGCCTATTTCGAGACCTACCTGTCCGGCAGCATCGTCGGCACGCTCACCCAGAAGGAAGCGGCCTCGCTGAAGAGCTCCGTACGCACGGCGCTCAACGACACCGAGGACAACAAGGTGGTGGAATGGCACTACCCGGCCGAGAACCGCCGCCAGGCCGTGGATGGGACGATCACTCCCGTGGCCACGAAGACCGACAACGGTCAGACCTGCCGCCGGCTGAAGTCGGACCTCAAGCGCGGCAGCGCCACCGAGGCGTGGTCGGGCTGGTTCTGCAAGCAGTCGAACGGCACGTGGAAAGCCCGGCATGTTGCCGAGTAAGCTGGCCTGCTGAAGCTGGTATCGCGCTGGCGTCTTGCGCCAGCGCTCAATGGCAAAGGCGCGTCACAAGTTCGCCTGCCAGCGTGCCGGACACCGCTGGCTGCGGCATGCCTGCCTGCGACGCGCGGATCGTGTAGAGCGACTCGCCACGCGCATAGCGCTTGGCATACAGCGTCTGCTCGATCACCGAATACATCGATGTGGCGCAGTTGAGCACCATCCGTTTCAGCGAGGAACGGATCATGTCGCCGCTCGTGGTCTTGATGACGCCAGGCGGTGAATTGTGGACCAGCGCCACGCCCACCTCCGTGCCGCGACGGCGAATCGAAGTCTGGTCAAGGTAGGAAATCACGCCATTGGCCCCCATCAGCGGCAACCAGCGCTGTGGGTCTGGCGCGGCGGGGTCGGGCGAGGCTACCAGCGTGCAGCCATCGCGCGGCGAAGCACGAAACACGGTGCCGCCATTCGGCCCCTGGCACTGGTACAGCGCGCTCGCCGCGGCTGGGCGAGCGGTGCTGGAAAGAGATGGCGAGCCACTGGATTCGGCATGCGCCGCAAGACTGAGACACGCACCGGCGAGCAGGACCGTGCGTACGAAAATGCGGGAAAACATCGGAGGAAACCCTCTTAAGGACGGGAAGAGCCCGCGCATTTTCGCACAGCACCCACTGGTCACGACAGCCCTGGGACGTGCCGAATCTCCCGACAAAGCCAATCCGCACGTCGCGATTGCGCGATTTCTGCCCCCGGTTTGCCCTGGAGCAGTCGCCCGTCAATCTTGCTTCGCTCAGCCATGCAACTCGCGCCACGCGACCAGATCGGCGATGGTCAGCACGGGCAACCGATGCAATTCAGCAAATGCCAGCGCTTCCGCGCGGCGTGCCATCGTGCCATCCGGATTCATCAGTTCGCACAGCACTGCAGCCGATGACAGACCGGCCATCCGGGCCAGCTCCACCGAGCCTTCGGTATGGCCGCGGCGCTGAAGCACGCCGCCATCCACCGCCACCAGCGGGAACACATGCCCCGGGCTGACAACGGCGTCCGTGCCCGCATCCTCGGCGATCGCGGCGCGGATCGTCGTGATGCGATCAGCAGCGCTGACGCCGGTGGTCACGCCTTCGCGCGCCTCGATCGAAACCGTGAACGCCGTGCCGTACTGGCTGCGGTTGTTCTCGACCATCGGCCGCAAGCCGAGCTTGCGCACCTTTTCGGCGCTCAGGCACAGGCAGACGATGCCGCTGCATTCGCGGATCATCATCGCCATGTTGGCGTTGGTCAGGCGTTCGGCGGCAAGGATCAGGTCGGCCTCGTTCTCGCGGTCGTCGTCGTCCAGCAGTACGACGGGACGCCCCTCGCGCATGGCGTCAAGCGCCTGCGCAATGCGCTCGTCGAGCGGACGCGGGTCGGCATCGGCCACGGCAAGGTCACCGGCGGCCAGTTCGGAAAGATGGCTTTTGTTGAGAGTCAGCATTGATGAAACGCTCCGTGCAATAAAGTTTCCAAGGGCGTTTCAGGGGAATGATCAGCGGCAACGCACAACGCTCCGCCCACGCGGACGGACAACGCCGTACGCGCCTGGGAATGCCATGCGAATGCCGCCCATCTTCTTTCATCCGGACTATGACCGTCGGCCCTGGCTTCTCACCAGGTCTGCTGACCCCGCACGGGAGTGCGGGCGCTCGCGGGCTCGTGGCGACCCTGCCTTTCGGCAATTGCCACATACCGCCGGTGGGGACTTTCACCCCGCCCTGAAGACGTAACGAAGCCGCCGTGACATGCATGCCACAGCGGCCGGGCGATGGTAGCACGACTGTGCTTTTCTGGCCTTACTACGATGCCGTAGGGTTATTCGACGGCACGGGTGTGGCCGCCAGCGCTTCGAACAGCGCCTTCGTCGCATCGTCGGCCGGGTAGAAGCACTCGATCCGCAATTCCTGCAGCGTGATGTCCTGCGGGTTGCCGAGCGTGGTCAACGTGGAAAACAGCGACGCGCGGAAGCGCCCGGCATGCACGATCACAGGCAGCACCGGCGGCAGCGGGCCTTCCGCCGGATCGTCCTCCACCAGCAGTACGCCGCCGGTATCGACCAGGTCCGGGTGCCATTCGGCGATACGGCGGAAGATTTCACGCGCGGTCTGGTCATGCGCTTGCACCTGCAACTCCTGCCACACGCGGCGCAACAGGTAGCGCCCCACCTGGCGCGCGTTTTCCAGCACCGGCCAGAGCCCGTTGGGATCGAACACAGTCAGCATCAGGTTGATGCGGCCACCCTCGCCGTCCAGCGTGGCCGGCGTACGATTACCCATCAGCTGGCTCAGCATGCGACGGTAGGCATCGTTGGCATCGATCAGATGCCAGAACCGGTCCAGCACCACAGCCGGATACGGCTCCTGCTTGGTCAGAATGAGCGAGATGGCCTGCCGCACCATCTGCATCGCGGGCGCCGCCAGCGTGTTTTCGCTGTAGGCCGGTGCAAAGCCGCCGGCCAGCAGCAGCCGGTTGCGCTGCCGCAACGGCACGCCCAGGCGGTCCGCCAGCGCCAGCACCATCTCGCGGCTGGGCCGGGCACGGCCCGATTCCAGAAAGCTGATATGGCGCTGGGACACCCCGGCCGCCAGCGACAGCGCCAGCTGGCTGTAACCGCGCTTGCCGCGCCAGTAGCGCAGGAGTCCGGGAAAATCGATGGCGGCTTCGGAGCCGGGCGTGAGCGTTTCCATGCGATGCATTACAGCACACCGGCGGCCGGCCAACGACTACCTGAGAGGTAATGACGAATATTCACTGACTCGCGCGCCACGCGCTTCGAACGTCTTCTCGGCCTTTGTTTTTCAGATTCGTCGCATTCCGTTGGCCAGGCGCGATCCTTAAGCTTGCCGCATCGTCCCATCGGCAAACGCTCGCCCATGATCCGCTCCCTCGCCAACAAGTCGACGGCCGCTGTCTTCTGCGGCCACCATGTCCATACGCTGCCCGGCAGCATCCAGCCAGGCGCCCTGCGCAAGCTCGCCATGCTGGACGCCGTGACATCACCGCCAGACCTGCTGGCGGCGCCTGCAAGCGAGCTAGTGCCCATGTTTGTACAAAAGTCCGGGCAATGGCGCGTGCGGATCGAGGGTATCTGGCACCTCTGCTTCCGCTTTGCGCATGGCAACGCCTGGGATGTCGAGATCGTGCAATACCGGCCCGAGGAGGTGGCATGACCATCAAGCGAGAGGACCTGCCCGACACCGACTTCACCCCCGTCACGGCTGGCGATCCGATCCCGCCCACCCGGCCCGGTGACATCCTGCTATATGAATTCATGGTGCCCAGCGAGCTGTCGGCCAGCGCGCTGGCACTGGCGCTCCGGGTCCCGGTGGCACGGATCGAAGGCATTGTCTGGCGCGGACGCGCGATTTCCCCTGAGACTGCACTACGGCTGGCCCGCTACTTCGGCACGTCGGCCGAGTTCTGGACGCGGCTCGAGGCCAGCTATGCGCTGCGCGTGGCCCGTGCCCAGGCCGGCCCGGTCATCGACCGCGAAGTCCAGCCGCTCACGGCATGAATCGTGCACCCTCAATTGGGTGATGCGTGAGCCACAGCAACGGATGCGGCGTCACATGCGGATGGTATGCTCTGATTTTTCAATTCCCGCGCGCGCAGGGCGCGCACCCTGATGGAAATAGCCATACTACTGGCGCTGATCTTGCTGAACGGCCTGTTCGCCATGTCTGAAATCGCGCTGGTCACGGCCCGCAAGGCCCGTCTGCAACGCCAGATCGAAGACGGCGATCGCGGCGCGATGGAAGCAGTGAAGCTCGGCGAGGACCCCACCCGCTTCCTGTCCACCGTACAAATCGGCATTACGTCGATCGGCGTGCTCAATGGCGTGGTCGGCGAATCGACGCTGGCAGCGCCGCTGGCCGTATGGCTGCAGGGCTTCAGCATCCCGTCCACCACGGCAGGCTACATGGCTACGGCCATCGTCGTTGCGGGACTGACGTATTTCTCGATCGTGCTGGGCGAGCTGGTGCCGAAGCGCCTGGGCCAGTTGGCGCCGGAAGCCATCGCACGGCTGGTCGCACGTCCCATTTCCATTCTGGCGACGGCATCGAAACCGTTCGTCAAGCTGTTGTCCGGCTCCACACAACTGGTGCTGCGCCTGCTGGGCGTCAAGTCCGACCGCGGCCCGGCCGTGACCGAAGAGGAAATTCACGCCCTGCTTGTGGAAGGCTCGGAAGCGGGCGTCATCGAGCGGCACGAGCACACGATGGTCCGCAACGTGTTCCGCCTGGACGATCGCCAGCTGGCGTCGCTGATGGTGCCCCGTGGTGACGTGGTGTACCTGGACGTCGAACTGAGCGAGGAAGACAACCTGCGCCGCATCGAGGAATCGGATCACTCACGCTTTCCCGTGGTGCGGGGTGGCATGCATGACATCCTGGGTGTGGTCAGCGCGCGTCAGCTGCTGGGCCGCCGTTTGCGCGGCGAGAAGGCCGACCTGACGGCCGTACTGCAGGCGGCCGTGTTCGTGCCCGAAAGCGTCACGGGCATGGAATTGCTGGAGAACTTCCGCTCGTCGGGCGGTCAGATTGCCTTCGTGATCGACGAATACGGCGAAGTTCTGGGCCTGGTCACGCTGCAGGACCTGATCGAAGCCATCACGGGCGAGTTCAAGACCGAGACGGCGGGAGAGGAATGGGCGGTGCAGCGCGACGACGGCTCCTGGCTGCTCGACGGCCTGATCCCGATTCCCGAGCTCAAGGACCGCACCGGCCTGCGCTCCGTGCCCGAAGAGGACAAGGAGCGCTATCACACGCTTTCGGGCATGTTGCTGCTGCTGCTTGGCCGCCTGCCGCAGACTGCCGATACGGTGCGGTGGAACGACTGGAAGTTCGAGATCATCGACATGGACGGCAAGCGCATCGACAAGGTGCTAGCGTCGCGTGTGCCGCCGGACGACGGTCCGGAGTCCGAGACAACGGGCTGACCTGAAACCCCACGGAAGTCACAACGGGCGCTAAAAGCGCCCGTTTTTTTTTGGCACGCTGGAGCTCCATTCCAAGGAACGCGCGCTTTTATCGCTATTCGCCCCCGGCGGTCAAGACAGCAACAATAGGGACAATCCTGAGCGTTGTTTGAAATCAAGCGAGTGCGACTCGCACACCACGCAGACATAGTCGTTTTACGATTTTTGCTCTTGCTGCCGTATGATCTGACCTATGCGGCCTGATTGCTAAGTAGTACTACGCAGCCGCACCAGAACGATAGATAAGACGAATCGTGCCAACAGAGCACGCCGTATAAAGCATGAACGGGAATGCAGTCCGGGTATCGCGGGCGGCCAATGCACACATGAACTCGCTGCCAGCACGGGTAATCAATGGATCCTGACACCAAAGACACGCCACCAACGGGCGTCGGTGGCAACGGGTCCCCTGCCGACGCGCCATCCACGGCCATCCAGCCAGTGGCCTTTCTGGCCGCCCTGGAGGAGCATCGCGCGCACTTCAGCCCAGCGCATCTGCTGGCCGTCCTGGTCATCCGGCTCGATCGGTTTTCGCACGCCTGCGACGGCATCGGGCCGCAACGCGCGCACGCGCTGCGTGCCGAGGTCAAATCCCGCGTCATGGCGCTGGCATCGATGCCAGTCGCCATGCAGTGGCTGAGTCCAGCCGATCTCGGTGTGGCCTGCGTGCTGCCTGAGGACGCCGAAGACGCGCATGCGCTGAGCGAAGCAATTGCCGCCGATCTCAACCGACCGTTTCGGATTGGCGGATTCGAGTTGTTTCTGTCATGCAGCATCGGCAGCGCGGTGGATCAACCCGACACAGGGGCCGAACGCCTGCTGCAACAGGCGTTCGACGCGATGTTGCAGGTGAACCGGCGCGGGGGCGCGGGAATCGGCTCCGCCACTCGCCCGGCCACGCCCCGCATCGCGACTTTGCTGGCGGCATTACCGAGTGCCATCGATCGTGGCGAGTTGAGCCTTCAACTGCAGCCGCGCGCATCGGTAACGACGGCACAAATCACCGCGTACACGGTGCGGCTGCGCTGGCAGCATCCGGTGCTGGGCCGCGTTGCACCGCAAGACTTCCTGCCTGTCGCGGAATCCCTGGGCCTGATGAACGCCATCGGTAGCTGGACGCTGCAACAGCTGCTGCAACTGCACCGGGACACCGCCCCACTCGGCCCGTTGCAGTTCACGCTGCTGGCCACAAGTTCGCAAATGCAGGCCGATGACACGATATGCATGTTGCGCCGCGCCATCGATGCCCATCACATTGCCCCAGGCCAGATCTGCGTGGAGGTACCGGTGGAAATCGTGCC
>DAIOET010000059.1:8056-16418 GCA_036746135.1 Cupriavidus sp.
CCCATCACATTGCCCCAGGCCAGATCTGCGTGGAGGTACCGGTGGAAATCGTGCCAAACGGCGCGGAATCCACGGACAAGGCCAGGCGCCTGCGTGAAGGCGGCGTGGGCATCGCGCTGGCGGACTTCACCGATTCGGAACACAGCCGGCAAACGCTGTCGCTGGTGCAGCCCGACATGGTCACACTCGATGCCCGCCACCTAGGTCATGCCAGCCAGCAACCGGGCATGGCGGCCAATCTGCAACGGGCCTGCGAATGGGCCAAGGCACGCGGTGTGGCCGTATGCGCCAAGGGTGTGGAAACAACGGCGCAGCTCGACGTAGTGCGCAGCTGGGGTTGCGACAGCGTTCAGGGCTTTCTGCTGGCCCAGCCATTCCCCGCGGCGTGGCTGATGCAAACACACGGCGCGATCGCCGCACGCGCACGCATGTTGCTCGGTTCGTAGCCGTGAGAAATATCTGACACCATCCGGCCAGTGCGTCTGTCAGACACTTTCCCAATTACAAATAGGCACACATCCTGCATCGAGGATGAATGGGGCGACGTTAAAATGTGCCCACTTCTTACTATCCCTGAAAGGAGCCTCTGATGAAAAAAGGATGGATCTGGTGTGTACTGGTTGCGTCGCTGCTGGCCGGCTGCAACACGATGTCCGGTCTGGGTCAGGACGTGCAGAAGGGTGGGCAGAAACTTGAGAATTCGGCTGAGAAATCGAAGTAACGCGAAGTAACGCGCAGCCGATGTGAGACGAAAAAAGGGCGCCAAGAGCGCCCTTTTTCTTTCCATCCGGCATGTCATTCAGACTGCCGTTGTAACTCTTACCGAACCGCTCACTTGCGGAGCTGAGCGGCCTCTTCGGCAAGTTTGCGAATACGCGTCCAATCTTTCGCCGCCACCGCATCCTTGGGCACAACCCACGAGCCGCCCACGCACACCACATTAGGCAGTGCCAGATAATTGGCGGCCTTGGCCAGGTCGATACCACCGGTCGGGCAGAACTTCAGCTGCGACAGCGGGCCGTGCAGCGATTTCAGCATCGGCACGCCCCCGGCCGCTTCAGCGGGGAAGAACTTCAGAAACGAAAAACCGCATTCCAGCGCGAACATTGCTTCGCTGGCCGTGGCCACGCCAGGCAACAGCGAGACGCCCGCGCTCTGCGCCCCATCGGCCAGCTTCTGGGTCAACCCCGGCGACACCGCAAACTGCGCACCGACGTCGCGTACCGCACGCAGCTGCTCGACGTTCAGCACCGTGCCCGCGCCGACCACGGCCTGCGGCAGCGCCTTGGCCACCGCTTCCATCGCCTGCAGCGCCACCGGCGTGCGCAACGTGATTTCCAGCATCGGCAGGCCGCCTTCGACCAATGCCTCGCTAATATGCAGCGCGTCGTCGACCGAGTGATATTCGAGCACCGGAATCACCGGCACGTTGGTCAGGCGTTCGATCAGCGGAGAAGGTTGGATTTGCATGGCAGTATTCAGAAGGTTCATTGTCCTGAGCCGGTGGGACATTCAATGGTCCGTCGCGGCTCAGCACGTCAATGGTTGGGCGGTTCAGGCAATCACCGAAACGCCGCGCTCCAGTCGGGCCAGCACGGTTTCGGCGGTGGGAATGGGCGCCACGGCGCCATAGCCGGTGGTCGACAAGGCTGCCGCCACATTGGCATAGCGCGCCGCCTCGAACGGATCGGCGCCCGCCGCCAGCCGCGCGATAAAGCTGCCCCCGAAACAGTCGCCAGCGCCTGTGGCATCGATGGGACGCACCGGATACGGCGCCACCAGCGTGCGCGATTCCGGCGTCGCCACGTAACTGCCCTCTTCGCCCAGCTTCAGCGCGACGATCTTCACGCCGCATTCGAGCAAGTGGTCGACGATGGCATCGCGGTCATCGAGGCCGGTCAGCACGGTGATGTCGTCCCAGCTCGGCAGGCAGATATCGGTCAGCGAGAACGCTTCGCGCATGATGCCGCGCGCGCGTGCCAGCGACCACAGTCGCAGGCGCAGATTGGTATCGAGCGAGACCTGCACGCCGGCCTTGCGCGCATGCTCCATTGCGGCCAGCCCCGCATCGCACGCCGACGTGCTGATGGCCAGGCTGATGCCCGACAGATGCAGATAACTCGCCTGCGCAATGGCGGCCAGCGGAAGTTGCTCGTGGTGATAGCGGCTGGCCGCCGAGCCTTCGCGCAGGTAATCGAAGCGGTGGCCGTGATTGTCGTGCGAAACGAAGTAGACGCCGGTTGGCGCCGCGGCGTTGACGCTGACGTGGCGCGTATCCACGCGCTCCCGCGTCCATAGCGCAAGCAGCCGTTCGCCAAAACTGTCGGCACCCACCGCGCTGATGTAGCCGGTGCTCGCACCCTGGCGTGCCGCGGCAATCGCAAAGTTGGACGTGTCGCCGCCAAAACCCTGCAGGTAACGGGTCGGATCGTCGGGCTGCTGGTTGAATTCCACCAGCGGTTCGCCGTAAGCAAGAATGTCGATACTCATGAACGCGTGCCTCTCTGTGTGTCTCAGAAGAAGGTCTGCACGATGTCGATGACGCGCAACTGGCCATCCAGCACGGGGATGTGGCGCCACTTGTCGAACGTCAGGCATGGATGCGAGATATCGAAAGCAATCATATCGCCGACACGAATATCATCGCCAGCCTCGATTTCCAGATACGCATGCTGGTCCATCATGCCGGTCACCTTCCAGTTGGCCGGCACCGCCATCGGGGCATCGGCTCCGGGGCGGTAGATCTGCGCCGGAATCGGCATCCCGGCATCGAACGCGGCATCGCGCTTGCCCATGCCGATGATGGCGCGCCGGTCTTCCGGGATCGACTGCACATAGGCCCATAGCTGCAGCGCGGGCAACAGCCCTTCACGCATCTTTTGCGCCACCGGGTTGTTGGCCAGGATACGCTGCTGCGCCGCGCGATAGACGCCGACGTCGTGGGTCAGGTAACAGCCCGGACGCAGCACGATGTCGATCGGGGCGCCGATATCGGTGCGCGAAAACTCCTCGGCCACCACGTCGTACCAGGCCGAGCCGGCCCCCGACATCACGACGGGACTACGCCCGAAGCGGCCGGCCGCCGCCAGCTCTCGCGTAACGGCCACCGTGCGCTGCAGGAACCTGCGGATATCGGCCTCCTCCTGCAGCACACCCTCGTAGATTTCCACCCCCGCCAGCGACAGGGCATCGGGCCAGCGCGACAGGGCTTCCAGCACGGCGGCCTGCTGCGCGGCATCGCGTACGCCAGTGCGGCCGCCCTCCACGCCCAGTTCCAGCAATACCTGCAGCTTCTGCCCACGCGCCTGGAAGAACGCGCCCAACTGGTCGACCAGCGCTGCCGAATCCACCAGCGTGAAGAATTCGAAGCCGGGGTCGCGCAGCAGATCCGCGACGATCTCCATGTTGCGACGTCCCACCAGCTGGTTGGCCATCAGCACGCGCTTGACCCCGTGAGCGGCGGCGGCGGCGGTCTGCTGCGCCGTGGCAAGCGTGATACCCCACGCGCCTTCCGCCAGTTGCCGCGCAAACAGCTTGGGCGCCATCGTCGTCTTGCCGTGCGGCGCAAGCTGCACGCCATATTCACCCATGAACTTGCGCATCCACTGGAGGTTGTGAACGAGCTTGTCCTCGTAGAGCACGGCCGCCGGCAGGCTCAGTTCCTCGCGCAACAGATGCCAGCCCGTCTGGCCGGCCTCCGCGGGGGTCAGCGGTGCGTCCAGACGGCCCAGCGCCTTGTTCAGCGGATCGATCATTCCGGTCTGGTACTTTGTTTCACGCATGGCTGACATCACCCTGTAAAAATTCAATTGACGTAATCATAGCCTTGAAACTACGATATTTCATCCTTGTTAGAAAGTAACATGCTGTGCAGAGCCAAGACTCGCCAGCCCGCCGCCACCTGCCATGACCGCGCCCTTCGACATCCTGACCCGCATCGCCGAACGCGGCCCGTCGCTGCGCCTGGCCGAGCAGAAGGTTGCCCAAGTGATCCTGGAGGATCTTGCAGGCGCGGCCGCAGCCAGCATCAACGAGCTGGCACGCAAGGCGGCGGTCAGCGAGGCCAGCGTCACCCGATTCGCCAAGGCCATCGGCTGCCGCGACGTGCGGGACCTGAAGCTGCGGCTGGCGCAGGCCACGGCGGTTGGCACGCGATTCCTGCAGCCCGCGCCGGCCGTCACAGATTCGGACTCGCCAGCAACGCTGACCGAACGTATCCATACCGACGTGCTCACCACGCTCGAGGTCAACCGCAAGTTGATCGATCCGGAGCGCATTGCCCAGGCTGCGCGCCTATTGCTCGGTGCGCGCATGGTCTACGCTTTCGGCATGGGCGGCGGCTCCACGTTCATGGCCGATGAGGCTCGCTACCGGCTGGCACGGCTCGGCGCACCCGTGGCGACGTACCACGACGCAGTGCTGCAGAAGATGGTGGCGGCCACGTTATCGCGCGATGACGTGGTGCTGGCGTTTTCCGCCAGCGGCAACGTGCCGGAGATGCTGGCCAGTTGCGACATCGCGCGCGAGTACGGCGCAAAGCTGATCGCCGTGACCGCGCTGGGGTCGCCGCTGGCCGCGCGCGCCGATGTGCTGCTGCCCGTGCGGACGCTGGAGACCGATTTCATTTTCAAACCGTCGGCCTCGCGCTACGCGATGCTGCTCGTGGTCGACGTGCTGGCCACCCAGTGCGCGATGCTGCAGCAGGAACAGAGCAAGGAAAAGCTGCGCCGGCTGAAATACGTGCTCGACGCCCATCGCGGCGTCAGCCATGACAGCGACGGGCCGGACAGCCGCCAGCCGCTGGGAGACTGACCATGCCACACCTGTTCGATACCCTGATTCGCTGTGTAATGTTGCTGGATGGCTCCGGTGCCTCTGCCCGTATGGTGGACGTTGGCATTCGGGACGGACGCATCGCGCGCATCGACGAAGCCGCCACGATCGACCCCGACACCGCCTCCCATGTAGTGGAAGGCCACGGCCTGGTGCTGTCGCCGGGCTTTATCGATGTGCATACGCACGACGACACAAACGTGGTGCGCGACCCGTCCATGACGCCGAAGATTTCGCAGGGCGTCACGACCGTCATCGTCGGAAACTGCGGCATCAGCGCCGCCCCGGTGACGCTGTCTGGAGATCCGCCCGATCCGATGAACCTGCTTGGCAAAGCCGACGCGTTCCGCTATCCGGACTTCAAGACGTACGCCGACGCCGTCAACGCGGCGCAGCCGTCGGTCAACGTGGCCGCGCTGGTCGGACACACCGCGTTGCGCAGCAACCAGATGGACCGCTTCGACCGCGCCGCCACGGCTGACGAGATCGCGGCCATGCGCGCCCAACTGGAAGAAGCGCTCGCGCACGGCGCGCTGGGCCTGTCGACCGGACTGGCCTACGCCAACGCATTCAGCGCACCCACCGAGGAAGTCCTGGCTCTGGCCGAACCGCTGGCCAATGCGGGCGCGCTCTATGCCACGCACCTGCGCAGCGAGTTTGCCGAAATTCTCGACGCGATGGACGAGGCCTACCGCATCGGCCGCCATGCGCGCGTACCGGTGGTGATCTCGCACCTGAAATGCGCCGGCGTGCCCAACTGGGGCCGCAGCGGCGAAGTGCTGCAGTCGCTCGAAGCGGCGCAGCGCTGGCAGCCCGTGGGCTGCGACTGCTATCCGTACACGGCCAGTTCGTCGACGCTCGACCTGAAGCAGGTTACGAGCGATTTCGATATCCAGGTGACGTGGTCGGAGTCGCACCCGGAGATGGGTGGCCGCCTGCTGGCCGACATCGCCGCCGACTGGCAAGTGGATCTGATGGAAGCGGCACGCCGCCTGCAGCCGGCCGGCGCGGTCTACCACTGCATGGAAGACGCCGACGTGGACCGCATCCTGAGCCATCCGGCCACGGTGGTCGGCTCGGACGGCCTGCCCAACGATCCCCTGCCGCATCCGCGCCTGTGGGGCGCGTTTCCGCGAGTGCTTGGCCATTACGCGCGCGACCGCGAGCTGTTTCCGCTGGCCGTGGCCGTCAACAAGATGACGGGCCTGTCGGCGGAACGCTTCGGACTGCAGGAGCGCGGCTTCGTGCGCGAAGGCTACTGGGCCGATCTGGTCCTGTTCGATCCGGCCACGATCCGCGACGCCGCCAGTTTCACCGATCCGATGCAGCCCGCCGAGGGCATCGCCGCGGTCTGGGTCAATGGCGAACTCACGTGGCAGCACCGTGCGGCCACCGGCGTGCGCGCCGGGCGCTTTCTGCCGCGCGGCACCGGCCCATCCGCGCAGCACCACTGAATACCCAAGAAGCTAAAAACAGGAGTTCCTATGACTATCAAACGATTCGGCGTCGAAGGCGGCACCGGCCAGGGCGGCTCGCACATGCCCTTCGCACGTGCCGTGCAGGCCGACGGCTGGCTCTATGTATCGGGCCAGGTCCCGATGGTCAACGGCGAAGTCGTCGAAGGCAATATCGTCACGCAGACCCACCAGGCCATCAAGAACGTGCTGGCCATCCTGGCCGAAGCGGGCTACGGCCCCGAGCACGTGGTGCGCTGCGGCGTCTGGCTGGACGATGCCCGCGACTTCCCCTCGTTCAACAAGATCTTCAAGGAGTACTTCGGCGCCAACCCGCCGGCGCGCGCCTGCGTGCAGTCGAGCATGGTCGTCGACTGCAAGGTCGAAGTGGACTGCATCGCCTACAAGAAGCCGACGGCCTGAAGTTGCTGCCGTCCGGCGGATCGGTGAGCCAGCCGATCCCTGTCCGGTTTTATCAACCTGCCGCTACGCACCGGGCATAGCGGCTTTTTCATAGCGGAAGCGGACCATCCCTCAGGGCTGGCAACCGCAACAAGGAGACGAGACATGGGTGCCGTTACCGGAACCACGCTCTTGATTTATGCGCTGATCGCCGTGATCGCGCTGGTGATTCTGATCGCCAAGTTCAAACTGAACCCGTTCATCACGCTGGTGGTGGTATCGGTGGCCCTCGGCTTTGCCGTGGGTATGCCGATGGGTGACATCGTCAAGTCGTTCGAAGCCGGCGTCGGTGGCACGCTCGGCCACATCGCGCTCGTGATCGGGCTGGGCACCATGCTCGGCAAGATGATGGCCGAATCGGGCGGCGCCGAGCGTATTGCGCTCACGCTGATCAACTTCTTCGGCGAGAAGAACGTGCACTGGGCGATGGTCGTCATCGCGTTCATCGTCGGCTTGCCGGTGTTCTTCGAAGTCGGCTTCGTGCTGCTGATTCCGATCGCGTTCAACGTCGCCAAGCGTACGAATACGTCGATGATCCTGGTGGGCATCCCGATGGTGTGCGGCCTGTCCGTGGTGCACGGCCTGATCCCGCCGCACCCGGCCGCGCTGCTGGCCGTGCAGGCCTATGGCGCCGACATGGGCCGGACCATCATGTACGCGCTGATCGTCGGCATTCCCACCGCGATCATCGCCGGCCCGCTGTTTGCCAAGCTGATCGACAAGCATGTGAAGCTGCCGGCCGTGAACCCGCTTGCCGAGCAACTGACCGAGGAAGCGGATTCGGCAAAGGCAGGCGACCTGCCGAGCTTCGGCATCACGGTGCTGACCATCCTGCTGCCGGTGTTCCTGATGCTGATCGGCAGCTGGGCCGACCTGATCGCCACGCCGAAAACGTTTGCCAACGACGTCCTCAAGCTGATCGGCAACTCGGTGATGGCGCTGCTGATCGCCACGCTGTTCAGCTTCTACACGTTCGGCAAGGCACGCGGCTTCAACCGTGAAATGATCCTCAAGTTCACCAACGAGTGCGTGGCGCCGACCGCCATCATCACGCTCGTGGTGGGTGCCGGCGGCGGCTTTGGCCGCGTCCTGCGCGACTCCGGCATCTCGACGGCCATCGTCGACGTGGCCACGCACGCCAACGTATCGGTGCTGGTGCTGGGCTGGCTGGTTGCCGTGATGATCCGTATCGCCACGGGGTCCGCCACGGTGGCCATGACCACCGCGGCGGGCATCGTCGCCCCGATCGCGGCCAGCGTGCCGGGCACGCGCCCCGAACTGCTGGTGCTGACCACCGGCGCCGGTTCGCTGATCCTTTCGCACGTCAACGACGGCGGCTTCTGGCTGGTCAAGGAGTACTTCAACATGACCGTGGCCCAGACGTTCAAGACCTGGTCGGTGGCGGAAACCATCATCTCGGTCGTGGCGCTGCTGTTCACGCTGGCGCTGGCAACGGTGATTTAAGTCCCTTCTCTCCCCCTCCCGCCACGCGGGAGCGGGGAGAAAACCGAGGGCAAACCCGATTGTCCGGCGGCCCTCGCCCCTCCTACACTCCCACATCGATGCAGCCGTCCGATGCTGCACTTCCGGGAGACCTCCATGACGTTCAGTCC
>DAIOET010000060.1:0-16319 GCA_036746135.1 Cupriavidus sp.
CTTCTGCGTGATCTCGGCCAAAGAAGCCTGTTGCCAGCTTCATTGGGCGGCCTACAACGCTGCGCTTAATCGACTCGGCACGTATTGCCGCTACTTGACGTGCAGGATTACGAGTCCTTCCGAGATCGTCGGGGCACCTGCGTCATTGCCTGCAGCGTTCTGTGCGATCCAATCCTTTGCCTTTTGGCTGCTCTCTTCGATCCCGGTCTTGTCATGGCAAACCGTAACCGAGAAGCCAAACTCACCGTCCTCGCTTCGGGCCAGTGTGTAGCTGACAAAGCCTTGGACCGACCGCATCAACGATTCAATCTCAGGAGTGCGCCTCTCCAGTAAATCGAAGAGTTCCTTGGCACCGGCTCCCGAATAAGCCCTTATTACTGTGTGCATGATGTGTCACTCATTTTGATGCCCCGGAGTCGACGCCAATACGGTGCTGGATGGAACGCTTAGTCGGGAGTCAATGCTGCCGAAAGAATGCTCTGCGCCCGATTCATATTGGCCACCATATGTCGTAAGGCCACCTTACACAGGGGTGGAATTGTGTTCGTCCCCCATCAGGAACAGCTTTGGCGGCGAATGGAAAAAATGCCAGTGATCTGTGGCGAATTTCCGTTTTTCCCCCAGTGGGCGAGGGAAATGAGGGCTATAAGTGACTTACTGATTTCTACGATTCACGACGTTCCGGATGGCAGGGCGCATTGCGCGCGGCGGATATTCGCAGCTATCCGTGCCAACCAGCCCCGTCGCTGACCCCTGACGCCTTATTCGGCAGCCAGCGGCCCGCCGCGCGCCGCCACGAGCATGTCATAGAGCAGCCGCGCCGCAGGTGGCAGCGGCCGGCCGCGTCGCGCGATCAACCCGAGTGTGCGCGTGATGCGCGGCGACTCCAGCGGAATCGCCGCCAGACCGCGCTCGCCGTCGGGCGGCAGCGCCATACGAGGTACCACGCCGATACCTAGCCCTGCCTGCACCAGGCTCACCAGTGCCGGCACATGATGTACCTCGCAGTACCAGCGCGGCCGCGTGGCAACGCGCGCCAGCGCCTGGTCGATCAGAAAGCGGTTACCGCTGCCCTGTGCAAGCGTGATGTAGTCGTGCTGGCCGAGGTCTTCCCAAGTCACGTGCTTGCGCGCCGCGAGCGGATGGCCAATCTGGCATGCCACGACGAACGGTTCCTCGATGAGTGGCAGGAATTCGATATCGGCTTCCTGGGTGCCGATGTAGGTCAGGCCGAAGTCGGCATCCCCGCGTGTCACGGCCAGCAGCACATCGGCCGACGATTCGTCCATCACGCGCAGCCGGATGCCCGGATAGCGCGCGTGATAGGCGTCGACCACCGCGGGCAGGAAATAGCCAACCGCCGATGGCACGCACGCGAGCGTGACCTCGCCCGAAAGCCGCTCGGCCACGTCGCGGATGCCGAGCATCGCGCCTTCGAGTTCATTCAGCACGTTGCGCGCCTTGTGCACGAAGGCCCGGCCCACGGTGGTCAGTTCGACCTTGCGCGTGGTGCGCGTGAACAGTTCAACGCCCAGCGCCTCTTCAAGCTTGTCCACGCGCCGCGACAGCGCGGACTGGGACAGGAACAGCGCTTCGGACGCCGCGCGAAAGCTGCCAAGGTCGGCCACGGCCAGAAACGCCCGCAGATCGGCAAGATCGAAATTCATGTGTCAGACGCAAGAATTCATCGGATATTTGCACTTTACAGCGAAACGGGCGGCGCAGATCATTGCGCATCGAAAAAACGCGCGTCACGGAGACAGGGCAATCGTGCCCAAGGTTGACCGCGCCTTGTCCCGAAAGAGGATCGACATGTTCCGAGATTCCGATGGCCGTCCGGCGATGAGCCGGAGCCGCAAGCTGCTGCTGGCATTGACGTCCTGCGCAGGTCTTGTCGCCGGTGTAGCGACGCCGGCGGTGGCACAGACCTGGACCCCAACCCGGCCAATCCGCCTGATCGTCCCGTACGGCCCGGGCGGCAGTTCCGACGTGATCGCGCGCGTGTTGGCCGCCGAAATGTCCAAGGGACTCGGCCAGCAGATTGTCGTCGACAACAAAGGGGGCGGGCAGGGCGTGATCGCCATGCAGGACGCCGCGCGTGCGGAGCCGGACGGCTACACGATGGTGCTGGGCCATGTCGGCACGCTCGCGGTCAATCCGGCCATGATGAATAAGTTGCCGTATGACCCGGAAAAGGACTTCGTACCCGTAACGCTGCTGGCCAAGGTGCCGATGGTGTTCGCGGTGGGGCCGAGTGTGCGTGCCGCCAACCTGACGGCGTTCCTCGCCCAGGCCAAGGCCAAACCGGGTGCGATGACCTATGGTTCCGCGGGGAACGGCAGCGCAGGCAACCTCGCGTTCGAAATGCTCAAGGTCACCGCGCACGTCGATCTCGTCCACGTCCCTTACAAGGGCACCGGCGCGCAGATGACGGACCTGCTGGCGGGCAACATCGATGCTGCCTCGGCCGGTCTGCCGGGCTTCCTGTCCCATGTGAAGGCAGGCAAGCTGCGCATCCTCGCGGTGGGCTCCGCCCAGCGGCTCCCGGCGATTCCCGATGTGCCCACCGTGGCGGAGCAGGGCTATGCGGGATTTGAAAGCTCGCAGTGGTTCGGCTTCATGGTGCCGGCGCGCACGCCCGCCAACGTGGTGGCACGCCTGCATGCCGAAGCCGTGAAGGCGCTCGCGGCACCCGCCGTGCGCCAGCGGCTGGAGGAAGACTCAAGCACGCCCGTAGGCGATGGCTCGCAGGCGTTTGCGCGCTTCATCCATAGCGAACAGCAGCGCTGGGGCGCCGTCGTGCGCAGCGCGCATCTGAAAGCCAACTGATTTCCTGTCACTTCTACCCGATCCACTCATGCAAGCAAATCGCGTCATCCTGTCTGAAGCAGAACTTCGTCAACTTGGCAGCCGCGCCTTCCAGGCGCTCGGTCTGCCCGCCGCCGATGCGGAAGAAGTGGTCAACGTCCTGGTCATCGCGGACCTGTTCGGGCTCAGCACGCACGGCCTTTCGCGCATCGAGTCTTACGGCGATCGCCTCCAGGTGGGCGGCATCGCGGCCAAGGCCAACATCACCGCCGAGCGCGTGGCGCCGGCACTGGTCAAGATCGACGGTGCCAACGCGGTAGGCCCGCTCGCCGGCATGCGCGGCCTGCGCGCGGCGATGGAGGTGGCGAGCGAATGCGGCATTGGCATGGCACTGGTGCGCGGCAGCAACCACTTTGGCCCGATCTCGCCGTACAGCCTGATCGCCGCCGAGAACGGCTTCGCCAGCATGATCGGCAGCAACGCGACCACCACCATCGCTCCCTGGGGCGGCAGCGATGCGCGCCTGGGCAACAGCCCGCTCGGCTTTGGCGTGCCCGGCCATGATGGCCGCCATTTCCTGCTCGACATGGCCATGAGCGTGGTGGCGCGCGCCAAGATCCGCAATGCGCTGAAGGCCGGCGAGTCGATCCCCAATACCTGGGCCACCGATGCGCAGGGGCGCGAGACCACCGATCCGCGTGCCGCGCTTGACGGCTTTCTGCTGCCGATCGGCGGCCACAAGGGCTATGGCCTGGCGCTGCTGGTGGACCTGTTCGCGGGCCTGCTGTCCGATGCCGCCTACCTCACGCATGTGAAGTCGTGGGTCGACGCGCCTGACGAGCCGCAGAACCTCGGCCACTTCTTCATCCTGATCGATACGCGCCGCCTTGGCTCCGCCCAATGGCTGGCTGGCCGCATGAAGGACTTTGCCGCGATCCTGCATGGCAGCGCACCGGCCGAAGCCGGCAAGGCCGTGATCGTGCCGGGCGAGATCGAACTGGACAAGATGGCGCAGCAGCGTGCGCAGGGCATTTCGCTGGACGTGGCGACCGTGGAATTGCTCAAGCAACACGCGGCCAAGCTGGGCGCCTGAGCTTGCCGTCCATCCATAACGATAAACAGGGGACACGCATGCGCTGCAAGATCGCTGCCATCACATTGCTGCTTTCCACCGCCGCGGGCACGGCGCTGGCCCAACCGTGGCCGGCCCGGCCGATCCGCATGGTGGTGCCGTACGCCGCCGGCGGCGCCGCCGACATTACCGCGCGCATCATCGGCCACAAGATGACGGAGACGCTGGGCGTGGCGGTCGTCGTCGAAAATCGTGGCGGCGCCAACGGTGGCATTGGCACCGACTTCGTTGCCAAGTCCGCGCCCGATGGCTACACGCTGCTGCTCGTGGCTAGCGGGCCGATCGTGGTCAATCCGTCGCTGTACCAGAAGGTGCCGTACGACCCGATCAAGGACCTGGCGCCGGTGAGCCAGATCACGAGCTATCAATACGCACTCGTGGTGGCCGCCAACTCGCCCATCAAGAGCGTGCCGGACCTGATCCAGCGCGCCAAGGCCAGCCCGGGCAAGCTCAGCTATGGGTCCACCGGCATCGGCGGCGGCGGTCATCTGGCGGGCGAGCAGCTCGGCACCATGACCGGCACCAGCCTTACCCACGTGCCGTACAAGGGCAGCGCGCCCGCGCTGGCCGATCTGCTTGGCGGACAGCTATCGTTCACGTTCGATACCGTCGTCACCGCGACGCCGCAGATTGCCGGCGGCAAGCTGCGTGCGTTCGCGGTCTCCGGAATGAAGCGCGCGAGCGCGTTGCCGCAACTGCCGACCATGAATGAACTCGGCTACAAGGGCTTCGATATCACGCAGTTCCAGGGGCTGTTCGTCCCAGCCAAGACAGATCCCGCAATCATCGAGCGGCTGCATCAGGCCGTGGTGCAGGCGCTCAGGCAGCCCGACGTAATCCGGCGCCTGGGCACCGAGGGCGGCAACGAACTCGTCGGCAGCTCGCCTGCCGAATTCGCCAAACTGATCAAGTCGGATTCAGCGATGTACAGCAAGCTGATCAAGGACGCCAACGTCAAACCGGAGTAATCCATGTATCAAGTCGATGTCCTGATCCAGGGCTTCCCTGGCCGTGCCATTTGTCATGGCGGTCTTGGATGGAGCACCGTGACGCTGCTGCGCGGCAATGGACGCACCATCCTCGTGGATGTGGGCGCGTTCGGCGTGCGCCGGCATCTTCAGCACCAACTGGAGGCGCACGGCGTCAAGGCGGCCGATATCACCGACGTCGTGCTCACTCACGCGCACTATGACCATGCGGTGAACTACATCCTGTTCCCGCGCGCGAAGGTGTGGATCGGTGCCGACGAGCTGCGCTGGGCCGCGGCCCAGCCGCCGGGTTTCAATCCACTGCCCGAGCTTTACGTGCGTGCGCTGGACACCGGCGAGCACGTGCACCGCGTGCAGGCCGATACCGAATTCCTGCCCGGCCTGCGTGCGATTGCCGCGCCCGGCCACACACCCGGTCATCTGCTGTTCTATCTGTCCGCCAATGACATTCCGGTGCTGTTCACCGGCGATGCGGCGAAGAATCGCGCCGAGCTGCTGAGTGGCCGTGTCGATGCCAGCGAAAGCCACGCGGACAGCGAGCGTTCGTTGCAAACCATCTGGCGCTGGTGGCGCGAGGCGCCCGGCACGATCCTGATCCCGGGCCACGACCTGAGCATGCGGCTGGATAACCACGGGCAACCGGAGTACATCGGCAAGCGGGCCGCTGCAATTGCTGCCTGGTTCTCCGAAAGCCTGTCGCAAGTTACCCATCTCGATCTGACGGGTGCGCCATCTCACGCTGGGTAAGCGCGACCCCTTCCTCCCTTCGTTCCTTCATTCATTCAGGCAGGAGTCTCGAATCTCATGACCGCCATCGATCGCCAGCTCGTCGCCGAACTGGCTCCCACGGGCGTGCTGCGCGCGTCCATCAACGTTGGTAATCCGATCCTTGCAAACCTGGGCGCCGATGGTCAGCCGTTCGGAGTCTCGATCGACCTTGCGCGCGAATTCGCGCGCCGCGTTGGTGTGGACGTCCAACTCGTCGTTTTCGATTCGGCAGGCAAGTCCGTTGACGCCGTGACCAACGAGCAGGCCGACTTCGGCTTCTTCGCGGTCGATCCGGTGCGTGGCGCCGGCATTTCGTTCACGGCCCCTTACGTGTTGATCGAGGGGGCGTACCTGGTGCGCGAGGACTCGCCGTTGCGCGACAACGCCGAGGTCGATCAGCCCGGCCTGCGCGTGACAGTAGGCAAGGGCAGCGCCTATGACCTGTATCTCACACGCGAACTCAAGCAGGCCGAGATCGTACGCGCGCCCACATCACCGGCCGTGGTCGATACGTTCCTGGAGCAGAACCTGGACGTTGCCGCTGGCGTGCGTCAGCAACTGGAGGCCGATGCCAAACGTGTGCCGCAGCTGCGCCTGCTGCCGGGCCGCTTCATGGTGATCCAGCAGGCAATGGGGTTGCCCAAGGCCCGCAACGCCGCGGCTGTCGAGCTACTGCGCGGATTCGTCGAGGACATGAAGGCCAGTGGTTTCGTTGCGGCCGCGCTCAAGCGGCATGGCATCGAGGGTGCCTCGGTGGCGCCAGCGCAGTCGTAATTTCCCGCTCGGCTACTCACCTGTAGCCCCCCCGATCCGTAGTACCGCCTTCACGCCGCCAGTCGGCGTGGGGGCCGCTTTTTGCCGGAAATCCGGCAAGTTTGTCCATCCGGACCATCAAAACCAAGAAGAGGAGGAGTCCAATATGCGCATGCGTTCCAATTGCCGCAAGCGATGGCTGGCACCGGTTGCGCTGGCGTGCATCAGTGCTTCGGCAAATGCTCAATCCAGTGTCACCCTGTGGGGCATTCTCGATGCCGGCGTCCGTTATTCGACGAATGCCAATCCTGCCAGGAACGGCAAGTTCGAATTGTCTGAAGGCCCCGTGTTCGGTTCGCGCGTGGGTATCAAGGGCGAGGAAGCGCTCGGCGGCGGCAATACCGCGTTCTTCGAGCTGGAGAGCGGCATCGACATGGGGACGGGTGCTTCGCTGCAGCCCAGCGCGAGCGCTGGCTACACGCAGCAGTCCACCAATGGTCAGGGGCGCCTGTTCGGCCGGCAAGCCTTTGTCGGGATCGATACGAATTTCGGGGCGATCTCATTCGGCCGCCAGTACTCGGTGGGCTACCAGGCGATGGCCGTAACCCAGCCCTTCGGCAATCCGAACCTCGACAACCTGATCATCGTCGCCAACTACACCGGCAACCGGCAGGACAACGCGGTCAAGTACGAGGTCAAGCTGGGCGACTTCCGCGTGTCGGCTGACTACGCCTTCGGCGAAACGCCTGGCGATACGCGCGCCAATTCCGGTGGCGGCGTCGCGCTGAGCTACAACTCGGGAAATGCCAGCGCGGCAGCCACGGTCGTCAGCCTCAACAGCGCCGACGGCAAGGAAACACGCAATGTCTATGGCGTCGGCGGCGGCTATACCCTTGGCCTGTTCAAGGCCACGCTGGGCTATCTCGGCGTGCGTTACCGGACGCAGGACACGCGCAACGATGTGGTGATCGCCGGCCTGACGTACAACCCGAACTCACCGTGGCGCTTCGGTATCGGCGGCTTCCATGACTGGCAGCGCGACAAGAGCGGCGACCGTACCGCGCTGTACAGCATCGTCGACTACCGCTTCTCGAAGCGGACCACCGCGTATCTGGAAGTGGACTACAACCGCATCACCGGTGCCTATACGCTGATCAAGTCGCAAGGCGCGGTGGGGAACAAGTTCGGCAGCACGCTGGGTCTGCGCCACAGCTTCTGAAGATTTCTGAAGATTTCTGACGATTTCTGAAGTGCCGAGGGCGGAAGCCCTCTCCCGCAGTACGGGAGAGGGCTGAGGTGAGGGCAACAGCGCCTGCGCGACTCAGAAGCCGTACAGACGGGCGGGATTCTCCACCAGCACCTGCTGCCGCAACGATGCCGTCGGCAGCCACTCTCCAATCCCGTGTATCAACGCATCCTCGGGAAATTTTCGATAGGTGCTTTCCTCATGCGCGGCCTTGCCGGGATCGCGCGCCGTATGCGGCCAGTCGCTGCCCCATAGCATGCGTTCCGGCGCGGCCTGCACGAAGGTGCGCGCCCATGCCGATACCTGTTCCCGACCGGGATGCCCCGAAGCCGCAAGGCGATAGGGCGCCGACAGCTTGACGTATGCATTGCCGTCACGGAGCAACGCAAGCAGTGGCGTGATGCGTGGATCGTCCTGTGCAGTGGTGGCCGGCACCATCGCGAAGTGGTCGAGCACCACCGGCACCGGCAGCGTGGCCAGGCGTTCGGCAAGCGAGGCGATGACGTCAAGCGCCGCATAGACCTGCAGATGCCAGCCAAGCGGTGCGATGCGCTCGCTCCAGTTCAGCAGCACGCTGTGCGCGGCGTCGGCATTGCGGGCGCCCGCGCTTTCCAGATTGACACGAAGGCCGCGCACACCGCGCCGATGCAGTGCTCGCAGCGAGCCGTCATCGGCGCTCTCGTCCAGCACCGCCACGCCACGGCCCGCGCCATCGAGCCGGTCGAGGCTGTCGAGCATGCAGCGGTTATCGGTGCCATAGACGCTGGGCTGAACGATGACCACACGCTGCAGGCCATTGCGCGCCAGATGCGCGAGCAGGTCTTCATGCGATGCCAGCGCCGGTGTGTAGTGGCGATCGGCGACCATCGGATAGGTCGCGCGATCACCGATCACATGGGTGTGGCAGTCGCACGCGCCGGCGGGAAGATCGACGGCGGTCATGGCATCAGCCCTGCAGCAGTCGCTGGGCGCAGGCACGGCCGGTTTCGGCGGTGCCCAGACGGCCACCCACATCGCGCGTAGCTTCGCCCGCCTCGATCGTGTGGACCGTTGCGGCGTCGATTGCCCGCGCTGCGTTGATGAATGCCGGCAGGTTGTTGCGCTGGCCGTGCCAGCTCAGCAGTTGCGAGGCGGACAGGATCAGCGAGAACGGGTTGGCGATATTCTGGCCCGCGATGTCCGGCGCCGATCCATGCGCCGCCTGGCCCATCGCGTGGTCGCGCCCGGCATTGAGCGAACCGCCCAGGCCGAGGCTGCCCGAGAGTTCAGCGGTAAGGTCGGACAGGATGTCGCCGAACATGTTGGTCGTGACGATCACGTCGAAGCGGCTCGGCGCGCGCACTACGTGCGCCATCATTGCATCGACGATAAAGTCGTCGACGCGCACCTCGGGGAATTCGCGCGCCACCTGATGGCACATGTCCAGGAACATGCCGTCACCGATCTTGAGCACGTTGGCCTTGTGCACGAGCGTCACGTGCCGATCGCGCGTCATTGCGAGTTCGAAGGCGGTACGTGCGATGCGCTCGCAGCATTGCCGCGTGATCCGGCGCAGCGACACCACCACGTCTTGCGTGATCAGCATCTCGCTGCCACCCGATTCGACGTTGCGGTCCGCATAAAAGCCTTCGGTGTTCTCGCGTACGACGATCAGGTCGAACGGTCCGACCTTGTTGTCGAGCCCTGGGTAGGTGCGCGACGGGCGGATGTTGGCATAGAGATCGAGTTCCTTGCGAAAGAACTTGGACGGATTGATCTCGCCCTTCGCTTCGTCCTTGAAGTCGTAGGTGGCCATCGGTCCGAGCATCAGGCCATCGGCGGCCTTGACCTTTTCCAGCAGCGCGGGTGTCACGGTCGCGCCGTGGCGGCGCAGGCTCTCGTGACCGGCGACGTCGTGTTCGAAAGTCAGGTCAAGACCGAAGCGCGACGAGGCAGCCTCGAGCACTTCAAGTGTGGCGGACATGGTTTCGGGGCCAATGCCATCACCGGGGAGAACGACGATTTTCATGAGGGTACCTTGGAGAGATGCGTTATTCGATATATGCGCCGGTGACCTTCACCAACTGCGCGAACTTCTGGATTTCCGCACGCACGAAGCTGTCGAAGCGTGCCGGCGTGAGCGGTTCGACGGCGCTGCCGTCGGTTTCGAAACGTGCGCGGATCTCGGGTTCGACGATGATCCTGTTGATTTCCGCATTCAGGCGGGCGACCACCGCATCGGGCGTGTTGTGCGGCGCGAAGTAGCCGCCCCACAGGCTGAAGTCGAAGCCGGGCAGCACGGTCTCGGCCACGGTGGGCACGTTCGGCAGCGCGGCCATGCGCTTGGGCGATGCCACCGCAAGCGGCTTGATCTTGCCGCCCTTCAGATGCGGCATGATGGCCGAGGCGCTGGAGAAGAAGAACTGCACCTGGCCGCCCATCAGATCCGTAATGGCCTGGCCGGCTCCCTTGTATGGCACGTGCACCATTTCGGTCTTGGTGCCGATGGCCAGTGCCGCGGCGGCGAGGTGACCCGGCGTGGCGGTACCCGACGACCCGTACGACACGCTTCCCGGTTTGCGGCGCGCGAATTGCAGTAGTTCGTTGAGGGTGTTGTATGGGCTGTTGGCCGGTGCCGCCATGATCAGCGGCGCGTTACCGGCCAGCGCGACGGGACGGAAGTCTTTCAGCGTGTCGTAGCCGGGTGCCTTCATCGCCGAGCCGTTGACCGCGATCTCACCAGTCTGGCCGAGCAGCAGCGTATAGCCGTCGGCCTTCGCGCGCGCAGCCAGACGGGTCCCCAGCGCACCGCTGGCGCCTGGCCGGTTGTCGACGACGTTGGGCTGGCCCAGCACGCGCGACAGTTTCTCGCCGATCAGGCGCGCGAACACGTCGCCCTGGCCACCGGGTGCATAGGGCACGATCACCGTGATCGGCTTGACGGGATAGTCAGCCGCCCAGCCGTTGCCCAGCATGCCGGTGGCAGCCACGGCAGCGCCCGCGCGGAGGAATTGCCTGCGATCCATCGATGCGGGAAGGATGATGGGGGTGGCGATATTCAATGCTTGTCTCCTGATAATCAATGCAGCTGCATGGCCGGGTTGCTGGTGACGCCACGCCACAGCATCAGCTCCTTGTTCAACGCTTCTCCGAACGCAGCCGGGGTCAACCGCACCGCCGCGGCGCCTTCCTGCACGAGCCGGCCCTTGACGGGTTCGGCCGCGGCGGAATCGTTGACCGCACGATTGAGCGCGTCGATGACCGCGGGCGGTGTCTTTGCCGGCGCGAGCACACCCCACCAGGTACTGATATCGAGGCCGGGCACGCCGGCCTCGGCCAGCGTCGGCACATTCGGGAATAGCGGAGATCGCTGCGCCGTGGTGACGGCGAGCACGGGCACCTTGCCGGCGCGGACATAGGACAGGATGGTCGGCACCGTGGCAAAGAAGACATCGATGCGGCCGGCCAGCAGTTCCACTGTGGCCGGGCCGCTGCCCTTGAACGGCACGTGCGTCATATTGAGGCCGGTCTTCTGACGGAACATTTCGCCGGAAAGATGATTGATGCTGCCATTGCCGGCCGAACAGAAATTGAGACCTTCGGGCCGCGCCCTGGCGGCGGCAATCAGTTGCGCCACGTTCTTCGCGCCAAGCTGTTTCGACGTGACCACGAGCAGCGGTCCATGTCCGATCATCGCGACTGGCGCGAAATCCTTGATCGGATCGTAGGGCAGCTTCGGCTCGATAGCTGCGTTCGTGGCGAACGTGGACGTGGCGAACAGCAGCGTATAGCCGTCCGGTTTTGCCTTCGCCACGTAGTCGGCGCCGAGCGCACCGCCGGCGCCGCCGCGATTGTCGACGACCACGGGCTGATGCAACCGGTCGGCCATATTCTTGGCAATGTCGCGCGCGATGCTGTCAGTGCCGCCGCCGGCCGCGAACGGTACGACCAGTGTGATTGGCCGGGAAGGGTAGTCGGTTTGCGCCGAGGCAAGCAGGGGAAGGGCCGCCAGGGCGGCAATGGCGGCAATGGCGGCCAGTGTTCCGCGAACGGACAAGGGCATGGGTTGTCTCCGTTTTTCTGATCTATGACAGGCGCCGGAAAACCATTCCGGGCTGCGCGGCAATGATCGGTCAACCCGATTTTGTTGTAAATTGCAAATATCGTATCAATTGATGCCGAAACCGGATGAATTTCGATCTTGCCGATTTGCGCGCCTTCGTAGCCGTGGCCGACCTGGGTAGTTTCCGCGCGGCCTCGGTTGCGCTTCATCTTTCGCAGCCGGCGTTGTCGCGGCGTGTGGACAAGCTTGAGCAGGCGCTGGGCTTCCGCCTGTTCGAGCGGACCACGCGCAAGGTCGAGCTAAATGCAATGGGCCGCAGCTTCATTCCGAAGGCGCGCCACGTGATAAACGAACTCGAGAGCGCGCTGCTGGGGATGATGGACCTGTCCGATCGGCTGTACGGCCAGGTCTCGATTGCCTGCATCCCATCGGCTGTAGGGAATTTTCTCGCCGATGTCGTGCAGGAGTTTCACCGGCAGTTCCCGCGTATTCATGTGCGACTGATCGACGAAACAGCGGCGGAGATCCTGCTTGCGGTGGCGCGCTCGGAAGCAGACTTCGGCGTCAGCTACCTTGGCACGCAGGAGCCCGACCTTGAGTTCGAGCCGCTGGTCGAGGAAGCATTCGTGCTGGCCTGCCGGCCCGAGCATCCGCTCGCGCGCCGCAAACAAGTCAGATGGGCGGAGCTGGCCGAGTACGAGTGCGTGACGCTGGCGCCCGGCAGCGGCAACCGGATGCTGATCGACCAGGCGCTGTCGGCCTCGGCCGCACGGCCAAAATGGACGTGCGAGGTGCGCCACGTGCCCGCGCTGGTAAGCCTGATCGTTGCGGGCATCGGCGTGGGCGCGGTGCCACGCTTCGCGGTGTCGGGCGGGATGAACCAGCCGACTAATCTGGTCAGCGTGCCACTGGTGGAGCCGGAAATTGTCCGCACGATCGGCGTGACCAAGCGCCGGGGCCGCCCGTTGACGCCGGCCGCGCAGGCGTTTCACGATCTGCTGGTGGCGTCATACGGTAATCGACCCACGGAGCGGAAGGCCCGCAAGCGGTCGGTTGAGGGCAGTCGCGGGAAAAGCTGAATCTTGTACCCGGCAATATTCATCGCCGCCGCGCGCTACTGACGAATCGACGAATCGACAAAGATCAGTTCCACGATGGGCCTTGCGGACTTCCCGGCCGATACAGGGCGTGTTACGAATAGTTGCACTGAGACAAGCGCTTCTCGTTTGCACTTGCAATTGCGCAAAGAAAAAAGGCCGACCCAGAGGGTCGGCCTTGGTCTATTGCCGCGGACGTAGTCAGCAGTTGCCCTTCTTCGCCTGGCCCGGCGGGCAGTAGTTGTTGCCCGGTCCGCCTTGCGGACGAGCTGCCGGACCTGGGTCGGGTACGTAGTAAGCACAGCCACCGAGCAGCGTGGCGCCAAGGGTAATCATGACGAGAATGGTTTTCATGGTCGGCAGGGGCTGAAGCCCCTTTTTCGCTGGTTAGAAATTGAAGTTCACGCCGCTTTGGCTGCCGCCGGACACGTTCGCTGCGCTGGTCTGCGTCGCGCCGGACGCGCTGGTTGCCTGCACCGAATACTGTCCGGCAACCGAGGTAGCGGACAGGGCAATCGGCAGCGCCGGGCTGTATGTGCCGATCAGCGGCGCCGCGGCCGGCAGCGCCAGCGAATACGCGCCCGTATCGAGCCTGGCGTTCGTCGAGGCAATCTCGTACGACAGCGAGCTGATGGTCTGCAGCGCGCGTACCGAGGCCTGCGCCGATGCCGTGGCGGTACCAGAAACGGTGTTGGTCGCAGAGGTGGGCAGGGTGATGGGAGCGGCCGACGTCGATACCGTGGTCGTCGCACTCGCCGTCACCGGCACGGCACGGATAATGCCGGTCGCATGGCCGGATGGCAGCTTGTTGTCGACCACCACTACGTCATAGGTGCCGCCGGTGCTGCTCTGGACGAGCGGCGTCAGGACGAACTGGCCGTTTGCATCGGCCACCGTGCCGCGAATGATCTGACCATTCTGCTCCGCGTAGACCGTGGCGCCAGCCTGCGCGGCAGGCACGAATCCGGAGATTGTGCCGCTGACGGTCAAAAGCGTGGCGGTGACCACCGGCTTCAGGCTGTACGATCCATTGCCCTGCTGAACAATCGACTTGCAGGCATTGAAGTCCAGAATCAGGTCGACCAGCGTGTTCGCGGGTACCGTAAATGGCTGAATGATCTTGAACCCGCTCTGGGTGGCGCTTGGCGTGGCCAGCGGCACTTCGTTCGTCGTGCCCGAGACGACCACGGAGTTGGCCAGGGTATTGCCCTGGTTCGCATTCAGGACCAGGCGTACCTGCTGATACTGGCCGGCCGGCAGAGGCGCACGGCCAATGTCGAACAGAACACCGTTCGTGAGCGAGAGCAGATCGACTTTTTGCGGCGTCGGCAGTGCGATGTCCGTCCAGCCACTGTCGTTGTCACCGGCATTGCTGCTGCTGTTCACGCGCACCTTGTTGACCGTGACAAAGACGTGATCGAAGCCGCAGGACGGGACATCGGTCATGGCCACGTGTAGCGTGCCATTAGTCTGAGTGTTGTCGCTGCCGCCGTCACCGCCACCGCATGCAACGACAATAAAAGGTACCGGCAAGACGGCGATTATTTTCTTTAGATGTAGATGGGTTCTAGTTTTCATGTCCGCCTCTCCTCAGGGCTCGATTGTGCATGCAGCATAGGGGAGGCGAGTTCGCAACAACTCGGCGGCATTGAAACCATCTGTAACGAGAATGAAACAGCTTTGCTTGCTGTTAAACGGGCTACGAAGACCGCGAAGTAGCCCGCCCCCCTCGCTGAATAAGGCGGCTTTGGTTCAGAAGGTGGAAGACGCGGTCTCCGGACTGCTCGGGCAGACCTAGGCTGCGGATTCGGGCCTTTCCTACTTGATTTTCTCGATGTCTCCTGGCTTCCAGGTTTGATCGAAAAATGCCTTTTCAGGTGAGTAAAGCCGCAGGATGACGAAGTAACCCTTGCCCGGGACCGTGCGAAGCCAGTTCTTGTCCTTACCCGCGGGTGCCGTCGGGCCGAAATAGAGGTCAGTCGAGCCATCGGGATTCTGCACCGGCTTATCCATCTGGTTCAGCGATGGAAATGACTGGCCATTGTCCAGGCCGGAGGCAGTCGTGCCGTCGTAGACGGTTGCGGACCAGAAGTTCTTGGCCGGAATGTTCGGTGGCAGGTGTAGCGAGTAGGACTGTCCGCCATCGAGGAATTTCCCATCCTTGTCGCGCGACGTGACCGGGTATTTGGCCCCGGCATTCACGATGTTCTTCACCATGCCCGGGCTGGCGGAATACGCGCTTGTGAAATAGCCAGACCGTTGTTCGAGGTTGGTGTACGTGCGCGCGGACTGGAATGACGTGTCCTCGCCCGCAAACACGTTGACCCACTGCCGGTCCGGGTAATACTTGCCGCCCGGTTCTTGCGCCACCATGTCAGCGATGACGACCTTGCTGATCTTGAAGCCGGTCTGGGCCGCGCGTTCGAGCAGGGCGCGCATTTCCGGCGTCGGCGAGAAAGGCTTGCCTTTCTCGATGCCTATCGTGTGTAGGAAACCCCGCATATCCAGATCGGCAGGATCGACATATTCGCTGTCGATAAAGCGGGACATCATGTCGAAGTAGCTCGCATCGCGCGGAAACAGCAGATTGGCCGGCTTGCTGTTTGCGTCGGGGAACTGCATCGGCTTGGCCGACGCTTTCTGGCCGAGCGGATAAATGCGCGTGGCCGCGATCTGAGCGTTCGGCTTCGACAAATCCTTCGGGTCGGTGAAGAACGTGCGCCAGAAGAGAAATACGTTGTACGTCCGCGAGCGGTACACGAAGGCGCCCTTGGGCAGCGTGTTCTTTGGTGGCTCACCCTTGTAGTCGGGGGGCAGCAGTACGTATATGCCGCCCTTGCCCTTGTCGGGGCCGGCCAGTCCGACGTCGCCCATCCACGTGCGACCGTCCATTGTCGGGCCTGCCAGGGGCCGCTGGAAGAAATCATCAAGGATGCCTTGCACGCCCTCAGGCGCCTCGACGACCAGCGGGCCATCCTTTTTCAGGTCCAGATATCCCATCGCATAGACCACGTCCGAATTCGGCGTGGTCACCTGTGTGGACGCCTTGATGCGCTCCTTCCAGACCGGCAGGACGTTATAGCCCCCGCCGAAAACCTTCTCGGAGTTTTCCTTCATTGCCCAGATGTTGATGGCCGGTAATGCCCAGATATAAGCCTGAGTGGCGCGCTGGAAAATCAACTCGTCACGCAGCAAGCGCGAGGTTTCAGCCGTGGGATAGTCCTTCTCGAATGCCGAGTTGGCCAGGGCGTCGTAGCGCGAAAGCTGCGCCGTGGTGTGGCCGGAGATTGCCAACGTGATGGCGGCCATTGCAACTGAAGTCCAGGGAAGTTTTTTCATTGCAGGTCTTCGAATCAAGTTTGCTGTTGGCACATTAACGTTCGTCGTGGCGACGATCGAGCGTGGGAGTCCGAATTGCCGACTCTCGAATACTTCAACAAGCACTCACTAATGTCACTCCCCAGAAATGCAGCGGCAGGCGCTT
>DAIOET010000061.1:0-16249 GCA_036746135.1 Cupriavidus sp.
TCGGCGGTGGGCGGGTCCAGCAGCGCGCCGTGATCGGCGAACGGGATGTTGTTCAGGTAGAGATGCGTGTTCTCGGGTTCGAACGCGCCCCAGCCGCCATTGCCGCTTTGCATGCCGATGACCCACTCGCAGGCGCGCGCAATGGCCGGGGTGTAGCGATTCGAGCAGTCGCCCCGTTCGGCGCGATCCATCGCGGCGGCCACCACGGCCGTATCGTCAACGTCGGGATAGTGCGCGTTGTTGTACTGGAAAGCCCACCCGCCGGGCCGCACGTTGGGGCGCCGCACGGTCCAGTCGCCACGCAATTCCAGTTCCTGCAGCGGCACCAGCCAGTCCAGCCCGCGCGATGCCGCGGCAATGGTGCGCGGCTCGCCCACTTCCAGCAGCGCATGGGCGGCCAGCGAGGTGTCCCAGACCGGCGACAGGCAGGGCTGGCAATAGGCCTCGTCGTCGCGCACCACCAGCAACTTGTCGATGGACTTGCGGGCTATCGCGCGGTCCGGATCGTCCGCCGGTACGCCGAGCACGTCGAACATCAGCACCGAGTTGACCATCGCCGGGAAGATCGCGCCCAGGCCGTCCTCGCCGTTCAGACGTTCGACGGTGAACACACGAGCGCGCTCGATGGCACGCTGGCGCATGCTGCGCGGAAACAGCGGCTCGGCCACCCGAACCACAGCGTCCAGCGCGCGGAACACGCCTACCCACAGCGGACTCTGGTGCGGCGCGCGGCGCGGCAGGCGCGCGGCCTGGCACGGCCGCACGAACAACTCGTCGATGCCGATCTTGCGAGGGTTGCGCGCCTGCGGACGCAGGCTGTTCAGCACCAGCAGCGGCACGATGACCGTGCGCGCCCAGTACGAAACCTTCGACAGATGGAACGGAAACCACTCGGGCAACAGCATGATTTCCACGGGCATCATCGGCACGGCCTGCCACGGCATGACACCGTACAGCGCCAGCAGCGTGCGCGTGAACACATTGCTTTCCTCGGCCCCGCCCATCGCGTGAATGCGGGCGCGCGCACGGCGCATGTGTTCGGCTTCGGGATCGTCCCCGGCCATCTTCAGCGCAAAGTACGCCTTGACGCTGGCGCTGACATCGGAAGCGCCGGCATGGAACAGCGGCCAACCGCCGTCGGCATTCTGGATGCGGCGCAGGTAGTTGGCGATCTTGCCTTCGAGCACCGCGTCGGGCGCCTCGCCCAGGTAATGCACCATCAGGATGTACTCAGCCGGGATGGTGGCGTCGGCTTCGAGTTCGTAGACCCAATGGCCGTCCTGCTGTTGCTGTGCCAGCAGGGCATCCACGGCTTGCGCGATGCCGTCGTCGAGCGGATCGGGTAGAGACGCCTCGATGGCGCGCCGGTTCAGCGCGTCGTCATGGGAGCGGGTGATCGTTGCAGCCTGATTCATCAATTCGGGGGCACTTCTCTCATGGCGATGCCGCGGCCAGGGCCGCGGACATCGGCAAAAAACAGGGGATCATGCAATGGCATGCCGCAGCACGATCCAGGCAAGCTTGGCCTTGTTGACGCGCACGCGCGTGCGCGGTGCCAGCCAGCCACGGGTCAGCAGGCGCGTCAGGATCTCGTGATAGACCTCGTACATGATGCGCGGCGAGCGCACCACGCGCGACGGGCAGCGCGCCATGATGGCGGCCGATGCGTCGTAATGCGCCTGCGCATCGCGGGCGATGCCGCGGCAGACCGTGTCGATCGCGGGGTGGTCGATGACGGCGCGCGGCGTGCTGACCGGAATGCCGGCCGCGGCCAGTGCCTCGGCGGGCAGGTAGAGCCGGCCGATCTCGGCGTCTTCGTCCAGATCGCGCAGGATATTGGTCAGTTGCAGCGCGCGGCCCAGATGATGGGCCAGTTCGATGCCGGGCTTTTCTTCCAGACCGAACACACGTACGGCCAGGCGCCCGACGGCACTTGCCACGCGGTCGCAATAGAGGTCGAGCGTGGCCGCGTCGGGGGCGACGATGGTCGCCACGACGTCCATGATCATGCCGTCGATGACGGCGGAGAAGTCCTGCTGCTGGAGATTGAACGTCCTGATCTGCTCGTCGAGCGAGCGCAGCGCGGCAGGCGCATTGCCCGCATAGCAGGCGGCGATGTCCTTGCGCCAGTCTTCCAGCGCTGCCAGGCGGTCGGCATGCTGGGTATCGCCGTCGGCGATGTCGTCCACGGCGCGGCAGAACGCGTAGATCTCGAACATGGCCTGCCGCTGCGACGGCGGCAGGATTCGCATGGCCGTATGGAACGAACTTCCGGAAGACACGGCGGGTCCGGCGGGCGGGGCGCCAGGCGTTGCGATTTCAGTACCGGCCACGGGTTTCCTCGGCACGCTTGATAACAGGCGCTCCATATGAAAGCGGAAGCGCCTGGTTTCGGGGTTTTTAGAGTCGGGCGATTATAGCAACTTCACCGATTGGACGGATTTGTGCCGAAAACATTACCTGGAGCAGGGTATCTTGCGTACGGCACGCCACGTTCCGGTGTGGCGGTGGTCTGGTCGATCACCTTTTCCACGTCGGGGATTTCACGCAGGGCCGAGAGGAACGCCGCGCGTTTGAAATCCGCCGGCACGCAACCCTGCACGGTCAGCCAACGCCCGCGCACCATGATCCATAGCGAACTGTTCTGCCAGGCGGGCATGGTCCGGCGCAGGTCCGCCAGCCGCCGTTGCAGGGCGTCGGCAATGTCCTTGTCGTACTGATAGGAGTTGGCCAGACGGCAACGGCCTTCCGCATAGCAGTGGTTGCCTTCCTCGATGCGGTGATGCGCCTCGCGTTTCCATTCATCCTCGGAAACCCTCGGTCCGGCCGGCTCGGGGCAGTCGGCAATGGCATGAGAAACCCGCGCAAACGGATCGTTGCCAAAGTTGCTCAGCGATTGAGCATGTGCAACTTCTGTCGCGCATATATATATGCCGACAAGCGGAATCCCGACAATCCATGCCATTCGCGAGTTAATCGACCGGGCGGTCAAAACGTCAGCAAGGCAATACATTATCGATCCACATAAAAGCAGAAAGCCCCGCCGAAGCGGGGCTTCCCAGGCCGATAACTGGCCCGGCGATTCAGGCTTAGATGGCCTGGATCTTCGTGGCCTGCTCGCCCTTCTGGCCCATCGCCTTCACGTAGCGGACCTTCTGGCCTTCCTTGAGCGACTTGAAGCCATTGCCTTCAATCGCCGAGAAATGCGCGAACAGGTCGTTGCCGCCTGCGTCCGGGGTGATGAAGCCAAAGCCCTTGGCGTCGTTGAACCACTTAACGGTACCGGTTTCCATATATCTATCCAACCTTGAATTTCAGATGAGCGTGATTGCCCGACCAAGCATGTTGCCCAAACGAACCGGAGCAATAACGCTACAGGCCGGTGCACATGCGAGCAGCCATTCTGCCGGTTTTTTTTCGCGTGTCAATCAGACTTAGCCCCTAACGGTATTTCGGCATGCGAACAGCAGATATTAGAGATTTCTAGATCATTTCAGCATTTGTCGGACATCAGACCAAATCCAGCCGATCGCATGACACGCATTTCGATATCTGTGGTACCGACAGTTCGTACGATCCGGTAACGCCGGTCCGCGCACGCTTCATCGCTGCCACAGATTCGGCCGCGCAAGACTACTCCATATGGACTATGGCTACCAATGGGTGATGCCATGACAATGCGCCAATAACCACAACCCGGCAGCCGCGTGAATGCGCGCGCATGCCGGAAAACACGGCGTCGCATGCGCCGAACGATAGAACGGGGAATCAAATGTCCATGCATTTGTAGCCAGAAATGGCGACACGCGGGCCGCGGCGCCCGCCGCCGGTATTGCGCCGGCGATTCTTGCAGCCGCATTTTCCTGCAGTGGTCAGGTTCGTGCCGTGCCAATACCCGGCGTGATAGCACTCGCCCATGTCCTGCATATGTCACGGACCATTCGGCACAATTTTTGACAATCTCTCCGTGGCGAATGACCTAGCATCCGACCTGCTCGTGAATTAGCGAAAACACTAGTTCGAATACGGGCAGACGGCATAATGCGGGGCGCGAGCCGCACAGGCGGATGCGTCCGGACGCGCAGCACAGCCGCGCGCCAAACCAACACCGAAAAAAAGCGGACAACAGCGAGTGAAGCGATTGCAGCGTTCTTTCCGGGGGCTTTTCCATGAAGTTGGCAACCATGCGCCAGGGCGTGCGGCATCGCATGCTTGCCGCCATGCGATGCTGGCTGTCGCGGTCGTCGCATCGCTGGGTGCGGTCGTGCTGGGCGCGTTGACGCCGTCGGCCGATGCCCTGGCCCAGGCCCCGGCCCCGGCCCCGGTGGTTCAGGCCCCGGCGGTTCAGGCGCCGGCCGCTCCCAACGTGGCCTTCCACTACGGCAGCAAGCCGCCCGTCGACCTGCTGCAGGCGTTCGACGTGGCTGTCGTCGAGCCAGACAGCGGCTTCGACCCGCGCAAGGCCAAGACCCCGAATACCGCCTGGTTCGCCTACGTGAGCCTGGGCGAGGTGCTGCCCAGCCGCGCCTACTTCAAGGACATCCCCAAGGCGTGGCTCACTGGCAGCAACGACGCATGGAATGCCCGCGTGGTTGACCAGGCCGCCGAAGGCTGGCCCGCCTTTTACGTCGATAAGGTCATCGCGCCGCTGTGGGATCGCGGCTACCGTGGTTTTTTCATCGATACGATGGATTCGTACCACCTGGTGGCCAAGACCGACGCCGACCGCGCAAAGCAGGAAGCCGGCATGGTGCGCGTGATCCAGGCGATCAAGGCGCGCTATCCCGACGCGAAGCTGCTGTTCAACCGAGGTTTCGAGATCCTGCCGCAGGTGCATTCGCTGGCCTATGGCGTGGTGTTCGAATCGCTGTTCCGGGGCTGGAACCAGGCGCAGGGCGCCTACACCGAGGTCAGCCAGCAGGACCGCGACTGGCTGCTGAACCAGGCCCGCATCATCCGTGACCAGTACAAGCTGCCGGTCATCTCGATCGATTATTGCCCGCCGGCGGACCGCAAATGCCAGCGCGATGCCGCGCGCCGCATCCGTGCGCTCGGCATTACGCCGTACGTGACCGATTCCGGGCTGCAGACCGTGGGCGTGGGCCAGATCGAGGTAATGCCGCGCCGCGTGCTGGTCTTGCAGGAAAGCCAGCCGGGCGTGTCGATCGATAACAGCGAGGGCGTGCGCTTTGTGTCGATGCCGCTCAACTACCTTGGTTATCGCGTCGATTTTGCCGAGACGAGAGATCCGCTGCCAGAAATCACGCCGGACCGCTACGCGGGCGTGGTGGTCTGGGCCAACGGCTATTTCTCGCGCAACGCAGGCCGCTTCCAGGCATGGCTTGAAAAACTGACCGAGCAGGGCGTGCCCGTCGCGTTCATGAACGGATTCGGCATGCCCGCAAGCAGTCCGCTGTTGCGGAACCTGGGTTTGAAGACGGTCAAGGGGCGCCTGTCGGGGCCCGTGCAGATCGTGTCGCAGGACAAGATGCTCGGCTTCGAGCAGCCCGTGGCGCCGGATGCCACCGAGGCGGTTGCCGTGCAGGTACAGGATGGGGCCGCCAACACGCGCTCGCTGCTGCGCCTGCGCGCGGGTGCCGTGACCTACGACGCCGCGGCCATCACTAAGTGGGGCGGCTATGTGACCGGCCCTTACGCGGTGCGCCAGAACTACGCCATTCGCCAGAATTCCTCCAGTGACCAGGACCGCTGGATCGTGCAGCCGCTCGACTTCCTGCGCGAGGCATTGCGCCTGCGACCGATGCCGGTACCCGACACCACCACCGAGAGCGGGCGCCGCTTGCTGACGATCCATATCGATGGCGACGGGTTTGCCTCGAAGGCCGAGATTCCGGGCGGCGGCTTCTCCGGCGACGTGCTGCTCCGGGAAATCTTCGACCGCTATCGCCTGCCGATGACGATGTCGGTGATCGAGGGCGAAGTGGGCAAGACGGGCATGTATCCGAAACTGAGCCCCGAGCTGGAGCCGATCGCGCGCAAGATCTTCGCGCAGCCGTATGTCGAGGTGGCCAGCCACACCTATTCGCATCCGTTCGAATGGGGCCGCACGGTGCCGGGCCATGAAAACGACGCGCGCGTCACCGAAGGCGACGACGACTACCACCTGGCGATCCCCGGCTACAAGCTGGATCTGAACCGCGAGATCGGTGGCTCCATCGACTACATCAACAAGGTGCTGTCGCCGAACAAGCCGGTGAAGATGCTGCTGTGGCCCGGCGACTGCCAGGCCCCGCCAGAAGCGATCAAGCTGACCGATGCCGCGGGCGTGCTGAACATGAACGGCGGCGACACGCTGATCACGCGCAGCAATCCCACCTGGACCGCCATCGCGCCGCTGGGCATCCACAAGGCCGATCACACGTTCCAGGTATTCGCGACCAACCAGAACGAGAACGTTTACACGAATCTGTGGCGCGGTCCGTACTACGGTTTCGAACGCGTGATCGAGACCTTCGAGATGACCGAGAAGCCGTATCGCTTCAAGGCCGTGAACATCTACTACCACAGCTACGCGGGCACCAAGGCGGCATCGTTGAAGGCGCTGCGCAAGGTGTACGACTACGTGCTGACGCAGAACCTGTTGCCGATGCACTCCACGGATTACGTGCTCAAGGTGCTCGATTGGCAGAGCATGGCCGTGGCGCGCGAACTTGGCGATGGCGCCGACGGCGCGGCGGCTGATGGCGCGTGGCGCGTGCGCGGCGACGGCAACCTGCGCAACCTGCGCTGGAGCGGCGCGGGCGTGCCCGACGTGGCCTCGGCAACCGGCGTGACCGGCTCGTCGCCGGCGCCCGGCGGCGGTGTCTATGTGCACCTGGACGGCGGTAATGCGCGCTTCGGCTTCGTGCCGGCGGCCACGCGCGCCGTGCCGGAACTGCCCGAGGCCAACGGCCTGGTGCGCGACTGGCGCCACGACGGCAACACCACCCGTTTTGCTTTCTCCGGCTACTACAAGCCGTTCTTCCGGCTCGCCAATGCCGGCCAGTGCAGCGTGACGATCGATGGCAAGCCCGCCCGTGGCGTGCGCGAGAACAACACGCTGCGTTTCGATACCCCTGCGGTGAATGATCCGATCCATGTCCAGCAACAAGTCGAAGTCCGCTGCGGCGCCTGAGCGCGAGCGGCTGTTGCCGCCGGCGTTGGTTCTGACCTTTACCGCAATGGTGGGAGTCGGCCTGGCGCTGATGTTCCCGCGCGAGACGCTGCGCGAACGCCTGCTTGGCCAGGGCCGGACGGTCGATGGCCTGACCGTGGCCTATCTGGAAGCCTGGTCGCGCGTGGCGCCCAACGATACGAGCTTCATGAGCGTGCTGGCCGAACAGTACGCGCGCAGCGGCCGGCTCGAAGACGCCGAGAAGATGCTCGAACGCATGATGGCGGTGCAGGGCCAGGACCTGACCGGTCAGATCCTGCGCACGCGCATCGAGATCACGCAGCAGCGCGCCTATGCGGCGCAGCCGGATTCGCCGGAACGCGCCGAGCGCCTGACGCTGATGAAGGACCTGCTCAAGCAGGCCACCGGCGACGCCGTCATGCGCCGCTGGTCGCTGGCGGACCTGCAGACGCTGGCCACGCAGTCGCGCCAGATCGGCGATGCCGACGCGGCCGGCGTGCTGTTCCGCGCGCTGGGCCGGCGCGACCCGGCCAATCTCGATTTCTATAACCGTCAGCTCGCCAGCATCGCGCTGGCCGGCGGCAATTACCGCGACTCCGCTCAGGCGCTGTTCGACGCGCAGGCACGCTCCAAGAACCTCTATGAACAGCGCACGCTGTTCCTGCAGGCATTGCAGACGCTGCAATCGGGCAACCTGCTGGACGAAGCCCTGGTCGAAGCCGAGCGCCGCGGCGGCAAGCTGCTCGACGATGCCGAGGTCCTGCGCTACCTGACGAAGCTGGCGCTGGCCGCCAACAAGCCGGACGTGGCGGCAAAGTACGTCGAACGGCTGCTGAAACTGTCGGCCAGCAAGCCATCGGACGCTGCACGGATCGCGCTGGCCGAGCTGCGCCGCGACGAGGCGCGCGCCGCCATGCGCCGTGTATCGGACACCGAGCCGTGGCTGGCCCGTGGCTATGTGTTCCTGGACGGCCCGCGCGGTGTGGCCGCGCGCGAGCAGATGCACGATTTCGGCATGCGCCGCGTGCACGCGGAAGCGGCGCCGATGCTGGCGCAGGCCGCGCCCAAGCCGGGTCCGGGCAATCCGACGCAGGCCGAAGCCCAGGCCACCGCAAAGGACGAAGTGGCCGCCGCCGTGGCAGCGGGCAAGTCCTTCAACGCCGACGACTACGACCTGGCCTATCGGGTGTTTCTGGCCGCGGGCAAGCTCGATCAGGCCCAGAGCGTGGCGCAGACCGCCGTGCGCCGGCTGCCTAACGAGCCGGTCTGGCGCGAGCGCCTGGCGCAGGTTTCCGAATGGAACCGCCAGCCGACGGTCGCGCTGCAGAGCTGGCTTGAATACGCGCAGGCCACCAACGACGAGCGCGCCTGGAACAACGTGATGCGCCTGGCGCCGGGCCTCAACGACGACCGCGCCTATCTGGCTGCCTTGCGTCACCGTTCCGCGGGCGGAGACCTGAAGACGATCGACGAGGTGATTGCCGCCTACGAGCGGCTCGGCGAACCCGAGGCCGGCATGGCGTTTCTCGATGGCCTGGCGAATGGTCCGAATGCGCGCCAGGTGATGGAGCGCAATGCCGATCTGGCCGAGCGCGCGGGCAAGGACGATCGCGCCTTCGAGCTCTACGGCCAGTTGCAGAAGCGCTTCGGCGCCCGGCCGCGCTACGCGGTCAAGCGCGCCAACATCCTCTTCGTACGGGGCCGCCTGAACGAGGCGATGGACGCGCTGCTGCCGGCGCGCAGCCAGGCAGGCCCGCAGGACCTGCTGTACTGGCGCACGTACACCGAGCTTGCCCGCCTGACGCAACGCGAGGATCTGCTCAAGGACGGCTATCGCCAGATGATGTTCGCGATGGCTCAGACCCATGACGATCATTGCATGCAGTTTCCGCCCGGCGCCGCCCGCAACGATTGCGTTGCGGAAGTGCGCGATACGGAGGAAGCGGATTTTTCGAACATGATCCAGTACTACGACCGCTCGCCCATCGACGCGGGTCGTATCGCCGAAGCGGGCTGGCGCAAGAGCGGCAAGTTCGATCAGTTCCAGCTCGCGGTGTATTACTACACGCGCGCGCATGCCTATCGCCGCATCGAGAAACTGCTGGCCGACCTGACCCCCGAGCAGAAGAGCGAAGCCGAATCGTCGGCCTTGTTTCTGATGCGCCGGGCAGAGTACTGGCGCCTGACCGGCAACCGCGACCGCGCGCTGGCTGACCTGCGCAGTGCCGCCGGGCAGGCCGACGCGGACAGCGAGACCTACGGCGCGCTGCTGTGGGCGCTCGTGGATACGGGCACCGATAGCGAAGTGCGCGCGGTGATGCAGCGCCTGAAGCCCAGCGCGGAGAACGACCCGGGTCTATGGGGCGCGTACGCGGCGGGTGCCATGCGTTTTCAGGATGGCCGCACCGCGCTGCACTACCTGCACAAGATGCAGCAGGGCAAGAACGCCGATCCGCTCTGGCTTGGCCTGACCGCCGATGCGTACGAGGCCATCGGCCAGACGTCGACGGCCTGGCGTATCCGCAAGCAGGCGTGGATCGACCTGCATCACACGTGGGCGGCCGGCGGCGCGAACTGGGCCAACGCCTCGGAAGGCGATGACGAAGACGATGCGCAGGACGGACCCGCGCGCGCCGACCTGCGCCGCCAGGAAGTGGCGCTGGGCCAGATCTTTGCATCGGGCGATGTGTCGCGCAGCCTGGTGATCGAAATGCTGCGCCGTGACCGCGCCGAAGTGGCAGCGGGCCGTACGACGCCGAGCGATCGGAAGTCATCGTCGCAACTGGGCAATGTGCCGGGCCTGCCGTCGCTGGACGTGGCGCCGCCGGCAGCGCTGACCGAGGCGCAGCGCCGTCGGCAGAACCAGCTTTCGGCGGCGGGCCGCGAGGCGGCGCTGGCGTGGGCGATGTCGTCCGAATCGAACGATCTCGCGCGAGCGTGGCTGGCCCGGCAATACGCTGACCGGATGCAGCGCCCCGCTTATGCCGAAATCTCGATCGCGCTCGATAGCAACGACATGGACCAGCTTGACCGGATCATGGAACGACAGGCTGGGCGTGTACCGGTGACGAGCCAGATCGAAGCCAACCGCCAGCTGGACCGCTTGTCCACCGCGCAGACGCAGGCGTTCGAAACGCAGGAACTGGCCCGTACCGACGACACGCTCCAGCAAACGCTGGAAGACGCACTGCTGTTCAACGCCCAGGCCATCGAACCGCGCGTTACGTTCCAGCGGCAGAAGCCACTGGAGTATTACGAGTACAGCCTGGCTGGCGGCGCGCGCCTGTGGGACGGCTTTGCGGTGAATCTGCGTGGCGTGTTCCGCGACCAGCGCAGCATCGACCGCACGCAACTGGACAACGTGCCCGCATCGGACCGCCGCGCCGAGCTGGGGCTGAGCTATCGGGACAGCCAGAAGAACTGGCTGCTCGGCGTGGGCCGGCGCGATGGCCTGCAGAGCTTTACCACGGCCCGCCTGACCGGCAACTGGAACCAGGAAGGCCGCATCCAGTACACCGGCACGTTTGGCTACAACCAGTCGGCTGACGAATCGTCGCAACTGCGCGTGGGCGGCATGAAGGATGTCGTGGAGCTTGGCGCCACATGGCGGCTGGGCCTGCGCGAATTCATCGGCGGCCGCGTGCAGTACAACCATTTCTACGGCCAGGACCGCACGGCACTGGGCCACGGCATGGTATTCGACGTCGAGGCCGGCTACCGTATCCGCACGCAGTATCCGGACTACACGGTGCGCATCGTTGGCACGCGCGGCATCTACAGCGCCAATGGCGGCACGTTGTCTTCGACGATGCAGCGGCTGCTGCCGGCCGGTAACGACGATGCGACGCCGGCGTTCTACATGCCGCAGAGCTTCACGCAGGCCGGTGTGCTGTTCGGCTTCGGCACCGACCTGATCGACGACTACACCCGCAAGTGGCGGCCGTTCCTGGAGGCCGGCGCACTGTACGACACGCGCGCCGGGCACAACTTCCGGGGGCAGGTTGGCGTAGCCGGATCGGTGTTCGGCAACGATCATCTTTCGCTGTATGTCTCGCATGACACCGCGGCCCGCACCACGGGCACGCCATTGACCGAAGTTGGCCTGCGCTATCGCTGGCTCTATTGATTTTTTCAAGATAACGAGGGGGATCTAAGATGAACAGGACCAATACCCGCATGGGCCGGCTGATGGCATGGGGTGCCGCAATCGGCGCCGCGCTGTGGCTGGCCGGCTGCGCCGTGACCGATGTGGGCCGCGCGCCGCAGATGGCCGCTGGCGACACCGTGGCCGTGCTGCCGATCGTCAATTACACGGAAACGCCGCAGGCCGGCCTGCGTGCCGAAGCCATCGCGGAATCGCTGCTGAAGACCGGCGGCGTGGCCAACCTGAAGCGCTATCCGGCCGCGCTGAACCCGGAAACGCTGTTCGAGCCGGCCGAGCGTGAATCGGTGGGCAAGGCGCTGGAATGGGCGCGTGGCGAACGCGCGCGCTATGCGCTGACCGGTGCCGTGCAGGAATGGCGCTACAAGGTGGGCGTCGATGGCGAGCCGGCCGTGGGTATCTCGCTGCAACTGATCGACGTGGCCACCGGCCAGGTGGTCTGGTCGGCCACGGGCAGCAACGCGGGCTGGAGCCGCGAGTCGCTGTCGGGTGTGGCGCAGAAGCTGCTGCGCCGCCTGCTGGCCCCGCTGATGCAGGGCTGAGAACAGGTCAGGTTGAACAGAGTTGAAAACAAGGACGGGTGACAAGCGTGGCTAACACCGCGGAAAAAAAGCGCCAGACGACTCGCCAGGGGCAGGGCATCAGCCTTGGCGGGCGCTATGCGCGCTGGCTGGCGCCCGCGGGAGGCGGAGCGGCGGCCGTGCTGGAAATGATCATCGTGATGGTGGCGGCTCTGGCCATCGCCTGGGTGATCCTGCCGCAGAACCCGCTGCTGCTGGGCCTGGGCTTTCCGTGGGCGTGGCTGCTGCCGGTGATTCTGGCGCTGCGCTACGGCACGCTGGTGGGTGTGGGTGCCGTGCTGATGTTGCTGGGCGGCTGGTTCTTCTTCGATGGCATTGGCGCGCACCACGAGGCGTTCCCGCGCATGTTCTTCCTGGGCGGCCTGCTGCTGGTGCTGGTGGCCGGGCAGTTCGGCGATGTCTGGAACACGCGGCTGGCGCGTGCGCGCGCCGTGAACCGCTACCTGGACGAGCGGCTTGCCGCGCTGACCAAGAACCACTACCTGCTGCGCATTTCGCATGCTCGGCTCGAAAACGACCTGCTGGCCCGCCCGACCACGCTGCGCGACACGCTGTCGCAGCTGCGTGCCGTGGCGCTGCAGGACGCCGCGCGCGGCGCACAGGCCGAGCGCCTGGCCGGCGCGCAGCCGATGCTGCAGGTGGTGGCACAGGCTTGCCAGGTGGAAGGCGCGGCGCTGTTCGCGTGCGAGGGCGAGAAAATCGTACCGGACGCCGTGGCGTCGATCGGTCCCGGCTTTACGCTCGATGTCGACGATCCGCTCGTGCGGCACTGCATCGACACGCGCGAACTGGCGCATCTGCGCACCACGGGCCTGCAGCAGGAAGCACAGACCCGCTACGTGGCCGTGGCTCCGGTGCTGGCCGGGTCCGACCGCCTGATCGGTGTGCTGGTGGTGGAGCGCATGCCGTTCCTCTCGCTGACCTATGAAAACCTGCAATTGCTGATGGTGCTGATGGGCTACTACGCCGATGGCGTGGAGCATGCCCAGGCCACACACGGCATTCAGGAGCTGGCCCCGGCGATTCCGTACGCCTTTGCGCTGGACTATGCGCGCCTGTCGCGCCTGCGCCGCGAAACCGGCGTCCACAGCTCCGTGGTGGCCCTGGTGTTCGATCTGGACGAAGCACGCGACGCGCTGTTCGAGCAGGTGGTGCGCAGCCGCCGGGCACTGGACGTGGCCTGGCCGGCGCGTGGCGCGCACCAGCGTGCCATGCTGACGCTGATGCCGCTGTCGGACAGCCAGGCGGTATCGGCCTACCTGGTGCGTATCGAGGACATGCTGCGCGCGCAATTCGGCACCGATTTCGCCAGTGCGCATATCGGCGTGTACACGTTGTCCGTGCCGGCTGCCGGCGCGGAAGAAGCGCTGGTGCGCCTGCTGCATCGCTGCCATCTGGATGGCAATGCCACGGCGTCCGTTACCGCCGGCACCACGCCAGGCTCCGGCGCCGCGCCGGCCGCCGGCCAGACGCAGGCGGGCTGACGCATGGGCAAGCTGACCATCGGCGGCACCGCCATCCAGATATCGGCCCTGTACCTGCTGTTCCGTGGCGACACGGGCCTGCCGCTGCTGCTGTCGTTCCTGGGCCTGCAGGCGGCCGCCGCCGCGCTGCTCGGGCTGGCGTTGTGGCGCCTGCTGCCGCGGCGCTTTCGCACGCCGTTCGTGTGGAGCTACGCCTACCTGGCAGCGTTCTGCTTTTTCGTGCCGCTGGGCGGCGCGCTGGTCTGTCTGGGCAGCCTGTTGTTCTCGAAGCTGTTCCCCCGGCAACGAGACAGTGCCGGCATCGCGTCGGTGGCGCTGCCCGAGTTCGTCACGCATCTGATCCAGCGCGTCACGCATGGCGGCGGCGCGCGTTTGCGCGCGCAGCTCGGCAATACGCGCGCGCCGCTGCCGGAGCGCATGACGGCCCTGGTGGCGATGCAGTCGATGCCGACGCGCACGGCCAGCCCGGTGCTGCGCGAGCTGCTGGCCGACAGCACCGACGATATCCGCCTGCTGGCCTACGGCATGCTGGACGGCGCGGAAAAGCAGCTGACGCAGAAGATACTCGGCGAGCTGCCGCGCCTGGAAGCCGCCGATACCCCGCAGGCAAAGCTGGAAATCAACAAGCGCCTGGCCGATCTGTACTGGGAACTGATCTACCAGAACCTGGTGCAGGGCGATGTCTATCGCTACACGGCCAGCCAGGTGGAGCGCTACGCCAGCGCCGCGCTGGAGATCGACGATAGCAATGCAGCCCTGTGGTACATGCGTGGCCGCCTGGCGCTTTCTCGCAATGCCCCGGGCGAGGCGCGCGACTTCCTTGGCCGTGCCGAAGCACTGGGCTTTGCGCGCGAACGCGTGCTGCCGCTGCTGGCGGAAGCGGCCTACCTGGAACGCGACTACGCCGCGGTGCGCCGCCTGATGGCGGCTTTCGACAGTCCTTCGCCGCTCCCGCTGGTGCGGCCCCTGCTGCGGTACTGGCAATCATGAGCGAAATTCTGGTCAAGGGAACGTCCGCCGACGTCATGCTGCTGCTGGAAGGCACGTTCCCATATGTAAGCGGGGGCGTGTCGAGCTGGGTCAACCAGATGATCCGCGCGTTTCCCGATATCCGCTTCGGCATCGTCTTCATCGGCAGCCGCCGCCAGGACTATGGCGATATGGTCTACCAGTTGCCCGACAACGTCGTGCATCTGGAAACCCATTTCCTGTACGACTTTCCGCCGCCGCCGCTGGTGCATGGCACCCCCGGCGACGTGCATGCGTTCGACCGCTCGGACGAACTTCACGAACTGCTGCGCGAGCCGGGCAAGGAAGCCGAAGCCGGCGAGCTGATACGTGAACTGATGCCGCAGCTGCGCGAGGGCGGGGCGCTGTCCGAGGATGCGTTCCTGTACAGCAAGCGTGCCTGGGACACGATCACCGACCAGTACCGCACGTTCTGCACGGACCCGTCGTTCACGGATTACTTCTGGACCATCCGCATCATGCACAAGCCGCTGTGGCAGCTCGTGCGGATTGCCGACGGCCTGATTCCGGCCAAGGTCTATCACACGGTGTCCACCGGCTACGCGGGCTTTCTGGGCGCCATGCTGCGCCATCGCAACGGGCGGCCGCTGCTGGTGTCCGAGCATGGCATCTACACCAAGGAACGCAAGATCGATCTGTTCCAGAGCCAGTGGATCCGGGACAACCGCAACATCTTCGAACGCGACATTTCCCAGATCAGCTATTTCCGCGAACTCTGGGTGCGCTTTTTCGAAACGCTGGGCCGGGTCTGCTACGAGGCCGGCGACGAAATCACGGCGCTGTACGAAGGCAACCGCCGCCGCCAGGTGCTGGACGGTGCGGCGGCCGAGCGCACGCGCAATATTCCGAACGGCATCAACCTGCCGCGTCTGTCGGCGCTGCGCGACAAGCGCGCGCCTGGCGTGCCGCCCGTGCTATGCCTGATTGGCCGCGTAGTGCCCATCAAGGACATCAAGACGTTCATCCGCGCCATGCTGACCGTGGTGCGCGAGTACCCCGAGGCAGAGGGCTGGATCGCGGGCCCCGAGGATGAGGACCCGGAATACGCGCGGGAATGCCGCAGCCTGGCCGAAAGCCTGGGGCTGGCCGACAAGGTGAAGTTCCTGGGCTTCCAGAAGATCGACGAGCTACTGCCGAAGGTGGGCGTGCTGGTGCTGAGTTCGATCTCCGAGGCGCTGCCGCTGGTGGTGCTCGAAGGTTTTGCGGCAGGCGTGCCGTGCGTGACCACCGACGTGGGATCGTGCGCCGAACTGATCTTCGGCCTGCCTGGCGAGGACGCCGACCTGGGCGCCGCGGGCGACGTGGTGCGAATTGCCGATCCGGCCGCGCTGGCGGGTGCTGCGCTGGGCCTGCTGCAGCATCCGGAGCGCTGGCAGGCGGCACAGGCATCGGGCATCGCGCGCGTGGAGAAGTTCTACACCCAGGAACAGATGGTGGGCAGCTATCGCACGCTCTATTCGGAGCTGATGACAATGCCGGACAACACGCGCCGCGAGCACGGCGCCAGCCCCGCGAAGTGCCCGGTGCACCACGGTGCGCAGGCAGGAGGACGCTGACATGGCCGGGATTGGATTCGAACTTCGCAAGATGCTCCGGCGGGATAGCCTGTCGGGCATGCTCAGCGCGTACGCCTATGCAGGCGTGATCAGCTCCGGCCCGTGGGTCCTGTCGATTCTGGGCATTCTGCTGATTGGGCTGCTGTCGATCGGATGGGTGATTCCCGGCGCGCTGATCACGCAGTTCCAGGTGTCGGTGACTTACCTGATAGCGTGCAGCCTGATATTGACCGGGCCGATGCAGCTATCGTTTACGCGCTTCACGTCGGACCGCCTGTTCGAAAAGCGCGCGGACATGGTGC
>DAIOET010000062.1:0-15965 GCA_036746135.1 Cupriavidus sp.
CAATATCGACCAGGTCATTGTCGTGCTGGCCACGGAACCGGGCTTTTCCGAGGATCTGCTGGGCCGGGCGCTGGTCTCGGCAGAGGCGCTCGAGATTCGTCCGCTGGTGATCCTGAACAAGACCGACCTGACCGAGCGGCTCGACGAGGCGCGCGGCCGGCTCCGGCTGTATCGGGACCTCGGCTATGACACGCTGGAACTGTCGGTCCATGGCCGTCCGGAGGAAACGCTGGCGGCGCTGCAGCCGCGCACGGCCGGTGTGTCGAGCATCCTGATCGGGCAGTCGGGCATGGGCAAGTCATCGCTGCTGAACCTGCTGATCCCCGGCGTCGAAGCACAGACGCGCGAGATCTCGGCCAAGCTTGACTCCGGCAAGCACACCACCACGTTCACGCGGCTCTATCACCTGCCCGAGGCCTGGGCCGTGGTCGACGGTCGGCCCGGCTACCTGATCGATTCGCCGGGCTTCCAGGAATTTGGCCTGCACCACCTGAGCGAGGGCATGCTCGAACGTGCCTTCCCCGAGTTCCGCCCACGCCTGACCGAATGCCGGTTCTACAACTGCCACCACATCAATGAACCCGGTTGCGGCGTGCTGAGCGCGATCGACGGCGGCGAGATCTCGCCGCGCCGTCATCAGCTCTATACGCAGTTGTTGCACGAGTCACGCCAGCAAAAGCCGTGGTAACGTAAGCGCACCTGCCTCGTTGCCGCATTGCAAATGAAACTGCTGCTGAGGACGCCTTCGCTGGTTCACGCCGCGCATTGCGAGAACGTACTGCGCGCGGCCGGCATCCATGCCGAGGTACGCAACACCTGGCTGGCCGGCGCGGCCGGCGATATCCCGCTCAACGAAAGCGCTCCGCAAGTCTGGATCCTCGATGACGCCGCGGAAGCCGAAGCATGGGCCGCGCTCAATGCCGCGGCCAATCCCGCGCCCGGTCCACGCTGGCAGTGCCACGCCTGCGGCGAATGGCACGAAGCGCAGTTCGGCGCTTGCTGGCAGTGTGGCGGGAACCGCGAGTAACCAGGCGCAGCACGCCCTGGCCCGCTCGTTGCGGCGCAACAAGGATCCCGAAGGGTATCGCCTATATTGAAAGCCCGTCTGACAACTGTCGCGAATGCCCCGCGTCGGAGGTTGCAATCATGAGCATGGCTACCCGGCTGGCGAATTGCCTGGCCCGCAAGCAGAGCCGGTTCGATATCGTCCGTCATCCCCATGCCGCTGGCAGCTTTGCATCGGCCGAGGTCACCCATGTTCCCGGGGATCGAATGGCCCGGACCGTGCTGCTGGAAGACAGCAAGGGTTATCTCATTGCGGTGATCCCGTCGACCCACCACCTGAAGCTGTCTGAAATTCGCGAGCAGACTGGCCGCAAGCTGTCACTGGCGCATGGCGCCGGGTTGCGCGAGGTCTTCAAGGGCTGCGACCCGGAAGCGATTCCGCCGACAGGGTTCGGCACGCAGACCTGGCTCGACGACAGCCTGCTGACGCATGCCGACGTCTACTTTGAAACCGGCGATCACCAGGAGCTGGTACATATGAGCGTCGAGCAATTCACCGAATTGATGGCCGACGCACGACGCGGACATTTTTCGCACCGCGTGATGTAGCCCTCCGCTTGCCTCCGCTCCAAGAAAAAAGCACCACGGCCGTGGTGCTTTTTTCGTTGTGGCATCGGTGATGCCGGCTGTTTTAGCCCACCCACAGCGCCAGCGAGATCATCGCCAGCAGCAGCATCCACAGGATCACGGCGCGCCAGACCAGTCCCACCGCCGATTGCAGCGTGCGAATGCCAGGGTCGGCGCCGTACTCTGGCGGCACCGGTTCGGCATCGCCCATGCCCGGCGCGTAGTCCACGCCAGCCAGGCTGGTACGCAGCATCACGCTGGAATCCTCTTCGGCCAGCGGCTGACCCAGCCGCACGCCAAGCGCCCCGCCGCCACTGGCAAGCAGGATGCCGTTGACCGCGTCGTTCCACTTGCGCGCGTGATTGCGCCACGCGTACACGGCATCCTCGAAATTGCCGACGATGGCAAACCCGATGGCCGTCAGACGCGAAGGCACCCAGTCCAGCACGTAGAACGCCCGGGCGGCAAAGCGCCCCAGCGCCGGGCTGCGCTCGTTCGAAGGCGTATTCCACTGGCGGTTCAGGAACTCGGCCGTCCGGTAAAGCACGACGCCACCGGGGCCGATTGGCACCAGGAACCAGAAAAACACCCCGAACACATGCCGGTGCACGGCCACGATGGCGGCTTCCAGCGTGTGGCGCACGATCTCGCTGACCGGCATTTCCAGGGTGTCGAGTCCGGTCCATTCGTGCAGCAGCGTGCGCGCGGTATGGAGGTCGTCGCGGTTCAGCGCCTCGTGGATATCGGTGAAGTAGTGGCTGAACTGGCGGAAGCCCAGCGTCAGGTAGAGCAGCAGGACATTCCAGACCAGCGTCAGCGCAACGCTGATCGACGCCAGCAGATAGTGGACGATCACGGCGGCCAGCGTCAGCGGCAGCACCACGGTGAGCCAGGCCAGCGCGGCATCGCGCGGACGTCCGGTGTCGAATGCGTGCTCGGCCCGGTCACCCAGCGCACGCACGATGTCGTGGATGGGGTTGTTCCTGCCGAGGGCGCGGAACTGCTCGGCAATCAGCGCCAGGAGAATGGATACGAAGGTCATCGCGTGACGATAAATCGGCGCGCGGCGAAGTGCCGCGGCGGTCGCATGGCGGATAGCCAGACGATAGCATAGCGGCAAGAGGTCTTAGTACCTGTAAGCACTGGTTACGGGTTAACCAATGATAAAAAAAAGCGCCTGCCGCAGAGGCAGGCGCCGATTCCCGGCGGCATGCGCCATCACGCCGGCAGATCGAACACCAGTACTTCAGCGTCGCTGCCCTTGTCCAGGCTCACCGTATCCACGCCGTCGAGCTTGGCGGCGTCACCGGTTTCCAGCGGCTGGCCGTTGACCGACACCCTGCCGCGCGCCACGTGCACATAGGCCTGGCGGCCCGGCTGCAGTGCCACCGAGGCGGCTTCTTCGCCATCGAACAGCCCGGCAAACAGGCGCACGTCCTGATGGATCACGACCGACCCTTCAGCGCCGTCGGAGCTGCCCACCAGACGCAGGCGGCCACGCTTGTCGGCGGCATCGAAGCGTTTTTCCTCGTAGCCCGGCTCGATGCCCTGCTGGTTCGGCATGATCCAGATCTGCAGGAAGTGCGTGGTGTCATGCGCCGCATGGTTGTATTCCGAGTGGCGCACACCGGTGCCCGCGCTCATGCGCTGCACGTCGCCGGGACGGATCACGCTGCCGTTACCCATGCTGTCCTTGTGCGCCAGCTCGCCTTCCAGCACGTAGCTGATGATTTCCATGTCGCGGTGGCCATGCGTGCCAAAGCCCATGCCGGGCGCCACACGGTCTTCATTGATCACTCGCAGCGGGCCAAACTGGATGTGGCGCGGGTCGTAATAATCGGCAAACGAAAAGCTGTGATACGACTTGAGCCAACCGTGGTCCGCATAACCGCGCTCTTCAGACTTACGGATTTCAATCATTTTGATGGCCCTCCTTGTGGCCTGGAATTCGAACCCATCAGCTACTGGCTGCGGGCCCTGCGGCGTTTCGATGCTAGGCAGTTTAGGGGAGCGGGAGTATATTGGCGGGCACCGCGTTAGAAGCAGTTGTTCAGAAATTCTGAATATGCCCCTGTCACTCGAATCCCTCGAAGTCCTTGACGCCATCGAGCGCAAAGGCAGTTTCGCCGCCGCAGCCCATGAAATGGGCAAGGTGCCCTCGGCCCTGACCTATGTGGTCCGCAAGCTCGAGGAAGACCTCGACGTGCTGTTGTTCGACCGCCGGCGCCACCGCGCCGAGCTGACGCCGGCTGGCCGCGCCCTGCTGGACGAGGGTCGCCACCTGCTGCACGCGGCCGACGACCTGGCACGGCGCGTCAAGCGCCTGGCCACGGGCTGGGAAGCCAACCTCAATATCGCCGTGGACGACCTGATCAACTTCCGCGCGCTGATGCCGGTGATCCAGGACTTCTATGCCGAGAACACGGCCACCCGGCTGCGTTTCTCGAAGGAAGTGCTGGGCGGCACCTGGGACGCGCTGGTCAGCAACCGCGCCGACCTGATCATCGGCGGCGCCTACGAGTTGCCGAGCACCCAGGGCTTCCAGGTGCGGCCGCTCGGCACGATCCCATTCGTCTTCGCGGTCGCGGCCCATCATCCGCTGGCCAGCGAGGAAGGTCCGCTGACCACGATCCAGATCGCCAAGCACCGCATCGTGGCCGTGGGCGACACCTCGCGCAACCTGCCCGCCCGGACGCACGGCGTGCTGGCCGGACAGGACGTGCTGGTGGTGCCCACCATGCGCGACAAGCTCGAAGCGCAGATCCGTGGCCTCGGATGCGGCTGGCTGCCCGCGCCGATGGCGCAGCCGCATATCGAAAACGGCGTGCTGCAGGTGCGCGAAACGGTGGAAGTGCGGGCGCCCGGCACGTTCAAGGCGGCGTGGCGCACGAACACGCGCGGCAAGGCGCTGCAATGGTGGTCCAGCAAGCTGGAAGACCCGCGCCTCGCACAGGCGTTGATGCAGCAGGCGCCGCAGCTACCGGAGTCGTTCGAGTAATCGCGCAGCACCATGCCGCAACGTTATCGGGGGCGCTTTGCCCCCTCCCCGACCGGCCCGCTGCATCTCGGTTCGCTGGTCACCGCGCTGGCCAGCTGGCTCGACGCTCGCGCCCATGACGGCGACTGGCTCGTGCGGATCGAGGACATCGACTATCCGCGCTGTGTGAAGGGCGCCGACACCGACATCCTGCGCACGCTCGAAGCACTCGGCCTGCATCCCGATGAACCGCCCGTCTGGCAAAGCCGCCGCGAGTCGCGCTACGCCGATGCGCTGCGTCGGCTCGAAACCGCCGGGCAGCTCTACCCCTGCGGCTGCTCGCGCAAGGAGATAGCCGATTCGCTCGTGCATGTGCGCGAGCGGCATCAGACCCTGGGATATCCCGGCACCTGCCGCAACGGCCTGCACGGCAAACTGCCGCGCGCCTGGCGCGTGCGCGTGCCGGATGGCCTGGCCGCCACCATCTGCTTCGACGATCGCTGGCAGGGGCGGCAGTGCCAGAACCTGGAAACGGAACTCGGGGATTTCGTGCTGCGCCGCGCCGACGGGCTATGGGCCTATCAACTGGCCGTGGTGGTCGACGATGCGGAACAAGGCATCACGCATATCGTGCGGGGAGCCGACCTGCTCGATTCCACGCCGCGCCAGATCCATCTGCAGCATCTGCTCGGCATGCCAACGCCCTCTTACCTGCACGTGCCGGTCGTGGTCAATTCGATTGGCGAAAAGCTGAGCAAGCAGAGTGGCGCGCTGGCGCTGGACACAACGGCGCCGCTTAGCGCGCTGCGGGAGGCCGGCGCGCATCTGGGCATCGTGAATGGGGAAGCGTCCGTCGCCGCGTGGCTGGCAGCGGCAACGGAGCAGTGGGCAAATCAGTGGCGAATCAGCGACTGACGCTGATCCACCCACAAAGCACGGGGCTTACGATTTGCGCGGCACGCCGCCCAGCAGCGCCGCCACGGGGCGCTTGGGCGTCTGACGGCCACGCGAGAGCGCGGCGGCCAGCTGGTCTTCAGGCTTCGGGGCCGGCGTGTAGTTGCCCGACGGCTCGTACGGACGCGAGAAGAACGGATCGTCCGACGGACGGAACGCGGGGCGGCCATTCGGCTCGGTACGACGGCGGCGCGTCGCGCCGGCTTCGCTCTCACCTTCACCGTTTTCGCGCGTGCGACGCACATCGGTGCGCTGGCGGCGGCGGTCCGATTCTTCCTGGCGAGCACGCTCGCCGGTCGGATCGAAGCCTTCGAGCGTGCCACGCGGCACGCTGCGCTTGATCAGCTTTTCGATATCGGCCAGCAGACGGTCGTCGCTGCCCGGAACGTAGATCGACAACGCATCGCCGCTCGCGCCGGCGCGGCCGGTACGGCCAATGCGGTGCACATAGTCTTCGGCGCTGAACGGCAGGTCGAAGTTGATCACGCAGGGCATGGCCGGAATGTCCAGACCACGCGCGGCCACGTCGGTGGCCACCAGCGCGTCGATCGTACCGCTCTTGAAGCCATCCAGCGTCTGCATGCGCTCGGTCTGCGTCTTGTCGCCGTGAATGGCCGCGGCATTGATGCCCTCGCGCTCCAGATGTCGCGCCAGGCGCGAACAGCCGATCTTGCTGTTCACGAAAACGATGCACTGCTTCGATTGCTGCTCGGTCGCGCGCTGCTTGAGCAGATGCACCACCGCGGCCTGCTTGTGGCCGTCCGGCACCGGGAAGACCAGTTGGCGCACGTTCTCGTTGGTCGAGTTGCTGCGTGCCACTTCGATCGTCACCGGCTGCTTGAGGTAGCTCGATGCCAGCTTCTTGATCTCGGGCGAGAACGTCGCCGAGAACAGCAACGTCTGGCGTTGCGCGGGCAGCAGGTTGATGATGCGCTGCAGGTCCGGCAGGAAGCCCATGTCGAGCATGCGGTCGGCTTCGTCCAGCACCAGCATCTGCACCTGCGACAGGTTCACCGATTTCTGCTGCACGTGGTCGAGCAGCCGGCCCGGCGTGGCCACCAGGATTTCCACGCCACGACGCAGTGCGTCGGTCTGCGGATTCATGTCGACGCCGCCAAACACCACGGTGCTGCGCAGGTCGGTGTGCTGGGCGTAGCGCGCCACGTTGTCATAGACCTGGTCGGCCAGTTCGCGCGTCGGCGTCAGCATCAGTGCGCGCACCGGATGGCGCGCCGGTGATGCGCTTGCGTTGGCCATTGGCAGCAGGCGCTGAATGATCGGCAGCGCAAAGCCTGCGGTCTTGCCTGTGCCGGTCTGTGCCGCGCCCATGACATCCTTGCCCAGCAGCACCACGGGGATGGCCTGCGCCTGGATTGGCGTGGGCTTGGTATAGCCCTGGTCGGACAAGGCGCGCAGAATGCGCGCATCCAGCCCGAAGCTCTCGAACGTCTGCTCTACGGCTGGGGTCTGGTCTGGGGTGTTCGTCATCGTCATCAATGGGGTGCCTTTGCAACGGCGTGGCGCCGGGGCAAACGGACACGCGTCTGGAACGGTTCTACGGGCCGATCGCGGCATGAAAACTCGCGAAAAGATGAATTGCCCGGAAAATCAAAGACTTGGATTCTACCATCAGAGTCCGGGAGCGGACACCGGGCCTATAGGCCAGTATCTGCGCTTGACATGTCAATGACGTGTCAACAACACGTCACAATAGCTGGCGAGCATAGCGCCCCGGCACGTGCTCCCATCACCATACGACAAACCCGCCATGACCTCCGACCTGCGCGCACAACCCACCGATGCCGCCCGCCGCGGCTTTCTGCGCACTTCCAGCCGCTTTCTGGGCCTGGGCGCCGGACTTGCCGCCGGTTTGACCTCGCTTGGGGCCTCCGCGCTGGCCGCGCCGGCCGTCGTGGCGTCCGGACGCCCCGCCATGCCCGACGGCATTCAACTGGGCGACCCTTCGGACGACGGACTCGTGGTCTGGGCCCGCGCGGGAAGCCAGTCGCGCATGATCGTCGAATACGCGACAGAGTCGAATTTCCGCGATGCGATGCGCATTTCGGGGCCACTGGCCAGCAGCGAGACCGATTTCACGGCCCGTACCCAGTTGACCGGCCTGCTTCCCGGCCAGCCGTACCACGTGCGGGTAGCGTTTGAGACCCCCGGACAGCGCCGTGGCCAGGGCGCGTGGATGGAGGGCAGCTTCCGCACCCGGCCGATGACGGCTGACAAGCCTGTCCGCTTCGTATGGTCGGGCGATACCGTGGGCCAGGGCTGGGGCATCAACCCCGACCTGGGCGGCATGCGCATCTACGAGGCCATGCGCCAGCGCAACCCCGACTTCTTCATCCACAGCGGTGACACGATCTACGCCGACAGCCCCATCGCGGCCGAGCAAAAGGCCGAGGAAGGCCGCATCTGGCGCAACCTCGTGACCGAGGAAGTCAGCAAGGTGGCGGAAACGCTCAAGGAATTCCGTGGGCGCCATCGCTACAACATGATGGACGCCAATGTGCGCCGCTTTGCCAGCCAGGTGCCGCAGATCTGGCAGTGGGACGACCACGAGGTAACCAACAACTGGTCCGATTCCAAGGACCTGACCGCCGACGCGCGCTACACCGAGAAGGACGTACGCCTGCTGGTAGCGCGCGGCAGCCGTGCATTCCTGGAGAACGCGCCGATGCGCTGGCATCGCCAGGGCCTGGCCGAACGCGTGCATCGCAAGATCGCCTACGGTCCGCTGCTCGACGTGTTCGTGCTCGACATGCGCACCTATCGCGGCCCGAACGGCTACAACCGCGAAACCGCGGAAGGCCCCGGCACGCCGTTCCTGGGCAATGCGCAGCTGGACTGGCTGATGGCCGAAATGACGGCATCGCAGGCCACGTGGAAAGTGATTGCCGCCGATATGCCGATCGGCCTCGGCGTGCCCGACGGAAAGGACGCCCAGGGCCGCGCGAAATGGGAAGCCATCGCCAATGGCGATGGTCCCGCACTGGGCCGTGAGCTGGAGATGGCGCGCCTGCTCACGCGCATCCGGCAGGCCGGACTCAGGAACGTGGTGTGGATCACCGCCGACGTGCACTACTGCGCCGCGCACCACTATTCGCCCGAGCGCGCCCAGTACAAGGACTTCGATCCGTTCTGGGAATTCGTGGCCGGTCCGCTCAACGCGGGCAGCTTCGGCCCGAATCCGCTCGACAACACCTTCGGCCCGCGCGTCGTCTACCAGAAAGCGCCCACTGCCCAGAACATGTCGCCGTTTGCCGGCTTCCAGTTCTTTGGCGAGGTCAACATCGATCCCGCATCGCGCGCGCTGACCGTGGACCTTCGTGATCTGAATGGCGTGTCGCAGTTCCAGCAGGTATTGCAGGTGCAGGCCTGATCCACGCACCCCGAGGCGGGACCAGGCGCACCGTTCAATTCAACGCATCGGGATCAGTCGCTCTTGATCCCGTTGTCCTTGATCACCTTGCCCCACTTCGCATAGTCGTTCTGCATGCGCGTGGCCAACTGCTCCGGCGTCTGATACGAGGCCACCGTGCCCGCGCCGAGCATCTTCTGCTGAACGGTCGCGTCGGCCAGCGCGCCCTTGAGCGCGTCGGACAGCTTGGCCACCACATCCTTCGGCGTGCCAGCCGGCACCAGCAGGCCACCCCACGACGAGGCATCGAAGCCGGGGAAGCCCTGCTCGGCCACGGTCTTCACTTCGGGCGCGAACGACACGCGCTTGCTCGATCCCACCGCGATCGGACGCAGCTTGCCTGCCTTGATGTGCGGCAGCGCGGCGATCATGTCCGAGAACATCATCGGCACCTGGCCGGCCAGCAGATCGGAAATCGCCGGTGCGCTGCCTTTGTAAGGCACGTGCTGCACGTCGAAGTGGCCCAGGTTCTTCAGCAGCTCGGTGGACAGATGCCCGAAGCTGCCATTGCCCGCGCTCGTGTAATTCATCTTGCCCGGCGCTGCCTTGGCGCGTGCGATGTACGACTGCAGGTCGGTCACATCCGGCAGCGAGGTCGGGTTCACGACCATCACGATCGGCAGTTCGTAGGCGTTACCGACTGGCGTGAAGTCCTTGAAGATGTCGTAGCCCTTGCGCGGCAACAGGTGCGGCGCCAGCAGCGTGGGGGTGGCCAGCATCACGAGCGTGTAGCCATCGGGCGCGGCCTTGGCCACGGTCTCGGTGCCGATGGTGCCCGAGGCGCCGGGGCGGTTGTCGACGACGATGGTCTGTTTCAGCGTCTCGCCCATCTTCTGGCCGATGATGCGCGCGGCGGTATCGGTCGGGCCGCCCGCGGGGAACGGCACCACCAGGCGAATCGGCTTGTCCGGGTAGTTCTGCTGCGCCATCGCGGGTACGGATGCGCATGACAGCGCGGCTGCCACGGCCAGCGCCGAAAGCGCCAGACGACGATGTTGACGGTATTGCACGGTGCTTCCTCCAATATTGGGCCGGGCATTTGCCGGCCACTTTCTAATCGTTGACAAGGGGCGCTCAGAGCTTCATCACGCCTGGCTGGAACAAGCGCGCATCCATCGTGCGCAGCTCGGCCGCCACGGCCACGGGCGTGGCGCACTGGTCCAGCACATCGCGCTGCAGATCGATGCCCGGAGCGATTTCCACCAGCGTCAGACGCGCTTCACCGTTGGCATCGGCGCGCATCTCGAACACGGCGCGCTCGGTCACGTACAGCACCGGGATGCCGAGCGAGGCGACGTATGGCCCGTTGAAGCTCAGGTGCGACACCTCGGGCACGATCTTCTTCACGCGCCCTTCCTTGACGATCTCCAGCTGACCGTTCACGGCGCGCACTTCCAGGCCACCAGCGGTCAGCGTGCCCATGAACACCACGGCGCGTGCGCTTTGCGTGATATTGATGAAGCCACCCACGCCAGCGATCAGCGCCCCCTCGCCTTCACCGAACTTGCTCACGTTGACGTTGCCGTGGCCATCCAGCTCGGCCAGCCCCAGGATGGCCAGGTCGATGCCACCACCCTCGTAGAAATCGAACTGGGCGGGCTGGTCCACCACGGCCTCGGGATAGGCCGACGCGCCAAAGCTCAGGCCATCGGCCGGCGTGCCGCCGATCGGGCCGGCTTCAACAGTCAGCGTGAAACCGGCCAGCCCCGCCTGATGCGCCAGCGCGCCCACGGCCGCCGGCATGCCCACGCCCAGGTTCACTACGCGCGGACGGCGCGCGGCAAGCTCCATCACGGCGCGGCGCTGGACGATCGTGCGCGCATCGAGCGGCGCCGAGGCGGGCGGCAATGCCTCGGCCTCTTTCGCTTTCTCCGCGGCATCGGCCTTCTCACCGCGCCACGGGCGCACATACGCTTCGTTGTACGCCTCGGCGAACGTCATCTGATGGTGCGCCGGCTGTTCGCTGACCACGACGTAATCGACGAGGATGCCGGGCACATGAATCGCCTGCAGGTTCTCGTGATAGTCGACGATCGACTCCACTTGCGCGATTACGATGCCGCCGGAATTGTGCGCGGCCTGGGCCATCGCCAGCAGCTCATGGTGAAACGCCTCGCGGTGCGTGCTGAGGTTGCCGCGCGTATCGGCGGCCGTGCAGCGGATCAGCGCGCAATCGATGCGGAAGCTGGGATAGAACAGGTATTCGTCGCCACGAAAGTCCACTGCCTCCACCCAGTTGGCCGTGCCGGCGGCAATCGCATCGCGTGCCCGCTGGTTGACGGCGCCGCCGTGGTAGCGCGGATCTTGCTCGGTGCGTGGATCCACGAACGTATGCAGGCCGATCTTCGTCAGCACGCCGGGCTTGCCGCCCGCGATGGCGCGGTACAGGTGCGTCAGCACGCCCTGCGGCAGGTTGAATCCCTCGCAATCCTCGTTCATGGCCAGCGTCGCCAGGCGCGTTGCAGAGCGCCAGTGCCCGCCCACGATCGCGCGAGTCATGCCGGCGTTGCCGAAGTGGTTCACCCCGCGCGCGCCACGGTCGCCCTGCCCGGCCGAATAGACCAGCGTCAGGTCGCGCGGCAGGCCGCCCTGCAGAAAGCGTTGCTCAAGCGCCTCGGTCACGCCTTCGGCATGTCCCGCGCCCACAAATCCCGCGCTGGCCACGGTCCAGCCGCTCTGGACGAGTTCCGCCGCCTGCGCGGTGGTAATCACCTTCATTGCCGTCTCCTGAATCTTGTTCTGTCGTGGTTTCTACCGACTCACGTTTTGCGAACATTTGTTCGCAAAACACCTATCATACGGATCGGGCCGCCGGACGCAAGTCCGGTCTGACCCGCAGCCACCCCTTATTTCAATCCACCATGCCGCGCCGCGCCGCCAATCCCGCTGAAGACGCCTCCGACATCCCCAAAAAGGAAGAACTGCTCGACTCCCTGACCAAGGGGCTGGCGCTGCTGCGCCTGTACGCAAGCGGCGTGGAGCACCTGACCATGCAGGAAGTGGCCGAGCAGCTCGACGTCACACGCGCCGCGGCGCGACGGCTGCTGCTGACGCTGGCACACAACGGCTACCTCGCGCAGCAAGGCCGCCAGTTCGCGCTCACGCCCAAGGTCATGGACCTCGGTTACGCGTACTTTGCCTCGATGAATCTGCCGCAGCTGGCGCGTCCTTTCCTGCAAGCGCTGTGCGCCGAGGTGGGTGAAAGCTGCTCGATCGGGATGCTGGACCGCGAATCGGTCGTACTGGTAGCGCGAGAGGAGCCGAGCCAACTGCTGCGCGTTGACATGGCCATCGGCCGGCGCATGCCCGCCTATGCCCACTCGCTCGGTCGCGTGTTGCTCGCGGGTCTCGATGACGACGCGCTGGCAACCTATCTCGATGGCGCGGAACTGCGCAAGCTGACGCCGTTCACAATCAGCTCCCGCCCGGCCCTGGCACGTAAGCTGGCCCAAGTGCGCGCCGATGGCTACTGCACGCTGGTCAGCGAACTGGCCGACGGTTTCGCGGGTATTTCGGTGCCGCTGCGCGACCAGACCGGCAAGGCCGTGGCGGGCCTGGGATTGAGCATGGTGCTGGGCAGCCGGGACCAGGCTTATCTGGAAAAGCACTACCTGCCACCGCTGCAACGCACCGCCGCGCAGATCGAGGCCATTCTGAAAGCGCGCTGATCCGGCTCGCGCGCCCCAATGAAAGAGCCCCGCAGGCCGGGGAGGTCGCGGGGCTGAAGTGGTAGCGGGGCAAGGATCCTTTTGCCCCGTCAAGTATCGTGATGCAAGGTGGCTGTTGCCACATCACCCGATTGTGGGGGGCGTGGTGGGGTATCGCACATAGTTGTTCGATCAACCGATCACCCGCCCGCGTCCTTACCCATCCTATTCGTGCGGCAAGGCCTGGAACGCCGCAAACTGCTCCACCGCAGCCGTGAACGCATCCAGCGCCGGATGCAGCCGTGGCTCGACCTGTCCGGGCAGCATCGCCTGCGTGAACGTCCACACCACGGCCGCCGTCAGCCCCGCCTGATCGAGTTCCTGCTCGGTGCGCGGTATCGGCGCCGACCGCATCTCCGCTTCCAGCATCGCGAACGCGCTGGTGCGCTGGCCATCCACACGCTCCACCCACGGCTGGTGCACTTTCTCGGTAGGGCGCAGATTGTGCTCGTAGACGTTCTGCACGGCCTTCTCGCAGCCCGCCAGCGCCAGGCCGACGATACGCAGCGCGCGCTGACGCGCGGCCAGGTCCGATGGCATCAGGCTGCGCCCCGCCAGCGCTTCGGCGTAATCGATGATCAGCGTCGAATCCATCAGCACCGTGCCGTCGTCACACACCAGCGTCGGGGCCTTGACTACCGGATTGATCGCGTGAAACTGGTCGAAGGTGCGAAACACCGAAACCTGCTCCAGCGCGTATGGCAATCCCAATATCCGCAGCGTGATCGCCGCGCGGCGCACATAGGGGGAATCGAGCATGCCGATCAGTCTCATTCTTGGCTCCAGTCGGTGGGTGGGCAGCAGGAGCCATACGATAGCGCAGGTCGTCGCGCACGGGCGAATGTATGGAATTGTGATTAATTCGATCATTTTTGTGATCGATCTAGTCAAAATCGAATGGTTGACCTACACTTCGCCCCACGTTTGATCGATTCGATCAAGCGACTGCTCAAAACACACAGTTGCCGCACCCCACGCGGCAGGAGACCACGATGCAGATTCATATCAAGCGCGCCATCGAGCGCGTGCCGGGCGGCATGATGATCGTGCCGTTGCTGATCGGTTCACTGGTTGCAACGTTTGCCCCGGAAGGTCCGAAGTTCTTTGGGTCGTTCACCAACGCGCTGTTCACCGGCGCCCTGCCGATCCTTGCGGTGTTCTACGTCTGCATGGGCGCGAGCATCAACATCAAGGCCACTCCGTATATCGTCAAGAAAGGCGGCGTGCTGTTTGCCACCAAGGTTGGCACGGCCATTGTGCTGGGTGTGGTCCTGGGTCACTTCCTTGGTGAATCGCCGGTCAGCGCGGGCATGTTCGCCGGCTTGTCGACACTGGCCGTCGTGGCCGCCATGAACGACACCAACGGCGGCCTGTACATGGCGCTGATGGGCCAGTACGGCAAGCCCGAGGACGTGGGCGCCTACTCGATCATGTCGCTCGAATCGGGTCCGTTCCTGACGATGGTCACGCTGGGCGTGGCCGGCCTGTCGGCCTTTCCGTGGCCCACGCTGGTCGGCAGCATCCTGCCGCTGATGCTGGGCATGCTCCTGGGCAACCTGGACCGCGAAATGCGCGACTTCCTGAGCAAGGCCGTACCGGTGATGATTCCGTTCTTCGCTCTGGCGCTGGGCGCCGGCCTGGACCTGCACAAGGTGTGGCAGGCCGGCATGCTGGGCCTGGGCCTGGGCGTCGCGGTGATCGTGGTCACGGGCTTCACGCTCTACATTGCCGACCGCCTGAGCGGTGGCACGGGCGTGGCAGGCGTGGCCGCCGCAAGTACCGCCGGTAACGCCGCGGCGGTACCCACTCTCGTCGCGGCCGCCAATCCGGTCTATACGGAAGCCGCCAAGCACGCCACGATCCTGGTGGCTGCGTGCGTGGTCGTCACCGCCGTGCTGACCCCGCTGCTGACGGCCTTCGTGGCCCGCCGCGTGGCGATGAAGTCTGACGCCGTCGCGGCCAGGACCGCCGCATGAGCTGGCTGATCATCGCCGACGACCTGTCCGGCGCGGCCGATTGTGCAATCGGCTTTGCCGTGCACGGTGCGCGCACGGTGGTCACGTTCGACGCGGCAGCGGCGGCGCAAGTCGTCGATGCCGACGTCACGGCCACCGATGTCGACAGCCGCCGCATGGCACCCGCCGACGCGGCGGCCTGCAATCTCGAAGCGTGGCGCTGCGGCCACGCCGAGGGCCGCCGCCTCTACAAGAAGATCGATTCCACGCTGCGTGGCAACTGGGCCGCGGAGACCGCTGCCCTGCAGCCGGTGGCAGGACTGGCGATTGTTGCCCCGGCCTTTCCCGCAACGGGCCGCACCACGCGCGATGGCCGCATGTTCGTCAAGGGCGAACCGCTCGAAGCCACCGACATCTGGCGCGTCGAGGGACTGACCGGCACCGCCGACATGGTGGCACTGCTGGAAGCCCAGGGCTTGCGCACCGCGCGCATTTCGCTGTTCACGCTCCACGCCGGCAAGGCCGCCGTGCAATCGCAACTGGCAACGTGGCAGACCGAGGGCTACCACGCCGTGGTCTGCGACGCCGAAGACGAGCAAGACCTGGAGACACTGGCCCAGGCATCGATCACGCTCGACAAGCCCGCATTCTGGGTCGGCTCGGGCGGCCTGGCCCGCGCACTTTCCACGGTGGCACCGGTGCGAGGCGCGCAGGCGCCCGCCGTGCCAACGTATCACCAGGGTCCGATACTGACGCTGGTCGGCAGCATGTCCGGTATTTCCGGAAAGCAGGCCACTTATCTTTGCGAGCGCGCCGGCATCGACTCGCTCGTCGTGCCGCCACAGACGCTGCGCGATGGCGCGGGTCATGCCGGGTGGCGCGACACACAGCAAGAGATTGCCGAATGCCTGAAGGCCGGCCGCGACCTGCTTGTCAGCATCGGCCGCGATGACGCCTTCGACCCGGCGGAAGGACCGAAGCTGTCCAACGCGCTCGCACAACTGATCCTGCCCCATTTCACGCACGTCGGCGGCCTGATCGCCACCGGCGGCGAAACAGCGCGCGCGATGCTGGCAGCCGCCGGCATCGGCGCCCTGACACTGAAACGCGAAGTGGAACCCGGCGTACCACTATCCGAAACCACGGCGGCCCCCGCGCGCCGTATTGCCACCAAGGCTGGCGCCTTCGGCACCGAATCCGCGCTATGGCTTGCCTGGCAGGCCATGCGCCAAGCATGATTTCCCCACTGAACGGGACAGACAAATGAGCGACTACATTCCGGTTATCGGCATCACGATGGGTGATGCCACGGG
>DAIOET010000063.1:0-15916 GCA_036746135.1 Cupriavidus sp.
AGGCCGGTCTGGTCTCGGCCATGTCGGGCAACGGCAACCGCGACATCCTGGTGCCGGCGGGCAGCAGCGCAACCGCCGACGACTGACGCCGCACCATCCGCACGCCGCACAGGCCAAAGTGACGGGTAATATACCGTTACGCCCGTCACAGCCTGTCGCGGAATTGGCGACACGCGGCACGCTCTAATCGGACATCAGCCACACGTAAGGGATGGATTTCATGCGACATCGCATTCTCGCGCCGCTGTGCGCGACGCTGGCGCTGCTGGCCGCCGTGCCCGCCGCGCATGCAGCCGCCACGGACCAACTGCAAACCTTCGTCACCAGCGTGAAGACCGCGCGCGGCGAGTTCACGCAGAAGCAGATCAAGGGGCAGGGGGGCGAGGCCAAGGTGGCCGGCACGTCGAGCGGCACGTTCGCGTTTTCGCGTCCGGGCAAGTTCACATGGCGCTATATCAAGCCTTATGACCAGCTGCTGCAGGCCGATGGCCAGACGCTGTACATCTACGACAAGGACCTGAACCAGGTGACCGAGCGCAAGCTCGACAACGCGCTCGGTTCAAGCCCTGCCGCCATCCTGTTCGGCAGCAATGATTTGTCGAAGAACTTCGATGTGAAGAACGGTGCCACGCGTGATGGCGTCGAGTGGCTGGAACTGACGCCGAAGTCCAAGGATACCCAGTTCGAGCGTATCGGCATCGGCTTCAAGGGCGGCAATCTTGAGGCGATGGAACTGCGCGACGCATTCGGCAACACCACGTTGCTGACGTTCACCGGCATCCAGAAGAATCCGTCGCTGCCGGCCGATGCATTCCGCTTCACGGTGCCGAAGGGCGCCGATGTGATGAAGCAGTGAGAGACCGACGCCCAAGGACCGCCATGAAAGACGCCCCCGCTTTCCGTCATCTCCCGGCCCTGCGCCACATTGTCATGCCCGGCGGCGCGCTGGCCGCCGCGCTGGTCCTGTCCGCCTGCGCGCACAGCCAGGCCAGCCGTTTCGATGTCGACGCCTTCCTGCGCGGCTCCGACACGGCTCTGCCCGAAGTGCTGGGCAATACCGACTTCCTCAACGCCACGCGCATCGCGCAGACCGATTGCGCCGTGCTGCTGCAATCGCCGCACAACGGCGTGCTCGAAGATCTGCCGGCCAGCAACACGACGCGCGGACCGGCATGGGTGCTGCATCCCAATGGCACGCCGGACAAGGTCTGGCTGATCGTCGGTCAGGCCAATGGCGAGCGCAGCTGCCACGGCCCGCTGCCCGCGGATGCGATGAAGACCCTCACCGATCGGGCCAAGGGCTGAAGACTTGCAAGGTGGCGGCCCCCGTCGCGGGGCCGCGTGCTACGACGCCAGTGCTTCGCGCGCGTAGCGTTGGCGCGGCTTGGGCAGCGCCTGCAATTGCTCGCGCCGTATCCGGATGGCTTCCTCGTTGCCGCGCTTGATGGCGGCGCGCAGCTTCAGCACCGCTTTCTTGTACTGCTTCTTCTTGCGCATGCGGGTGGTGATGGCCATGACAGTGGTTTCCTCCTGACGGGCCGGCACGGGCGCCGGCTGCCAGTCATGGTAAGGCTGGCCCAGCGCTGCCGCGCCCGATTTCGAAAGAATTCAGATCGCCCCACAAGCCTGCTCATTGCTGCGCCGCGCAACCGGCCGCCGCCGCCCGGCCAACCGGGTCAGAGCAGAAAGCGCCGGTTGTCGTTTTCCTCGTAGCGCGGCTCGACCTTGCGGAATTTCAGCTTCGTGCTGCTGTTGAGCTTGCGGCCGGCCAGCTTGCGTTGTAGCTGGCGATGCACGGCGCGGATATGACCGACCGAATCCTGCGCATAGGGCTTGCCGTCGGTGGCGCCTGCCAGGCCGCCGCCAGCGGCGAGCGCTTCGTTGTGAGCGGCCGCGGAACGGGCGATCAGTACGTCCAGATACTGGCGGGCGCGCACGGCGGCGTGCAGCATGCCATCGGTCGGATTCTGCTTGGCGCGCACGGCGTCTTGCGGCAGGCGGACATTGGCGGCGATACGGCGCAGCGCGGCGCGCAGTTCGGCGCCGTCCAGATCGGCTTCCTGGATGATCCAGACCGCGTCGTGGCGAATCCAGCCTTCCACATCGATCATGCGGCGCATCAGCGCCGGCAGCAGCAGGCGGCCGCCGTAGCGCCGCGTGCGGCGGATGGCGGACAGGCCGATGCGGCGCACGTGCGCGTTTTCATGATCGAACAGGTCGTTGACGACGTGGTCGGCATCCTCCTGGGATGCGATCAGTTCGGCAAACTGCCCGGCCAGCGAGATTTCTTCCACGCCATTGAGCTTGTTCTTGCTCGCCAGCCGGTTCAGCTTGAACATCAGCATGCGGTATCGCAGCATACAAATCCCCGAAATTCGCAAACAGTGGTTCTGGAGTGAGCCGCCGGTCGTTGTGCCGGCGTCGCCCTTCCCGCGTGCATGAAACGCGGGCCATTGGAAGTTATCGGCATAACCAAAGCCGGCTTTAGGGGGTGGCGCAAAATAATTCGCGCGGCGCCGATGGTCTACACTGTGGCGTTCCGCGCCGCCTGCGGCGGCCGCTACCTGACAGAAAGGCTCCAGTACCGTGGCGGATTCGTTGTTCTCCGACCCTCCTGAACGTTCCCGGCAACCGCTGGCGGAGCGCCTGCGCCCGCGCAATATCGACGAGGTGATTGGCCAGCAGCATCTGCTGGGCGCCGGCAAGCCGCTACGCGTGGCTTTCGAATCGGGCGAACCGCATTCGATGATCCTCTGGGGGCCGCCCGGCGTGGGCAAGACCACGCTTGCCAGGCTGATGGCCAATGCGTTCGACGCCGAATTCATCGCGCTGTCGGCCGTGCTGTCCGGCGTCAAGGACATCCGCGAGGCGGTGGAGCGTGCCGAGCAGTTCCGCGCCCACGGGCGCCGCACGCTGGTGTTCGTGGATGAGGTGCACCGCTTCAACAAGAGCCAGCAGGACGCCTTCCTGCCCCATGTGGAAAGCGGTCTGTTTGTCTTCATCGGTGCCACCACCGAAAATCCGTCGTTCGAGGTCAACGGCGCATTGCTGTCGCGCGCGGCGGTCTATGTGCTCAAGAGCCTCGACGACAACGAGCTGAAGCAGCTTGTGCTGCGCGCCAGCGAGGAACTGGGCGGCGTGCAGTGGGACGACGAGGCGCTGGGCCTGATCGTCGGTTCGGCCGATGGCGATGGCCGCAAGCTGCTGAACAATATCGAGATCGTGGTGCGGGCCGCCCGCAATGCCGGCGTGCAAATCATCGATACGGCCTTGCTGGGCAGCGCGCTGGCCGAGAACCTGCGCCGTTTCGACAAGGGCGGCGACGCGTTCTACGACCAGATCAGCGCGCTGCACAAGTCGGTGCGCGGCTCCGATCCGGATGGCGCGCTGTACTGGTTCTGCCGCATGCTCGATGGCGGCGCCGACCCGCGCTATCTGGCGCGCCGGATCGTCCGGATGGCTTGGGAAGACATCGGCCTGGCCGACCCGCGCGCGGCCCGCATCACGCTCGACGCGTCTGAAACCTATGAGCGGCTTGGCTCGCCAGAAGGTGAGCTGGCGCTGGCGCAGGCCCTGATCTACCTGGCCGTGGCGCCGAAGTCGAACGCCGGCTACAACGCCTACAACGCGGTGCGCGCCTTTGTTTCCAAAGACAAGTCGCGCCCCGTGCCCGTGCACCTGCGCAACGCGCCGACCCGGCTGATGAAGGAGCTGGGTTACGGCCACGCCTACCGGTATGCGCACGACGAGCCCGAAGCCTACGCCGCCGGTGAGCACTACCTGCCTGACGACCTGCGCCGGCAGGACTGGTACCAGCCCACCCCGCGCGGGCTGGAAGGCAAGATTGGCGACAAGCTGCGCCATCTGCGCGATCTGGACGCCGCCTGGCATCGAGAAAACCGGGGCAAGCCGGCGGATGACAAGAAGGGCGGCGACAAGGATTGAGCGTTGCAATCTGGGCCTTGGGAGCCGGATCCGGCGCCGAATGACCGAACAGCGTGGGAAATCCGGGCAGATTCGGCGCCGTCCGGTCATGCCGGTGCAGTAAAATGTCGCGTTCGCCGGCATGTCGCCGGCACTGCACACGACCCCCAAGCAACATGCTCGACATCCAGCTGTTCCGCAAAGACATCGACGCCGTGGCCCAACGCCTGGCCGCGCGTGGTTTCCAACTCGACGTGGCCACGTTCCAGGCCCTGGAGGCCGAACGCAAGCAACTGCAGACCCAGACCGAGGAACTGCAGGCCCGCCGTAACGCGCTGAGCAAGCAGATCGGCATGCTCAAGGGCAAGGGCGAGGACGCCTCGGCCCCGATGACCGAAGTGGCCGGCATTGGCGATACGCTCAAGGCTTCGGCCGAGCGCCTGGGCCAGATCCAGAGCCAGCTCAATGACGCGATGATGTCGATTCCGAACCTGCCGCACGAGAGCGTGCCGGTGGGCAAGGACGAGACGCAGAACGTGGAAGTGCGCCGCATCGGCACGCCGCGCACGTTCGACTTCGAGGTCAAGGACCACGTCGACGTGGGCGCCCGGCTCGGCCTCGATTTCGAGACTGCATCCAAAGTGACCGGCTCGCGCTTCGCGTTCCTGCGGGGCGGCGTGGCCCGCATGCATCGCGCGCTGGTGCAGCTGATGGTGGACACCCATACGCTGGATCACGGCTACACCGAGATGTACGTGCCGTACATCGTCAATGCCGCGTCGATGCGTGGCACCGGCCAGCTGCCGAAGTTCGAGGATGACCTGTTCAAGGTGCCGCGCAAGGTGGGTGGCGAGGATGGCCAGGATGTCATCGAGAACTTCTACCTGATCCCGACTGCGGAAGTGCCGCTGACCAACATCGTGCGCGACGCGATCGTCTCGGCGGAAAAGCTGCCGATGCGCTTCGTGGCTCATACGCCGTGCTTCCGCTCGGAAGCCGGTTCGTATGGCAAGGACACGCGCGGCATGATCCGCCAGCACCAGTTCGACAAGGTCGAGATGGTGCAGGTGGTGCCGGCCGAGCAGTCGATGGACGCGCTGGAGCTGATGACCGGCCATGCCGAGGCGATCCTGAAGAAGCTCGAACTGCCGTTCCGGACCGTGGTGCTGTGCACGGGCGACATGGGCTTTGGCAGCACCAAGACCTATGACATCGAGGTGTGGATTCCGGCGCAGAATACGTACCGCGAAATCAGCTCGTGCTCGAACATGGGCGACTTCCAGGCACGCCGGATGCAGGCGCGCTCGCGCGCCGGACAAGGTAAGCCGGAACTGGTGCACACGCTGAACGGATCGGGCCTGGCCGTGGGCCGCACGCTGGTGGCCATTCTCGAGAACTACCAGAACGCCGACGGTTCGGTGACGGTGCCGAAGGCACTGCAAGCCTATATGGGCGGCATCGAGCGCCTGGAACCCGAAGCGTAAAAAATTTCCGGGAAGGGGCTTGCGCTCGGTATAGCAATGTCCCTATAATCTTGGTTTCGCTGCTTACGCAACGACCCAGTTACCGGAGAGGTGGCAGAGTGGTCGAATGTACCTGACTCGAAATCAGGCGTACCGGCAACGGTACCGTGGGTTCGAATCCCACCCTCTCCGCCAAAACAAGAAGCTGCCGACTGATTCGACCACCGGCAGACAAAAACAGCGTAGTAAAACTCAAACCGACGCACTGTGAAAGCAGGCGTCGGTTTTGTTTTTGTCGCGCGGATTTCTTTCAGCGTTTGCTTCACCTTCACCTTCGGCTGCGGCCATGACAGCCGCAGCCCGATGTCAGACTGGCAGTCCCTTGGCGCGCAGTACGGCGTCGAATCGTTCCGGGTCCGCCGTCCCCAGCCGGTTGGTTTCGCGCACGCGTGCTTCGCGCTCCAGTCCGGCGCGGGCGCGTGCCAGTACCGCTTCGGCTTCGGCCGCGGGCACCGCCACCACGCCATCGGCGTCACCGACGATCAGGTCTCCCGGCAGTACCGCCATCCCGGCGCAGGCGATCGGCACATTGATCTCTCCGGGGCCTTCCTTGCTCGGGCCACGATGGGTGTGACCACGGGCGAATACCGGCATGCCGTCTTCCGCCCATTCCGCAAGATCCCGGATCGCGCCGTCGATCACCAGTCCGCCCAGTTGCCTGGTCACACAGGTGGTGCGCATCAGGCCGCCGATCAGTGCCTGCGTGACATCGCCGCTGCCGTCGATGACGAGTACATCGCCGGGCTGCACCATCATCAGCGCCTTGTGAATCATGAGATTGTCGCCGGGCCGTACGCGCACTGTCACGGCTGGGCCGCACAACACTTCCGTCAGCCGGCCGTGGTAGCGATGCAGGCCGAGCGTGCCAACGCTGCGGCCGATGGCGTCGCTGATCGCCGCCACCGGAATCTCGCGGAACGCGGCCACGATCGAAGCCGAGGGGCCGGCCGCGCGCGGTTCGATGCGATAACCGGCGGGCCACTGCACGGGTTGTTTTTCGGAGCTGGATGCTGTCATCGGTGGGTCCTTGTCGAAAAGATTCAGCGCAGTGCCTCGCAGGCGTTGCGCAGACGTGCCAAGCCGGCTTCGAGGCGGTCCATCGACGTCGCAAACGAGATGCGGAAGAACGGCGATGTCCCGTACGCGCCGCCCTGCAACACGGCCAGATTCTGCGCGTCGAGCAAGTAGAGCACGAAGTCTTCATCGGTCTCGATTACCTTGCCATCGGGTGTCTTCCGGCCGATCAGGCTGGCGCAGGAGGGATACGCATAGAACGCCCCTTCGGGCAGATGGCAGGTGACGCCGTCGATGCGATTCAGCGAGGAGACAACGGCGTCGCGCCGTGACTGGAACACGCGCGTGCGTTCGGCGATGAAATCTTGCGGACCGGTCAGCGCTTCAAGTGCTGCAGCCTGGCTGATCGACGACGGATTGGACGTGCATTGCGACTGCAGCTTGACCATCGCCTTGACCAGCGCGGCAGGTGCGCCGCCGTAACCGATGCGCCAGCCCGTCATCGCATACGCCTTGGACACACCGTTGATGGTCAGCGTCCGTTCCTTCAGGGCCGGCTCCACCTGCGCGATGGTGGCGAACTCGCGGCCATCGTAGAGGATGTGTTCGTAGATGTCGTCCGTCATCACCCACACATGCGGATGACGCAGCAGCACGTCGGCCAGTGCCTGCAGTTCCGCGCGCGAATACGTGGCGCCGCTGGGGTTGTTCGGCGCGTTGAGCACCAGCCAGCGCGTGCGCGGCGTGATGGCGCGCTCCAGGTCTTCCGGGGCCAGCTTGAAGCCGTTGCCGGGTTGGCACGGCACGATCACGGGCGTGCCCTCGGCCAGCAGCACGATATCGGGATAGGACACCCAGTAAGGCGCGGGCACGATGACTTCGTCGCCGGGTTCGATCGTGCACAGGAATGCGTTGAAGATGATCTGCTTGCCGCCTGTGCCGACGATCAACTCATTGGGCGCGTATTCGAGCTGGTTGTCGCGCCGGAACTTGTCGGCGATGGCCGCGCGCAGCTCGGGCGTGCCACCCACGTCGGTGTACTTGGTCTGCGAGCGCGCCATCGCGCGCGTGGCGGCTTCACAGACATTGGCTGGCGTGTCGAAATCGGGCTCGCCTGAGGTCAGGCCGATGATGTCGCGGCCCGCTGCGCGCAGCTCCCGTGCGCGTTGGCCGGCCATTGAGCTGGGCGAAGGTTGGATGCGATTCAGACGTGCGGCAATCAGGCTCATGATGGGATGGGTCCGGGGAACATTCAGGAATCGGTTTGTGGTGCGGCAGGCCGTGCAAAAGACCGGTGCTGGCGCAGGTAGGGCACGAGGCCGCCCGCGTCGCGGATGGTCAGTACGATGTCGGCCACCGGTTCGCACGGAATCACGCGCGATGCCTGGTCGTCGTCGTTGCCGACGCGAAGCTCGGCGTGCGAACCAGACAGGTGCAGCGCGATGGCATCGCCTTCGCGGATGGCGTCCCGCAACAGCTCGGTATCTGCCGTGACAGGCAGCAGGCCGTTGTTCACCGCATTGCGCCAGTACGTGCGTGCGAAGCTGCGTGCGACCACTACGCGGATGCCGGCGGCCAGCACCACCGTCACGGCAACCTCCATCGCCGATCCGCAGCCGAAGTTGTGGCCGGCAATCAGGATGTCGCCGTCGCGTACCGTGGCCGCGAACGCGGGGTCGTAGTCTTCCAGCAGGTAGTGCCGCAGGACATCGCCGTCGAGGGTGTCCTTCTTGCGGCGCGACGAGATGATGTAGTCGGTGTTGATATCGTCACCGAGCCGGCGTGCGCGGCCCTGGATGACTGTAGAAGGCAAGGACATGATTAGCGGCCGGACTCGCGCGGATCGGTCAGGCGGCCAGTAGCGGCCGCCGTGGCACAGGCCCGCGGCGAGGCAAGAAAGATTTGCGCCTGGCGATTGCCCATGCGCCCCTTGAAATTGCGGTTGGCGGTGGAAACCACATGCGCGCCGTCACCGGGAATCTCGCCACAGGTGCCGCAGCAGGAACCACACCCAGGCGGCTGGAATTCGGCGCCCAGCGCGGCGAACTCATCGAGCATGCCCGTGGCTTCGAGTTCGGCCTGCACCGCTGCCGATGCCGGTGTCACGATCAGCCGCACGCCGGGCGCCACGCCGCCGCTTGCGCGCAGCACGTCCAGCGCTTCGCGGTAGTCCTTGGTGCGGCCACCGGTGCAGGTACCCAGATAGACCATGTCGACAGGCGTGCCGCCAGCGGCCGCGAAGTCCACGACGTTATCGACGCGATGGGGCAGCGCCACCATCGGCACCACATCGTCCAGATGCCAGTGCAGCGTTTGTGCATAGCGCGCATCGGCATCGGCCGATACCGGTGTGAGCGGCGCGTCAGTGCGCCCGGAGAGCCAGGCGCCGGTCTGTGCGTCATACGGAAAGATGCCGGCCTTCGCGCCCATTTCCACGGACATGTTGGCCAGCACGATCCGGTCGTCGATATCGAGTGCCGTCACGCCAGGGCCATCGAATTCGAGCGCCATGTAGTTGGCGCCGCCGGCTCCGAGCGCGCGGGCCATCGTCAAGGCGAGGTCCTTGGCCGAAGCATGGGCCGGCAGCTTGCCGGTCAGGCGGATGCGGATCGATGCCGGCACCTTGAGCCAGACCTGCCCGCACTGGAAGATGCCGGCCAGGTCGGACGAACCGATGCCCGTGCCGAATGCGTTGAGCGCACCGTATGAGACCGCGTGCGAGTCCGCACCCACCACGAGCTGACCCGGCAGCACTCGCCCGGTTTCGAGCATCAACTGATGGCCGATGCCTTCGGCCACGTCGAACACATGAACGCCGAAGAGCCTTGCGAAGCTGCGTGCTTTCGACTGTAGCGCCATCGCGCGTTCGCCAGATGCCACACCGTAGTGATCGAGCGCGAACACGAGCCGATCCGGTCTTGCCGGTACGGTCAGCGCGCCGTCGTGTTGCATGTCGCGGAAGTATTCGAGCGCCATCGGCACCGAACCGTCCGTACCCATCGCCATGTCGGGCGCGCAGATTGCGAGATCGCCGGCGTAGACGGCATGCCCGGCAGCCCGCGACAGCAGCTTCTCGGTCATGGTCTGGCCGCGTGTGGCGGGCGTCATGATGGACTCGCGCATCGGTTGGTCACGCTCAGTTCAGTTTGATGCCGGCGGTCTGCACGACCTTGCCCCACTTGTCGTGCTCGGTCCGGATCTGCCGCGCAAAATCCTCGGGGGTGCCGCCAACCGGTTCCACGCCAAGCTGTACGAGCCGAGCCTTGACGTCGTCGGACTTCAGGATCTGGTCGATCGCGCGATTGAGCTTGAGAACGATGCCTTTCGGCGTGGCGGCGGGGGCCACGACGCCGCTCCACGACAACGACTCGTAGCCCTTGACGCCGGCTTCTTCCAGCGTCGGCACATTGGGCAGGCCGGGCAGGCGCTGGCGGCTGGTGACGGCCAGCGCGCGCAGCTTGCCTTGCTGGACAAAGCCGATCGACGAGGGCGCGTTATCGAACAGCATCGTGACGTTGCCGCCCAGCAGGTCGGTCAGTGCAGCCGAGCTGCCCTTGTAAGGCACGTGCATCAGCTTGACGCCGGTCAGCGAGGAAAACAGCTCGCCAGACAGGTGAGTGGAGCTGCCCGGCCCGGACGACGCAAAGCTCAGTGCGCCGGGCTTGGCCTTTGCCATCTGGATCAGCGCGGCCACGTCGGATGCCGGAAGGCTGGGCGCAACCACGAGGATGTTCGCGTTCTCGGTGGTGTAGCTGACCGGCGTGAAGTCCCTGGCCGCGTTGTAGTTGAGCTTGCCGTAGAGATGGTCGTTGATCGACAGCACGCCGGTGGCGCCCATCAGCAGCGTGTAGCCATCGGCCGGCGCCTTGGCCACGAGTTCGGCGCCGATATTGCCGCTGGCACCGGCGCGGTTATCCACCACGAACGGCTGCTTGAACTTTTCCTGCAGCTTCTCGGCAAGGATGCGTGCAACCACGTCGGTGGAGCCGCCGGCAGCGAACGGCACGACGATGCGTACGACCTTGTCGGGATAGTTGTCTTCGGGGGCGGCGCCGGCGACGAGAGGAAGGCAGGCGAGACACGCGGCAGCAAGACCAGTCAGCATCTTCATGGGGGTTTTCCCTTAAGAGAGGGGCATGTTGTGGATGTGGCCACGTTTGCTGTCTCGCGGCTCAGGGAAAGTCTACGGACGCGTATTTCCCTGGACAAACGAATTTCTTCTGCCCATTATTCGCAAAAAGTGAAAAGTCAGGAGACACGTCGCTCATGCGCCACAACGTTACGCTCAAGCAATTGCGCTGTTTTCTTGCCGTAGCCGAAACCGGTTCGTTCACGGCGGCGGCGTTGCGGCTCTGCGTGACGCAATCGGCGTTGACGGCCACCATCCAGCAGTTCGAAGAGTCCGTTGGACTGCGTATGTTCGACCGCACGACGCGCCGCGTGAACCTCACGGATCACGCGGCGCAGTTCCTGCCCGAAGCGCAGCGCGTGGTGAATGGTTTCGACAGTGCGATATCGGATCTGCAGGCGCTTGCGCAGGGCGAGCGCGGGCATATCCGTATCTGCGCGGCGTCATCGGTGATTGGCCAGTTCCTGGTTCCCGCGCTGCCACGCTTCCGCGACGCCTATCCGGGTATCACGATCTCGCTGCGCAATCCCGCGGCGCAGCAGACCGAGCAACTGGTGCTGGAGGGCGAGGTCGATTTTGCGATCGACAGCAAGTACAACGGGCATGACGAACTGGACTACACGCCACTGGTCGTGGATTGCTACGGCGTGGTATTCCATCGCGATTCGCCGCTGGCGCAGGATGATGGCCCGGTGACATGGGATGCACTGCGGCACGGCAAGTACGTGGGCTTCAGTGCCGACACGGGCATCGGCCGCTTTCTGCGCAGTCACGCCGCGCACTGGCCCGAGCTGACGCGCGAGCACGACGAAGTGGAAAGCACTGCCTATCTGTTCGCGATGCTGGCGCGCGGCGGGTATTACTCGGTGCTGCCAGCGCTCGCGTACCAGCGCAATCCTTACCCCGAACTGCTGTTTCGTGCGCTGGAGGCGCCGGGTCTGTCGCGCGAGCTATGCGTGATCACGCGGCCGTTGCGATCGCAGTCGGCCAGCGCGCAACGGCTGCTCGGCATCGTCCGCGACACCCTGAAAGGCCAGGACATGCCGCCGGGCGTATCAGTGGCCTAAGGCTGCGCGGATGGCAGTCTCGACACCAGCAACTGGTCGATCTTGTGATGGTCGATGTCGAGTACCTCGAAGCGGAAGCCCGCCACGGTGATCGACTCCGACTTCTTGGGAATCCGTTTCAGCGAATAGATGACCAGGCCGGCCGCGGTGTCGACATAGTCCTCGCCGGGAATCGTATCGAGTTCGAGCGCTTTTTTCAGGTCGACCAGCGGCGTCAGGCCGTCGACGAGCCATGACGTGGCATCGCGCCGCACGATCTGCTCGTCCTCGGCCGAATACAGGATGTCACCCATCAGCGCACCGACGATGTCGTCCAGCGTGACGATGCCAACCACGAGGCCGTACTCGTTCATGACGACAGCAAAGCTCTCGTGCATTTCGCGGAAGCGCGTCAGCGATTCGGATAGCGTCAGCGTGTCGGGGATCACCAGCACGTTCTTGTCGTAGTGCTTGCCGATGTCGTCGAGGACCGCCGCATTCTCATTGGCCAGCAGCAGCTGCAGGATGTTCTTGGAATCCATGAAGCCGAGCACGTCGTCGATGCTCTTGCCGCAGACCGGATACTGCGCGTGCGGCTGCTTGACCAGCTTGCGGCGCACGCTGTCCGCGGATTCGTCGAGCGTCAGGAACACCACGTCGTCGCGCGGGGTCATGATGGCGGTAATCGGCTTCGAGTCGAGTTCGAACACGTTCTCGATCAGATGCAGCTCGTGCTTGTGCAGCACGCCGGCCTCCGCGCCGGCATCGACCATCGCCGCAATGTCCTCCGTGGTGATCTGGTCCACGGGCTTGGTCGGAATGCCGAGCAATTTAAGCATGGCGTCGGCCGCGGCATTGAACACCCAGACCACGGGTTTGAAGACCTTGAGCATCGTCAGCATCGGACCGATCACGTTGACGGCGCAGGCTTCGGGGAAGGTCATGGCCACGCGCTTGGGGATCAGGTCGGCAAACTGGATGAACAGCAGCGTCACCACCAGGAATGAACCGATATTGGCCACGCGCTGCGCGGTATCGGGACTCAGCCAGGGCAGCAGGGCATCGAAGAGCAGATCGGAGACATGCTTTTCGCCGAGGATACCGGCCAGGATCGCCACGCTGTTCACACCGATCTGCACGACGGTGAAGAAATTGCCGGGTTCTTCCTTGAGCAGCAATACCTTGGTGGCGCGGCGGTCGCCGCGGTCGGATAGGACTTGGAGTTTTGTGCGCCGGGCCGCGGTCAGGGCGATCTCGGAGATCGAGAAGAACGCGCTCGCCAGCACCAGAAGGACAAGGGTCAGGACAAACATAAAGAAGCTCACGCGCCTGTCGAGGCGTGTTGATGATGGTGCACAGGATGGTGCGCTGTCAATTGTCTGCTCAATGTGCCGGCCGCTAACGGACCGCCGGATCGAATTGCGCGGCGGGGATTTCCAGCCGGTCGCCCAGCGTTGCAGCCAGTGCATCCGCCGCCGCGGCGAACTGCGCGTGCATGTCGTCGACCAGGCTCGATGCTCCGCGATGGCTGGCGCGCAGCATATGGATTTCGAATGACAATTCGGGCTGCAGGTCGTGCAATGCGACGTGATCGGGGTTGGCGCTCAGCGCGGTGTACTGGTCCAGCAGTGTCAGGCCAAGACCCGCGTCCACCAGGGCCAGTGCCAGCGAGTACGTCTGAACCTCCAGCGTGGAATGCGGCTCCAGCGCGTGGCGGGCCAGCGTCTGCCGTACCAGCAACCCCAGCGAACTGTCATCGTCGTAGCCAATGAACGGACGCTCCATGACCTTGCGGATCGGCACGGTACCGCGCCGGCCGCCCGATGGCAGCGGCTGCGCGCGGGGCACGGCCAGCAGCATGCGCCCCGTGGCCACCGGTGCGCTGGTGATGGCCTCATGGCGCGGCGGGGAGAACGCAAAACCCACGTCGATCTGGTTGGCCAGCAGCGCCGCCACGATCTCGTTGGTGTGGTGGGTGAGCACCTGGACCTGCGTTTCGGGGTGCCGCGCACAGAAGCGGCGCACCGCGGGCACCAGCAGTGGATTGGCCAGGCTGGGCGTGGCCGCCACGCGCAGGCGCCCCGCGCCCTTGTGCCGCAGACTCTCCGACACGCGCCGCACGCGCTCCACCTCGCCATATAGCCTTTCGACATCGCCATAGAGCGCCACGGCCTCAGGCGTTGGCTGCAGTCGACCGCGCTGGCGGTCGAACAGGCGGAAGCCCAGCGACGCCTCGGCGTGCTGCAGGACACGTGTCACAACGGGCTGCGAGACATGGAGCAGGCGTGCGGCCTCACTGACGGTGCCCGTCAGCATGACGGCACGGAAGACTTCGATCTGGCGCAGGCGCATCGTTGTGGTGCGGGAAATTGCGGAAAAGGTGCGGAAAAATGGTGCCGTGCACTACGGGAAGACCCGGGTGGCGGGACCCATAGCCTGGGGACATATTCTGGCACGTATTCGCATTGGGCAAGCCGCGCGGCGTGTTCTACGCTCTGGCCCATCGTTTGAAATCGGAAGCAAGGCAAGTCAGATGCGGGTAGCGATCGTGGGCGCCGGCGTGGTCGGCATGACCAGCGCGTGGCGATTGGCCAATGACGGCCACGAGGTGACGGTGGTGGAGCGCCACGACGGTCCCGGAGAGGAAACCAGCTTCGCCAACGGCGGTCAGCTCAGCTACAGCTATGTGGCGCCGCTGGCAGGCCCGGGGGTGTTGTCGAAGGTGCCGGGATGGCTGCTGGACCGCGATTCGCCGATGCGTTTCCGGCCGTCGATGGACCCATCGCAGTGGCGCTGGCTGATGGCATTCATACAGGCGTGCAATGCATCGACGAGTGAAGCCACCACGCGCAAGCTGCTGCGGCTGGCCTTTTATTCGCGGGACCTGATGCAGGCGTTCGTGAACCGGCCGGAGGCACGTGAGGAGGGCGGAGGTTTCGATTTCGCGCGGCGCGGCAAGCTGGTGGTGCACCGCGATGCGGCGGCATATGACTCGGCATGCCGATTGCTGGACTACCAGGCCAGCCTGGGCTGCGAGCAACAGGCCTTGGACCGGGACGCGACGATTGCGCTGGAGCCCGCGCTGGCGGGCATCCGTGACGAGATAGCCGGCGCGATCTACACCCCGAGCGAAGAAGTGGGCGATTGCCACCTGTTCTGCGTGTCGCTGGCCCATCTGTTGCAAGGCAACCCCGCCGTGAAGCTGAACTTTGGCACGCGGGTGACGGAACTGATGCGCAGCGGTGACCGCGTGACGGGGCTGCGTACCGACAAGGGTGAGATTGCGGCCGACGTCGTGATCGTGTCTGGCGGCATCGGCAGCGTGCCGCTGTTGCGGCCGGCGGGTATCCGGCCGATGCTGTGGCCGCTCAAGGGGTACAGCATCACGGTACCGATTGCGGATGGTGCGCGGGCGCCGCACATCAGCGTGACGGACTTCGCCAACAAGATCGTCTACGCGCGCATCGGTAACACGCTGCGCGTGGCGGGGATGGCCGACATCGTGCGTGGCGGCGCGGTGATCGACCGGGAGCGTGCGCAGACACTGGTTACGCAGACGCGCGCGGTATTCGGCAACGTGATGAACGGGGCCGACCTGGACGCGCTGCAGCCCTGGGCGGGCCTGCGTCCGGCCACGCCGACGGGGCTGCCGATGATCGGCGAATCGCGGCTGCGCGGGCTTTGGCTGAACCTTGGCCACGGCGCGCTTGGATTCACGCTGGCGATGGGCAGCGCGGGCCTGCTGGCGGATCGCCTTGCGGGCCGGGCGCCGGCCATCGACGCGGAAGATTTCAGTGCAGTGTCGGCCTGACTTTGTCAGTGCCGATGCGAACACGGGTTGTACTGGAAGTTGCAGGAAGTATCTTGAAGTCAGTTGGGTAGTGAGATTGCCTCAAGTTTGCATTTATTAATCCAAGCCCCTTGAAGGAGCGAACCATGAAGTCACTGTCTGTCCGTTCGACCCCCATCCACCGCCTGGTGGCTGCCGCCGTGCTGGCCGGTGCCGCCGCCGGCGCCCATGCCGCCGATGGCGACACGCTCAAGAAGATCAAGGACAGCGGTGTGATTTCGCTGGGCTACCGTGAATCGTCCATTCCGTTCTCGTATTCGGACGGCAGCCAGGTGATGGGCTATTCCCACGACTACCTGCTGGCCATCGTCGACAAGGTGAAGTCGACGCTGAACATGCCGAACCTGCAGGTCAAGATGACGCCGATCACGTCGCAGAACCGCATTCCGCTGATGCAGAACGGCACGATCGATATCGAGTGCGGCAGCAC
>DAIOET010000064.1:0-15887 GCA_036746135.1 Cupriavidus sp.
GGACGAACCGTCAAAGGCGTGGCCGCTTTCGAACTTGTCTTCATCGAAGTGCGACGTCGGAACCGACACGTGCTGTTCTTTGCCCTTGGTATCCGTGAAACGGAAATCGACGAACTTGACGTCGTTTTCCTTCACGAGCTTCATCACATCTGCAACGCTCTGCGCCATGCCTATCTCCTGGAAATTCGAGGCTGTGTCTGAGAAAGCCATTGTTGGTGCGACCTCCGGACCTGCCGATCTGGCCACCCCAAAAGGGACGTGGGATGTTAGCAGAAAGCGTGCCAACGCCGATCCCATTAGGTCCGCCAATCGCACAGACTTCCCGAAAAACGTGCATCTGCGCGCAAGTCCGCACCGCCACGGGGTATACGGATTGCATGCAATCTTGCGCCCAGCCCTGATGCCAGCGCGCCCGATTGGCGCAGGTCGCCTTGCCTGCCAACTATCAAACACCAATATGGTGCACGATTCAAGTACCAGCACCGTTTCAGTGCCCAGTCATCGATTCAGCACCAAAACGAGGCATTTGGTTGGCGGCCATTTTTCGGTCCGTTCGCAACGGCCGGGCGCTAGAATAGCGCCGATTCCGGCCGGTTCCCAGCGAAGTTTCGGCTTTGTTGCCGTCGCATCAGGAGCCCGCCGGGTTGTCCGCCTTTCTTATTGACTCTGTCGCTCACAATGACTACCCGAGACACGCTCCTTCAGGCCGCCCACGATCGCCAGCAACAGGGCCAGCTTGCCTATTACGGCGCCCTTTCCCCGCAGGAAGCCTATGCCCTGCTGCAGGCCGACCCGAAGGCCGTGCTGGTCGACGTCCGCACCCAGGCCGAACTGGACTGGGTGGGCGGCGTAGCGCTGCCGGACGAGCAGTTTGCGCATGTGGAATGGTCGACCTATCCGGGTGGCACGCAGAACCCGAATTTCGTGGCCGAGCTGAAGGCTCGCGTGCCGCAGGACGCCCCGGTGCTGTTCCTGTGCCGCAGCGCCGCCCGCTCGAAGCATGCGGCGCGCGTGGCGACGGAAGCAGGTTACACGCTGGCGATGGATGTGCTGGAAGGTTTTGAAGGCCCGCGCGATGACCACCACCACCGCAAGACCGTGGAAGGCTGGTGCTTCCGCGGGCTGCCGTGGCACGGCGCCTGATAGGCTGATTGGATGGCCTGAGGCCAATCCGAAGCTGTACTCCCCTCTCCCGCATATGGAAGAGGGGTTAGGGGAAAGGGCGAGCGATTCGAATTCCGCAATCGCATCCTGAAACACCCTATTCCCCGCCCCTATCCCGCCCTGCGGGATGGGGCAGAAAACGCACCCTACTGCTCGACGATCTCGAAACCCATCTCGCGGACGCCATCGAGCAGCATCCCATAGGCCGGCGGTACCAGATCAGCCGGCCCTTTCACGCCAAGATCGATATGGCGCCGCGCAAGGCGGTCGCCACGGCTGACATCCCCCACCGACGGCAGGCTGAACACACGGATACCCGGGAACGTGGCTTCCACCCGCTCCATCAGCGGCGTCAGCGTCGACTCGGGTGCCTCGAACACATAGAACGCGCGCGAGTGCTCCGCATCGAGGTGGAACAGGTGTGCGTAATAGTGATCGAGCACCCATTCCATCATCGGCCACGCCATCACGGGAAAGCCCGGCATGAAGTGATGATCCGCCACGGAGAACCCGGGAATGCGGTTGTAGCTGTTGGGGATGATGCGTGACCCGACGGGGAATTCGCCCATCTTGAAGCGGTGTTGGTTCTCGGGCGCATTCAGGTCTGCCTTGACCGGGTCGCCGTTGGCGCTCTCCGCGATGCGCAGCGCGATCTGCTCACGCGCCTCGGGATGCAGTGCCAGATCCACACCCAGCGCCGCCGCCGCGCACTGGCGGGTGTGGTCGTCCGGCGTCGCGCCGATGCCGCCCGTACAGAACACGATGTCCGGACCGGCAAACGTACGGCGCAGCGTGGCGGTAATGCGCTCGCGCTCGTCGCCGACGTACTCGGCCCAGTCCAGCGCCAATCCGCGCGCGCCCAGGAATTCGATGGCGCGCCGCATGTGCTTGTCTTCGCGCCGTCCGGAAAGGATCTCGTCGCCAATGACGATCAAACCGAAACCCATGATTCCCCTCTTGTCTTGATGCTCACGATTGCCCGATGCGGCGCACATCCGACGGCGCCAGATCGATGACGTCGCCCGTCGGCGATGGCGGCGCGGCTGCCGCGCGCTCGGCACGCAGGTCCGTCAGCGCGCGCAGGCAGAAATGGCCGAACCACAGTGCCGAAAAGATGAAGATCAGCACATAGAGCCACAGCGTGCCGGCCAGCACGACCGGAAACAGGAAGATGATGACAGCCGACCAAACCCACAGCAAGGTCGGCGCCGACCCCAGCAGGCCCACGGCCACGCCGATGATCAGCAGCGGCGTGCGATGGCGCCGCATGAGCGTCTTGCGCTCCTCCGCCGTGGCGTGCTCGGACAATGCATCGTACGTCATCACGCGATAGGTCAACCAGCCCCAAAGCACCGGCGGAATCAGCGCGAAGAAAGGCGGGATCAGCCACAGCGGCATCGTGACGATGATCAGCAGCAGGAAGATCAGCGTATTGCCAAGCGCCTGGAAGACGCTGCCGGCGATGCTGCCACCTCGGGCCTTGTGCAGGTCCGGGTAGCTGCGCTCCAGATGCTTCACCACGGCGGGCACCGAGAACAGACTGATGAAAATCAGCATCGACGCGATCACCAGCGGAATCGCCAGCGTCAGCACAAACAGCGGCGCCACCACGCTGCGCAGCGACTGCAGCCCCAGCCAGTCCAGCATGGAATAGATCCAGCTCGTGAAAATGGACCCTTCCAGCAGCGTCCGCGCGGCGCCCATGATGGGGTCCCAGCCCCACCAGATCAGGCCGCCCCACAGCACCGTGGCCAGCACGAAGGGAATGGCCGTCAGCATCAGCATGCGCGGATGAAACTGACTGGCCACGGCGCGCCCAAACGAGCGAAGAATATCGTTCATGCAGCGTTCTTGCGGAAAGGAGTAAGAAGTTCAGGAAAGCCACCAGAGCCTAGCACAGCCCAGGGGCGTTCCCATCACCCCAGACGCAACAGGCGCTTGATGCCCAGCCATTGCTGGGACAGGAAGCCCGCGCCATAGTTGCGCCCGCGCCCCGTGGGCGGCGGCAGCTGGTCGCGGATGCCGGTGGGATAGTAGACGTCGGTAAAGACGGCCGTGCGGAACAGCATGTCCCACCACGGAAAGATCACGCCATAGTTGCAGCCACCGAGCCGCACCGGCTTGCCGGCCTTGCCGGCATTCTCGTGCCCCAGGCCCACGGCGTGGTGCGTGCGGTGAAAGCGTGGCGAAACCAGCAGCCGCTCACCAAGCCAGCCAAAGTGCAGCTTCAGGTTGGCATGCTGCAGGCTCTGCAGCAATTGCGACAGCGCCACCAGCAGCACGTACTGCGACGGCTCCACGCCCACGGCCAGTGCCACGGTGGCAAAAACGAAGTCGCGCAGGATATCGTCCAGCAGATGGTTGCGGTTGTCGCTCCACAGCGTCATCTGCTGCTGGCTGTGATGCACAGCATGCAGGCTCCACCACCAGCGGTAGGTATGCGACAGCCGGTGGTACCAGTAGTCGAGCAGGTCGAACAGCAACAGGTAGACGAAGAAACTGACCAGCGGGATCGATGTCACGGCCGGCCACCAGTCTTCCACATTGATACGCTGCCAGCCCAGCAGGCGCAGATGGCCCTCGATGCCATCCATCAGCGGCGCCAGCAGGAAGAACATCGCCAGCCGGAACAGCCCAAGACGGTGGATCACCGTATAGAACATGTCGGTGCGGATAGCCCCGCGGTCGGTCACCGCCTCCACCGGGCGCAGCTTTTCGAGCGGCCCGAGGATCAGGACCATCACGGCAATCTGCACGATGCCCACCAGCAGCCATTCGGTACCGGTGAAGGCGTCTTCCGCGTAGCCGCCAAATCCAAGGTTGTAGACCACGGGCAGGATCACGTCCTGAAACACCGTGGCCTCGATCTGGCCGACCCAGAGATTGAGCCAGTTAGTGAATGCGTCCCACATTACTGCCTCGACCCTTGTTGTGAGATCCACTTCTGGTATAGCGGATGCTCGCGCAAGGTGGCAAAGCAGAAGCCCTTCTGCTCCAGCCCACTGATCAGCGGCTCCAGCACCGCCGGCGCCCACGGGTCCTTGCGCGACCAGATGCCCAGGTGTGCCATCGTGATATCGCCATCGCGCAGGTCTCGCAGGGCCTTGTCCAGCAACGCCTGGTTCGGGAATTTCTCCGACGACAGTTCGTCGCCCAGGAATCCCGCCGGCGCCCAGCCGACATGCCGGAAGCCGCATTGCTCGGCCCACGCCAGCGTCTGCGGCGCGGTGCGGCCGCCCGGCGCGCGCCACAGCGGCACCATCGGCTGGCCGGTCATCGACTGGAATGTCGTCGCGCTGCGGCGCAATTCCGCACAGAACGATGCCTCGTCCATGACCGTGTCGCGGCCGGCATGCTCGCCGAACTGCGGACGCATCGTGACCTTGCCGTTCTTGACGCCGCGCAGGTACACGTGATCGAACGTATGCGTGCCAAAGGCATGGCCGTCAGCGGCCAGCGCTTTCCAGTACGGCGCCCAGGCCGGCTCCAGCGAGCTGTCCTTGTTGACGGTCGGCTCGTTGGCCAGGAAGAACGTGGCGCGGATATGGTGGCGGCGCAGGGTGCGGGCGATCAGTTCCGCCTGGCTCATGCTGCCTGTGTCGAACGTCAGATACAGCGTGCCGGCGCGGCAGGCGCCGGGATGCTGTCCGGCCTCGGCGGCAGTGGCGCCGACGGCGGCCACACCCGCGGCCGAAGCCAGCACCAGTGCGGCAATGCGCGAAATCAGGCTGCGCATGGTGTCCTCAGTAGAGCGGTGCCCGGGTCTTGAAGTAGATGCCGTGCGGCGACTTGCCCACGCGAATCGTCTTTATCAGCTTGCGGCTGGCCACGTCGATCAGGCCCACCGAGCGCGCCCAGCGGAACGTCACCCAGAGCGTCTTGCCGTCGGCGGTCAACTCCATGTCATCCGGTCCCGGCAGCAGGCCGGTGATATCCCCCACCTTCGACAGCGTCTGCTGGTCGATGATGCTGATCGATCCCGATACGCGGTTGGTCAGGAACAGATGGCGCTTGTCGCCAACGGCACGGAAGTTGTGCGCGCCCTTGCCGGTCTGGATCTGCTTGACCACGGTGCGGGTGCGCCAGTCGATCACGGCAACGTAGTCCGCGCCGGTCATGCCAACCAGCAGATACTTCTGATCCGGGGTGACCCAGATGCCAGCCGGCGCCGAGCCGGCTTCCATGACCCACATCACATTGAGCGTGGTCAGGTCGATCGCGGCGATCTGGTTGGAATCCTGCAGCGTGATGAACGCGATCTTGCTGTCCGACGTGAAAGCGATATGGCTAGGCGTCTTGGGCAGCGGAAACTGCTTGGCGATCTTGAGCTGATGGCCGTCCCAGCGGTAGACGTCCACGCGGTCCAGCCGGTTGCCGGTGGCGATGAACCACTTCTGGTCCGGCGAGAAGCCCACCTGGTACGGATCGTCGATGTTCGGCACGCGCTGTTGCACCTTGCCGGTCACGGGATCGAGGAAAACCAGGTCGTTGCCGACGGCGTTGGCCACAATCAGCGACTTTTCGTCGGGCGTGGCGATCAGGTGATGCGGCTCCTTGCCGATCGGGAAGGTTTCCAGAACCTTCTGAGTATCCTTGTCGATCAACGTGACGCTGGCATCACCAGAATTCAGGATGGTCACCACCTCAGCCTGAACTGGCCCGGAAGCCACAGCAAAACCCAGGGCGCCGACCGATACCACCCCAGCCACAACACGACGCAATGCGAGCATAAGACCGCCATTTCTACACGAATCGCGCATTCTAACGTTTCGGCCGGCCACCGCGATGACGAGAAACACAGAATCTTAAGCGTTACTTACATTTGGACACATGTGAGCAGCGCTTTCCATGTCCGATGCACGCCGGCCGGTCAGCGCTGCATCGATTCCCACACTTTCTGCAGCCGCTTGACCGACATCGGTTGCGGCGTCCGCAGCTCCTGCGCGAACAGCGCGATGCGCAACTCCTCGAGCATCCACCGGAACTCGTCGAGCCGGGCGTCGGCAGCGCCGCGGCCCTGCGCGCGCATCTGCTTTTCCGCGCGTTGCCATTGCTGCACCAGCGGCGACATTTCCTGCACGCGCTGGCTGTCCCGGCCCGGATCGCCCTTGAGCTTGTCCACCCGCATCGCCATGCCCTTCAGGTAACGCGGGAAGTGCGTCAGCTGGATGTACGGCGTGTCGATCACGAACGATTTGGTCATCAGCCTGCCCAGCTGGCCTTCCAGGTCCTGGAAGGCCGAACCGAACGGCTTGGCTTGCAGCAGCTTGCGCGGCAGTGTGGCGAATTCGGCCAGGATCGAGCCGACCAGCCGCCCGATTTCCTGGGCCAGCAGCGACAACCGCGCCCTGCCCTCTTCCTTGCGCGCGTTGAACTCGGCCTCGTTGCGCGGCAGCGGCGCCTGCAGGCAGGCCCGTTCCAGCGCCATCAGCACGATCTGATTGCGCAATTCCTCCTGCGTGCCCAGCGTCATGTACTGCATCGCCATCTGCTGCAGGTTCGGGATGTTCTTCTCGATGAACTTGACCTGCTCGCGCAGCTGCAGCGCAAAGAGCCGGCGCAGGCCCGCCAGGTGGATGCGCGCGGCTTCCTGGGGATCGTCGAAAACTTCGACGTCGCAGTGGTCACCACGGTCGACCAGGGCCGGATAGCCGAACAGTGTCTGGTTGCCCTTGCGGATTTCCAGCAGCTCGGGCAGCTCACCGAACGACCACGACGTCAGGTTCTCGTACTGGCCAGCCTCGGCGGCCGGCACGTCGCGCGCGGCAATGTTCTGGAACGACTGCTGCGCCTGCCCGCCCAGTTCCGCGCGCAGTTGCGCGAGATTGCGGCCCATGTCCAGCTGGCGACCGTGTTCGTCGATCACCTTGAAGTTCATGGCGTGGTGCGCGGACAGCGTTTCCAGCTTGAAGTCGGCACGCCGGATCATCGTGCCGGTCTGCTCGCGGACATCGGCAATCAGCACGTCGAGCAGGTCGCCTTCGCCAAACGGCTGGCGGTCGACAAACCCGGCCGCGTAGTCGGGCAACGGCACGCAATGGCGGCGCAGCTTCTGCGGCAACGACTTCAGCAGCAGATGCACCTTCTCCTTGATCATGCCCGGCACCAGCCATTCGGTGCGTTCCGGGCGCACCTGGTTCAGCGCGTACAGCGGCACGGTCAGCGTCACGCCGTCGCGGTGGCTGCCAGGCTCGAAGTGGTACGACAGGCCCATGTCGATGCCGGCGATCGGCAGGATCTTCGGGAACAGGTCGGTCGTGATGCCGGCCGCCTCGTGCCGCATCAGCTCATCGCGGTTCAGGTACAGCAGCTTGCGGTCCTTGGCCGATTCCGCCTGATACCACTTCTCGAACGCCACCTGGTTATGGATGTCCGCCGGGATGGCCTTGTCGTAGAACGCGAAGATCAGCACATCGTCGACCAGAACGTCCTGCCGGCGCGACTTGTGTTCCAGGTTCTCGATTTCGCGCACCAGCCGCTGGTTATGGGCGAAGAACTGCAGCCGGGTATCGAACTCGCCTTCCACGAGCGCGTTGCGGATAAAGATCTCGCGCGCCTCGGTCGGGTTCATCGGCCCGAAATCCACGCGCCGGTGCTGGTAGATCGGCAGGCCATAAAGCGTGCCGCGCTCCAGCGCCAGCACCTGGCCCGCCTTTTTCTCCCAGTGCGGCTCGCTCCAGCTCACCTTGAGCAGATGCTTGCCCACCTGCTCCACCCACTCCGGTTCCACGCGGGCCAGCGTGCGCGCGTACAGTCGGCTGGTTTCCACCAGTTCGGCGGCGATAATCCAGCGCCCCACCTTGCGGGCGATCAGCGATCCGGGCCACAGGTGGAACTTGATGCCACGCGCACCCAGGTATTCGCGTCCCTTGCCGTCGGCCTCGTCCAGCTTCAGGCCCACGTTGCCGAGCAAGCCGGTCAGCAGTGCCTTGTGCACCTGCTCGAAAGTCGGCTCGGTCTCGTTCAGGCGCCAGCCCTGCTCGCTGACCGTCGTATGCAGCTGCGAATGCACGTCGCGCCATTCGCGCAGGCGCACATGCGACAGGAAGTGGCTGCGGCACTGGTCCTGCAACTGCCGGTTCGTCTTCTTGTGTGCAACCGCTTCCTCAAACCACTTCCACAGCTTGACCCACCCCAGGAATTCGGACTTCTCGTCCATGAACTTGCGATGGGCCTGGTCGGCGGCTTCCTGCGCCTCCTGCGGGCGCTCGCGCGGGTCCTGCACCGACAGCGCGCTGGCGATGATCAGCACTTCCTTCAGGCAATGCTGGTCGCGCGCCGCCAGAATCATGCGGGCCACGCGCGGGTCCAGCGGCAGCTTGGCCAGTTGGCGACCGATGGCCGTCAGGCGGTTGTCATCGTCCAGGGCACCCAGTTCCTGCAGCAGCTGGTAGCCGTCGGCAACGGCGCGGCCCAGCGGCGGCTCGATGAACGGGAAGGCTTCGATGTCGGTCAGGCGCAAGGCCTTCATGCGCAGAATGACCGCCGCCAGCGACGAACGCAGGATTTCGGGGTCAGTGAAGCGCGGCCGCCCCAGGAAATCGCTTTCCTCGTACAGGCGGATGCAAACACCGTCGGCCACACGGCCGCAACGGCCGGCGCGCTGATTGGCCGCGGCCTGCGAGATCGACTCGATCTGAAGCTGCTCGACCTTGTTGCGGTACGAGTAGCGTTTGACGCGCGCCAGACCGGTATCCACCACGTAGCGGATGCCGGGCACGGTCAGCGACGTTTCGGCGACGTTGGTGGCCAGCACGATACGGCGCGCGTTCGACGGCCTGAACACACGCTCCTGCTCCTGCACGGACAGCCGCGCAAACAGCGGCAGGATCTCGGTGTGCGGCGGGTGATGCTTGCGCAGCGCCTCGGCGGCCTCCCGGATCTCGCGTTCGCCGGGCAGGAAAACCAGCACGTCGCCCGACCCCAGCCGGCACAGCTCGTCCACGGCGTCGACGATGCCGTCGTACAGGTCGCGCTCCTTCGCCTTTTCAGAACGCGGCGCGCCGTTCTGCGCGCCGGGCGGCTGATCTTCCTGGATCGGCCGGTAGCGAACTTCCACCGGGTAGAGCCGTCCGCTGACTTCGATCACGGGCGCGGGCTTGCCGTCCCTGGCGAAATGCTCGGCAAAGCGCTTGGCGTCGATCGTGGCCGACGTGATGATGACCTTCAGGTCGGGCCGCTTTGGCAGAATCTCGCGCAGGTAGCCGATCAGGAAGTCGATGTTGAGGCTGCGTTCGTGCGCCTCGTCGATGATGATCGTGTCGTACGCACGCAGCAGCGGATCGTTCTGCGTCTCGGCCAGCAGAATGCCGTCGGTCATCAGCTTGACCGACGCACCCGCTGACATCGTGTCGTTGAACCGCACCTGGTACCCGACGTGCTCGCCCACCGGGGTACCCAGTTCCTGCGCAATACGCTTGGCGGTGGAAGTGGCGGCAATCCGGCGCGGCTGCGTGTGGCCGATCAGGCCGCCGCCGGGCTTGCCCTCGCGCGCCGGACCGCGTCCGATCGACAACGCGATCTTGGGCAGCTGCGTGGTCTTGCCCGAGCCGGTTTCGCCGGAGACGATCACCACCTGGTTGGCCAGCAGCGCCTTTGCAATCTCGTCGCGTCGCGCGGAAACGGGCAACGCTTCCGGGAACGTGATCTCGGGCAGCGGATTGGCCAGGCGTGCCGGTTGCGGCGCGCGGGGCGGGCGCTGGGCGCCTTCAGGACGCGGCGGCCGCTTGTCGCCCTCCGGACGCGCGGGACGCTGATCCTTCTCCGGACGCGGCGGACGCTGGGCGCCTTCCTGCCGGGGCGGCCGGGACGGTTTTTGCGGCCGCGCGCCGCCACCCGCCTCGCGCGGAGCGGCATGTTGGGTGGCCTTGGAGGTGGTAGCTTCGGCGGGCTTGGCCGGGGCGGATTTGGCGGGGCGTTGTGCTGACATTGGCCGGGATTATAATCCGCCGCATGAACGCCAGAACCGACTCCCCACCGCAGGACCCCGATCCTGCCGCCGCCCCCGCGTCCCTAGACCAGACACCCGTCGCCATGCCCGCTGCCGCACCCGCCACCCCGATCCCGTCGGCCGTGGCCGATATCGAATCCGTCGAGAATGGCGGCCCGGATCAGCAGCAGTTCGTCGACTGGCTGCGCGCCGTCGCCCCGTACATCCACACGTTCCGCGGCAAGACATTTGTGATCGCCTTCAGCGGCGAACTGGTCAAGGCCGGCGTGCTCAACGCCCTGGTCAACGACGTGGCCCTGCTGCACGCGATGGGCATGCATGTGGTGCTGGTGTTCGGGTCGCGTCCGCAGGTGGAAGAGCAACTGGCGCTGCGCAATGTGCAGTCGCAGTACGCCGACGGCGTCCGGATTACCGATAACGCCGCGCTCGAATGTGCCAAGGAAGCCGCAGGAGAACTGCGTCTGGACATCGAGGCCGCGTTCAGCCAGGGCCTGCCCAACACGCCAATGGCGGGCGCCCAGCTTTCGGTGGTGTCCGGCAACTTCATCACGGCGCGTCCGGTTGGCATCGTCAACGGCGTGGACTACCAGCACACCGGCCTGGTGCGCAAGATCGACGACGACTCGATGCGCATGTCGCTGTCGCACGGCAAGGTCGTGCTGCTGTCGCCCCTGGGGTTCTCGCCGACGGGCCAGGCGTTCAACCTGTCGATGGAAGACGTGGCCAGCGCCACGGCCAGCGCACTCAAGGCCGACAAGCTGATCTTCATTACCGAGGTATCGGGCGTGCCGGACGCCGTGGGCAAGCTGATGAAGGAAATGTCGCTGCGCACGGCCGTGGAACGGCTGCAGAACAACCACCTGCCGCCCGATGTGGCCTATTACCTGCAGCACCTGGTCAAGGCGCTCAAGGGCGGCGTCCCGCGCGCCCACCTGATCCCGTTCGACCTGGACGGCTCCGTGCTGCTGGAACTGTTCCTGCACGATGGCGTGGGTACGATGGTGTCCGACACGGACCTCGAAAGCCTGCGCGAGGCCACGCTGGACGACGTGGGCGGCATCCTGCAACTGATCGCCCCGCTCGAAGCCGACGGCACGCTGGTGCCGCGTGGCCGTCACCTGATCGAGCGCGACATCGACAAGTTCTCGGTGATCGAGCACGACAACGTGCTGTTCGGTTGTGCCGCGCTTTACGAATTCCCGCGCGAGAACATGGGCGAGATGGCGTGCCTGACCGTGTCCGCCGAGGCCCAGGGCACCGGCGACGGCGAGCGCCTGCTCAAGCGCATCGAGCGCCGCGCACGCACGCTGGGGCTGGACCGGCTGTTCGTGCTCACCACGCGCACCGAGCACTGGTTCCTGAAACGCGGCTTCGTGCACGCCACCGTGGATGACCTGCCGGAAGACAAGCGCAAGCTCTACAACTGGCAGCGCAAGTCGATGGTGCTGATGAAAAAGCTGTAGTCCCCGCCAAAAACACCAGACGCCGCAGGGGCAATCGACGGTTCGCGCCGCCGGCCCCGGCCAGCTTGGCTACAATAGCGGCCACACGAACAAGGAGTCCCTCATGGCCCGCATGGTCCATTGCGTCAAGCTGAACAAGGAAGCCGAAGGTCTCGACTTCCCGCCGCTGCCGGGCGATCTCGGCAAGAAGATCTGGCAAAGCGTTTCGAAAGAGGCATGGGCCGGCTGGCTCAAGCACCAAACGATGCTGATCAATGAAAACCGCCTGAACATGGCCGACGTCCGCGCACGCCAGTATCTGCTCAAGCAGACCGAGAAGTATTTCTTCGGCGAAGGCGCCGATCAGGCCGCCGGCTACGTGCCGCCGCCCTCGGCGTAATATCCGGGGCCTGCGCCCCGGCGCCTTGCAGGCTCGATCGCCTGCCGCCTACAGGCCCCCGCTCTCCCCGCTCATCCCTCGACACCCATACCGGGGGATACCTGCCGCACGCCGCGCCATGATCCATCCGGGTCCGGTGTACCGTGCGGCAAATTCATTCTTAGCCCCGTCCCCTGTCCCTATCCCGCGCTGAGCCGGGACCTCAAGCTGCCGATCACGCCGAATACCGAACGCCGTAGGGATAGCCGTTCGACGAAATGCTCACGGCGCTCATCGGACCGGAAACGGCGTGTGGGTGCGCGGCATATGCCGATCGAACTAGTTCGACCCGCATAGTCTCCCCCAAGAGACCTCTACGCCCGGCGAATGGTCGCCAACACAACATCCGCCTACTCTGGCATCACCCTTCCACGTGACGCCGGATTATGGCTATGGCCTCCGAAACTCAACTCCCTTCTACGTCTGTAGACGCCGCTCCCGCCGGGGCATGGACCACCCTCTGGTCCAGCACGTTCGCCTTCACCATCTGCTTTGCCGTCTGGATGATGTTTGCCGTCCTCGGCATTCCGCTCAAGAACGAGCTGGGCCTCAATGACACCGAATTCGGCCTGCTGGCCGCCACGCCGGTCCTGAGCGGATCGTTGATCCGCGTGCCGCTGGGCATCTGGACCGACCGCTACGGCGGCCGCGTCGTGTTCTTCGTGCTGATGCTGCTGACGGTTATCCCGATCTGGCTGATTTCGTACGTGCACACGTTCTGGCAACTGCTGGTGCTGGGCCTGTTCGTCGGTCTGGCGGGCGGATCGTTCTCGGTGGGCACGCCGTACGTGGCCCGCTGGTTCCCGCGCTCGCGGCAGGGCCTGGCAATGGGCATCTTCGGCGCCGGCAACTCGGGCGCCGCGCTGACCAAGTTCGTTGCGCCAGTGCTGATCGTCACCGCCGGCACCTGGGAAATCGTGCCAAAGGTGTATTCGGTGGCGATGCTGGTGACCGCCATCGTGTTCTGGCTGTTCTCGCGCAGCAATCCGGCGCACCGTGTGACTTCCGGCACGAGCTTCCGGGCACAGCTGGCCGTGATGCGCGATCCGCGCGTCTGGCGCTACTCGCAGTACTACTCGGTCGTGTTTGGCGGCTACGTGGGCCTGGCGCTGTGGATGACCAAGTACTACATCGGCGAATACGGCTTCGACATCAAGACGGCCGCGTTCCTGGCCGCCTGCTTCTCGCTGCCCGGCGGCGTGCTGCGCGCCATCGGTGGCTGGATCTCGGACCGCTACGGCGCACACCGCACCACCTGGTGGGTGATGTGGGTGAGCTGGGTGGCCTTCTTCCTGCTGAGCTATCCGAAGACCGATTTCGTGATCCATACGGTCAACGGCCCGCAGAGCTTCCATATTGCCCTGACCCCGACGCTGTTCACGATCCTGATGTTCGTGGTTGGCATCGCATTCGCCATCGGCAAGGCGTCGGTCTTCAAGTTCATCTCCAACGACTTCACGCACAACATCGGCGCCGTATCCGGCGTGGTGGGGCTGGCCGGCGGCCTCGGCGGCTTCATTCTGCCGATCCTGTTCGGTGCGCTGGCCGACCTGACCGGCATCCGCAGCAGCTGCTTCATGCTGATGTACGGCACGGTGTGCGTGAGCCTGGTCTGGATGCACTACAGCAATCGCGCGGAACAAATGCGTGCACGGACCAAGCCGGAGGCAACCGCCCTGAGCAAGGCCACGCAGCCCGCCTGATACCGCATTCCCACAGATTCCACTTTTCTCGCACATCATGACCAGTTCCGTACTAACCCGCTGGGAGCCAGAGAACGCGACCTTCTGGCGCTCGCAAGGCGAACGCATTGCCTATCGCAACTTATGGATCTCGATCCCGGCGCTGATGCTGGCGTTCGTGATCTGGATGCTCTGGAGCGTGGTGGCGGTCAATCTTGACCGCGCCGGCTTCCAGTTCACCAAGAACCAGCTGTTCTGGCTGACCGCCCTTCCGGCCCTCTCGGGCGCCACGCTGCGCATCTTCTATTCGTTCCTGGTGCCAGTGTTCGGCGGCCGCCGCTTCACCGCCATTTCCACGGCGCTGCTGCTGATTCCGGCGCTCGGCATGGGTATCGCGCTGCGTGACCCTTCCACCAGCTATCCGACGCTGCTGGTGCTGGCCCTGCTCTGCGGCCTGGGTGGCGCCAACTTCAGCTCGTCGATGGCCAACATCAGCTTCTTCTTCCCCAAGGCGAAGAAGGGCCTGGCCACCGGTCTCAACGCCGGTATCGGCAACCTCGGGGTTTCGGTGGTGCAGTTCGTCACGCCGCTGGTGGTGTCGCTGGCCGTGTTCGGCACGCTCGGCGGCGAACCGCAAAGCTACCAGGCCAACGGCGCCACACAGAATCTGTGGTTGCAGAACGCCGGTTTCATCTGGGTGCCGTTCATCGTGGTGTCGGCGGTGGCGGCGTGGTTCGGCATGAATGACATCGCCGACGCGCGCGCATCGTTCGCCGAACAGGCCGTGATCTTCCAGCGCAAGCACAACTGGCTGATGTGCTGGCTCTACATCGGCACGTTCGGTTCGTTCATCGGTTTCTCGGCCGGTCTGGCGCTGCTGACCAAGTCGCAGTTCCCCGGCGTCAACCCCACGGCCTATGCCTTCCTGGGGCCGCTCGTCGGCGCCCTGACGCGCCCGGTCGGTGGCTGGATCTCGGACAAGCTCGGCGGTGCCCGCGTCACGCTCTGGACCTTCATCGGCATGATCGCCGCCGTCTTCGCCGTGCTGGCCGCGCTGCCGCATGACGGCCAGGGCGGCAGCTTCCAGGCGTTCCTGGCGGCGTTCATCGTGCTGTTCGCGCTGACAGGCATCGGCAACGGCTCGACGTTCCGGATGATCCCCGTGATCTTCCTGACCGAACGCCAGCGCGACGCCGCCGGCAAGGGCGACATCGCGCAGAAGCAGGCATTGCAGGACGCCGGCAAGGAATCGGCGGCCGTGCTGGGCTTCTCCGGCGCAATCGGTGCCTACGGCGGCTTCTTCATCCCCAAGAGCTTCGGCACTTCGCTGGAACTGACCGGATCGCCCGATGCCGCGCTCTATTGCTTCATTGCCTTCTATCTGAGCTGTGTGCTGGTGACCTGGTGGTACTACGCACGCCGTAACGCCCCCATGCCTTGCTGAAGCTGGCGGCCCCACAAAAGTAAGTGGAGAACATAAGAAATGTCTCATTTTCTGGATCGACTGAAGTTCCTGTCTCGCGTGAAGTCCACGTACGCGGATGGGCATGGCGCGGTGGTAAACGAAGACCGCAAGTGGGAAAACGCCTATCGCAGCCGCTGGCAGCATGACAAGATCGTGCGCTCCACGCACGGCGTGAACTGCACCGGCTCGTGCTCGTGGAAGGTCTACGTCAAGAATGGTCTGATCACATGGGAAACCCAGCAGACCGACTACCCGCGCACGCGCCCCGACCTGCCCAATCATGAGCCGCGTGGCTGCCCGCGCGGCGCCTCGTACAGCTGGTACGTCTATTCGGCGCAGCGCGTGAAATATCCGATGATCCGCGGCCGCCTGATGGAAATGTGGCGCGAGGCCCGCAAGACGCTGGACCCGATCGCGGCATGGGAGTCGATCAGCCAGGACCCCGAAAAGGCCAAGCACTACAAGAGCGTGCGCGGCCAGGGCGGCTTTGTGCGCGCGGACTGGAACACGGCGACTGAAATGATCGCCGCTGCCAACGCCTTCACGGTCAAGCGGTACGGCCCGGATCGCGTGATCGGCTTTTCGCCGATTCCGGCCATGTCGATGGTTTCGTACGCGGCTGGCGCGCGCTATCTGAGCCTGATCGGCGGCGCCTGCCTTTCGTTCTATGACTGGTATTGCGACCTGCCGCCGGCCAGCCCGCAGATCTGGGGCGAACAGACCGACGTGCCCGAATCGGCCGACT
>DAIOET010000065.1:0-15842 GCA_036746135.1 Cupriavidus sp.
GCCGGGCTGCTGGCGCTCGGGTTTTCGATCAACCTGCTGACGCTGTTCGCGCTCGTGCTGGCCATCGGCATCGTGGTGGACGATGCCATCGTGGTGGTGGAGAACGTCGAGCGGAACATGGCGGAGTTCAAGCTGTCGCCGCGCGAGGCGACGTTGCGCGCGATGGAGGAAGTGACCGGCCCGGTGATCGCCATCGTGCTCGTGCTTTCCGCCGTGTTCATACCGGTGGCGTTCGTGTCGGGCACCACCGGCCAGCTATACCGGCAGTTCGCGCTGACCATTGTGGTGTCGGTGGTGATCTCGGGCTTCTGCGCGTTGACGCTGTCGCCCGCGCTGGCCGCGATGATCCTGAAGCCGGGACATCACACGCCGTGGCGCGGCTTTGTCTGGTTCAACGACAAGTTTGACCGGCTGGTGCACCACTACGGCACCTGGGTGCGCGGCTTCATGCGACGCGCGGTGCTGGCGCTTGGCCTGTTCGCGGTGATGATGGTGGCGGTGTGGCAGATGTTCTCGCACATCCCCACGGCGTTCGTTCCGGCCGAGGATCAGGGCTACATCCTCGTGGCCGTGATCATGCCGGACTCGGCCAGCCTGGACCGCACGGAGAAAGTGACCGAGCAGGTGGCGGCGATGTTCCGGCAGCATCCCGCCGTGGAGGATGCATCGGCGCTGTCGGGCTACAGCTTTATCGACAGCCAGTACAAGACCAATGCGGGCACCGTGTTCGTCGGCATGAAGAGTTTCAAGAAGCGCGACTCGGCGGACCTCGGCGTGCCGGCCATGCTGCACGAAATGACGCCGAAGCTGCGCGCGATTCCCGAAGCCATCATCATTCCGGTGAACCCGCCATCGATACCCGGACTGGGTTCGCAAGGCGGCTTCGAGTTCTGGGTCCAGAACCGTGGCACGGGCAGCACGGCCGAGCTGGAGGGCGTGACGCGCAACTTCATCAAGGCCGCGGCCAATCACAAGGAGCTGGGCCGCCTGACCAGCACGATCCAGTCGGCGTCACGCCAGATGCGCGTGGAGGTGGACAAGGAGAAGGCCGAAACGATGGGTGTGCCGATTTCCGATGTGTACGGCACGCTGCAGACGCAATTCGGTTCGCTCTACGTGAGCCAGTTCTCGCAGTACAGCCGCGTGTGGCAGGTGATCCTGCAGGCGGAGCCGCAGTACCGGGGCACGCCCAACGATCTGGAATACCTGTACGTGCGTGGCCGCGACAACAAGATGGTGCCGGTATCTGGACTATTGTTGAACCACTATGGCAGCGGGCCGGACCTGCTGTCGCGCTTCAACAATTTCCCGGCGGCGAAGATCACAGGCGATGCCGCGCCTGGCTATAGCTCCGGCCAGGCACTGGCCGCGATGGAGGCCGTGGCGCGCGAAACGCTGCCGGCCAGCTACAGCTTTGCATGGAGCGGCGAGGCGTTCGAGCAGAAGAAATCGGGCAACACCACCACCATCGTGTTCGTGTTCGGCATCGTCATGGTGTTCCTGATCCTGGCGGCGCAGTACGAGTCGTGGTCGCTGCCGCTATCGATCCTGACGGCGGTGCCGTTCGGCATCTTTGGCGCGCTATTGGCGATTCTGTTGCGAGGGCTGTCGAACGACGTGTACTTCCAGATCGGCATGGTGACGCTGATAGGACTGGCCGCGAAGAACGCGATCCTGATCGTCGAGTTCGCGGTAATGAAGCACAAGGAAGGTTTGTCGCATGCCGATGCCGCGGTCGAGGCAGCCAAGCTGCGGCTGCGTCCGATCGTGATGACGTCGCTGGCGTTCATCCTGGGCGCGGTGCCGCTGTTCATCGCTTCGGGGGCGGGGTCGAACTCGCGCCATTCGATCGGTACCGGCATCATCGGCGGCATGATTGCGGCCACGACGCTGGCGCTGTTGTTCGTGCCGCTGTTCTCGTGGATCGTTGGCTCGGCGGCGGACAAGTGGGCGGCGCGCAAGCGCGGACCCGTGCCGGAATCCGCCGTCACGCCGCCCACGCCCCAAGCTGGAGAACCGTCATGAAGCGTACCTGCCGCTGCGCGATGCTGGCCCTCGGTGCCGGCCTGATGTCGGCCTGTTCCATCGGCCCCAACTACCAGCGCCCCGAGGTGGCCCAGCCACCGGCGTACCGGCTCGATACGGGCCTGCTGACCGTGGCGGCGGACGACGACTGGTGGAACAGCTTCAATGACCCGGTGTTGACGGCGATGGTCGAGACCGCGCTGCGCAACAACTACGACGCGCGCATCGCATCGGCGCGTATCGACGAATTCCGCGCGCAGTTGATGATTGCGCGGTCGGGTTTCTATCCGCAAATCAACGCGACGGCAGCGGCGGGACGGCAGAAGGGCGGCACGTTGAATGGCACGGCGTTCGAGTCGTTCGGCGGGCCGCGCAATTCGTACGAGGCGCTGCTGAACGCCAGTTGGGAGATCGACCTCTGGGGCCGCATCCGACGGCAGGCCGAAGCCGCGGAAGCCAGCCTGTGGAATGCCGAATACACGCGGCGCGGCGTGGTGCTGTCGCTGGCCGCATCGGTCGTGCAAGGGTATGCCACGCTGCGCGGGTTCGATGCGCAATTGGAAGTCGCGCAGCAGACGCTGGTCACGCGCGGCCAGGCGCTGGACATCTTCAAGCAGCGCTATGAAGGCGGCGTGATTTCGCAGGTCGAGCTTGCACAATCGGAAAACGATTACTACTCGGCCGAGGCGACGATTCCGACGCTGCGTAGCTCGATCGCGCAGACAGAGAACGCGCTGTCGCTGCTGCTGGGACGCGAGCCGGGAACGATCGAGCGGGGCAAATCGATCACGGATCTGCAGGCTCCGGGCGTGGGCGCCGACCTGCCGGCCGCACTGCTGGCGCGCCGGCCCGACGTATTGCAGGCCGAGCAGCAGGCCGTGGCCGCCAATGCGCAGGTGGGCGCGGCGCAGGCGCTGTTCCTGCCATCGGTCAATCTGTCGGGATTTTTCGGAGCGCTCGCCACTTCACCGGGCGCGCTGTGGCACAGCGCATCGCAGATATGGGGATTCGGCGCGAACCTGACGCAGCCCGTATTCCAGGGCGGCGCGATTCGCGGGCAAGTCAATGCGGCGGAAGCGGTCAGCAGCCAGGCGATGCTTGGCTATCAGTCGAGTGTGCTGAATGCACTGGCCGATGTGAACACGTCGCTGGCCAACGGCATCGAAACGCGCAACCGGCTGACCAGCCTGCGCAAGCAGGAGCAGAGCCTGACGATCTACGCGGACCAGGCCAACGCACGCTACGAGGGCGGCTATTCGAGCTATCTCGAAGTCACCGATGCACGGCAGAAGCTGTTCAGCGTACAGCTTGCGGCGATCCAGGGGCAGGTCGACGTGCTGACGAGCGCGGCCGGGCTGTACAAGGCGCTGGGCGGAGGGTGGCCGGCAGTGCCGCCCGATGTGCGGGATGCCGGCCTGGTGGGCGAGGCCAAGGCGAACACGCCAACCACGCGCTAGGTTCGCCGGTCGCCTTCAACCGCGCGGATGGTTCATCCGGCCCGCCTCTCCCACGAATGGGAGAGGGGACCGGTCGTCAGCCCTTCAGCAGGTTAGCGCGGTGACCACTCACCCTTGCGCACACCTATTGCCGTGACCAGTCCATAGGCCGTGATGCCCAGCGCCACGCCCAGGAAATGGCCATCGAGGCCCATTCCGGCCACGTTGGCCAGCACCCAGCCGCCGCCGGCCGCCAGGCCGATCCGGCTCAAGCCCGCGACGACCGGCCAGCGCATGCGCGCTGCACCGAGCGAGGCAAAGTAAAGCGCCATGCCCAGCCCGAATCCGCCGAATGCCGGACCGACCCACGACAACGCTTGCGCCGCGATGGCTGCCACCTCGACGTCCTTGGTGAACAGCGAGGCAAACTGGGCTGGGGCCAGCCCGACCGCGGCACCGACACTGCCGGCAAGCAGCAGCGCAAGCAGGGCGCCCACCCAGGCGGTCCGGCGTGCGGTGTGCCAGTCGCCCGCGCCAACCGAGCGGCCGACGAGCGCGGTCAGGGCCGAGCCCACGCCGAATGCCAGCGGAATCATCAGGAATTCCAGCCGGGCGGAGATGCCATAGGCCGCGACGGCCGTGGTGCCGTAGTGGCGAAGCTGCGCCGTGACCAGGATCGTGGTGAGGTTCGCCACCGATGCCAGCGCGCAGGCGATCAGCCCGACCGCGAGAATCCGATGAAACAGCGCACCCAACAGCTTCACGCGCAGCGTCGGCACAAAGCCGGCGCCCCCGCGCATTACCACCCACGCCATCATCAGCGCTGCCGCCCACGATGCAGCCGCCAGCCCGGCGCCAATGCCGGCCAGGCCCATGCCGAGCGTCTCCGAGAACCACCATGCGAGTATCGGAAAGGCGATCCACATGCCGGCCAGCACGCGCGCCGCCAGCGCATGCCGCCCGCCGCCGCGCAGCACCGACGCGAGCGTATTGGCCAGCCACGCTGGCACCGCGCCGGCACCGAACAGCCAGATCGCATAGGTCGCCGCGGCTTCGGCCGCCGTGGAACCGGCCACGGCGCCAAATACCTCACGTGGAAAGCCTGCCAGTACGATGGCGAAGACCAGGCCCGCGGTGACCGCGATGATCACGGCGTGCATCACCAGCGACGACGCATCTTCGCGCTTGCCCGCACCGAGCGCGCGCGCGATGGCCGAGACCACGCCACCACCCATCGCACCGGCGGACATCTGCTGCAGCAACAAGGCAAATGGCAGCACGACCGCCCAGCCGGCCAATGCCTCCGTGCCTTGCCGCGCGGCCAGCCAGGTTTCGATCAACTGCGAGCCGGCCTGCAGAAACGCGACGAGGCTGGTGGGCGCCGCCAGCACGGCGATACGGCGGGCAATCTCGTAGGAGGAAACGGACTCGGCTGGCGTGGCCGAGGCGTTCAGGGTCAGGGAATCAGACTTGCTCATCGGCGGCCTCCGGGGCAGGTTGCGTGCCGAACCGTTCGCGCAGATACCGGCCGGCGCCAGGGCCGGGCCGGACGCGCAGGTCATCCACCGAAATCGTGCTGCCATCGGGCCGGGTCAGGCATCCCGCCACGATTTCCCTGCCGTCGCGCTTGTCTTCCAGCACGGTCAGCGGCCCCTTTTCATCGGCCAGCCAGCGGTCTGCCCAGGCCTTGAGCGATACATAAACCGGAAAGAAGTCGCGCCCCATTTCGGTCAGCAGATACACCTGCCGCGCGCCGCCGCCAGGGGCTGGCACTTTTTCCAGCAGCCCGTGTTCGACCAGCGTCTTGAGCCGCGCACTGAGAATGTTCGGCGCGATGCCGAGGTGCTTTTCGAATTCGTCGAAGCGGGAACTGCCGTAGTAGACCTCCCGCATCAGCAGGATCGCCCATCGCTCGCCCAGCATCGCCATCGAACGCGCCACCGGGCATGGCATGTTGGCAAAGTCCGTGTGTGCCATCGTCTCCTCTTTTTACTTTTGATATGCAAGTAAAAAGGATGATAGCTTGCGATTTGAAAGTTTGTAGGCGTTTTTTGTCAGGCCTGTGCGAATACCGGCAGCCCCGCCACCGCCTCCCGCAAATACCCGATCAATGCCCGCGTCGCCATCGACAGGTGCGGATTCGGCGTGGTGATGATGTAGAGCCGATTGCCCAGGCCCTCCGGCTTCCACTCGGGCAGCACCGGCACCAGTGCGCCACGGCGCACGTCTTCCCAGCCCATGTAGACCGGCAGCAGACTGATGCCGTGTCCCTGCCGCACGGCATTCATCAGGAACGGGAAGTGTTCGGATTGCAGGTAGGGCGTAATCTCGACGTCGTGGCGCTCTGGTCCGCAGGACGAATCCCGGCCCAGCGTCAACAGGAAACGTCTGGAAGTGTAGGGCGGGCACAGGAAGCGGCACTCGGCCAGGTCTGATGGCTTCTGCAGCGGTGGCACGCGCGCCAGGTATTCGGGCGATGCGCACAATTGCCAGCGGATGGCGCAAACTTCGCGCGCCACCGTATCCAGCGGCGGCAGCGAGGTCACCTTCAGCGCGACATCGATCTCGGCGGCGATCAGGTCGGTGACGCGGTTCGCAAAGAACACACGCAGCGAGATGCCGGGATGCAGTTCGGCAAAACGCAGCAGCAGCGGGGCGATAAAGGCGTCGCCAAGGCCGGTTGGCACGCTGACGCGCACATGGCCGCGCAGTGTCTTGCCCAGGCTGTCGATCTCGGCCTGTGCCGCCGCCATCTCCTGCAGGATGCGCAGGCCGTGCTCGTAAAGCGACTGGCCGGCATCGGTCATTTCCAGGTGGCGCGTGGTCCGGCGCAGCAACATGGTGCCGGCCTGCTCTTCAAGCTGCCCGAGTTGCCGGCTGATCTGCGACCGGGTGACGCCGCGCCGACGTCCGGCCTCGGCCAGGTTGCCCGCTTCGACGATATCTACAAAGGCCTGAACGAGATTGAGGTCCATGCGACTTCTCTGAAAGCAATGTCAAGTTTTACGCAACATTGTGATTCCGGTTGACGGGATTGTCGACGGCAGCGTGCATCGCTACAGTGCTCTGCTATTAGTCGAGAAGTCGCATTTCAAGGAGACCCCGCATGCCCGCAGACCTCTGGTTCGAATCGTTGCAACGCCCCGGTGACGAGGTGCAGGAGCGTGGCACCAGGCTGGCTGGCGGCCTGCGGCGCTTTGGACTTGAGCAGGGCGCGGTCGTCGCGGTGCTGCTGCGCAACGATCCGGTGTTCGCCGACGTGGTGTTTGCCTGCCGCATGGCTGGCACCTACTACTGCCCGATCAACTGGCATTTCACGGCCGAGGAAGTGCGCTTTCTGCTGGAGGATAGCGGCGCGCGCGTGCTGATCGTCCATGCCGACCTGCTGGCGGCGGTGCAGGCGGTGGTGCCGGCCGGCGTGGTGGTGCTGGCCGTGGGAGGCGCGCATCCCGATGCCATCGAGTACGAACCGTGGCTCGCCGCGCAGACGCCGTACGATGGCCCGCGCGTGGCGCCGCGCGGGCATCTGGCCTATACCTCCGGCACCACCGGCCGGCCCAAGGGCGTGTTGCGCCAGCCGGTGCCGCTCGATGAGCTGGAAGCGCAGCAGACCGGTCTGCGTTCGCTGATCAGGCAGGCATACGGGATCGTGCCGGGCTGCCGTGCCCTGATGTCGGCGCCGCTCTATCACAGCGCCCCGAGCGTGTTCGTGCAGAACGCCCTGCAGATGGCCGAGCGGTTGGTGCTGACGCCGCGCTTCGATGCGGAGCAGGTGCTGGAGCTGGTGGAAAAGCATCGTATCGACGTGCTTTACCTGGTGCCGATCATGTACGTGCGGCTGCTCAAGCTGCCGCCCGAGGTGCGCGCGCGATACGACCTGTCGTCGATCCGCTTTGTGGCGTCGACCGGCTCGCCGTGCGCGCCCGAGGTCAAGCGAGCCATGCTCGACTGGTTCGGGCCGGTGATTCACGAAACCTACGCGTCCAGCGAGGCCGGACTGGTCACCGTGGCCACGCCGGAGGACGCCGCCATGCGGCCCGGCACGGCGGGGCGGCCCGTCGATGGAGGCAGCGTGCGGATCATCGACGAAAACGGCAAGCCTTGCGCGCCCGGAGAGGTGGGCCTGGTCTACGTCCGCCAGCCCGCGTATCCCGATTTCACGTACCTGAACAACGATGCGGCACGGCGTGCCATCGATATCGACGGCCGCGTCGCGCTTGGTGACATGGGCTACGTCGATGCCGACGGCTATCTGTTCATCTGCGACCGTGCATCGGACATGGTGATCTCGGGCGGCGTGAACATCTATCCCGCCGAGATCGAACACGAGCTGGTGCACTACCCCGGCGTGGCGGACTGCGTGGTGTTCGGCGTACCTGACGATGAGTATGGCGAGCGCCTGCATGCGGTGGTGCAGCCGGTGGCAGGTACGGGCGTCGAACCGGAGGCCGTCATCGACTGGCTGCGTGGCCGGCTGTCCGGTTTCAAGGTGCCGCGCACGATCGAGATCGTGGCCCAGTTGCCGCGCGATGAGACCGGCAAGCTGGCCAAGCGCCGCCTGCGCGACCAGCACTGGGCGGGCAGGCAGCGGCGGGTTTGATGTGAACGAAAGAGGCGGTCGCCAGAGACGCGGACGCTCCAGAACAAGAAGCAGGAGACAACCATGAATCGCATTACCTTCAGACTCTGCGCCGCCGCACTCGGCATGGCGCTTGCCATCCCATCGGCCTTCGCTGCCTACCCCGAGCGTCCGGTGAAGCTGGTCGTTCCCTATACCCCCGGTGGCTCGACGGACCAGTTCGGCCGCGCGATGGCCGAAGGCATGGCACGCGAACTGAAACAGCCCGTGGTGGTGGAGAACCGCCCCGGCGCCAACACGATGGTTGGCACGCAGAGCGTGGCGCGTGCGCAGCCCGATGGCTACACGGTGCTGATGGGTAGCAGCGCGAGCATGGTGCTGAACCCGATGCTCTACAAGAAGACCGGCTACGACCCGAAGGACTTCAAGGTCATCCTGATCGGCATCGAGGTACCGCTCGTGGTGGTCACCAACAACCAGGTGCCGGCCAGCACGATCAAGGACTTTGCCGGCTATGCGAAGGCGGCGGGCGGCAAGCTCAACTATTCGTCGGTGGGGCTTGGCAATCCGCTGCAGCTGGCCACGGAAATGCTGAAATCCGAGCTTGGCATCGAGATGACGCACGTGCCCTACAACGGCAGCGCGCCGGCGCTGTCGTCACTGCTGGCCAACGACACGCAGTTGATGGTCGACGTGGTCAGTACCTCTCTGCCGCACATCAAGGCCGGCAAGCTCAAGGCCCTGGCCGTGACGACGCGCGCGCGCCTGGACGTCCTGCCCAACGTGCCGACCGTGGCGGAAAGCGGTTATCCGAACTTCCATGCATCCACGTGGTTCGGACTGGCCGTGCCGGCCCAGACGCCGCCGGACGCCGTTGCGAAGCTTCAGGCCGCGGCGTCGCACGTGCTGACCGAGGCGCAGTTCCGCAATGTGTTCAGTGCGCTCGGGCTGGTCGTGCAGCAACCGCGCACCCAGGCGGAGATCGATCGTTTTGTGAACGCCGATCGTGACAACTGGGGCAAGGTCATTCGCGCCAATAGCATCAGCCTGGACTGACGCTTTCCGCACTTCTCCCCCCGCCCGCGCGTGGCGTTACAGGTGGTTACAAAGTCTTTGCCGCGCCACGCAGTCGAAGTGTGGGTTTGGCATCGAAGCCCCGTAGCGGGCACTTGCGCGTTGTCATACCATGTGCCGCGCACTGACCGTTGGCAGTAGATCGGACGGCGTGCATGTGTTCCGGCGGCACATCGACTCGTCGGGCGAACTGGCATTCGAAGCATTTCGGGGGAGCAGGAAATGGCCACGCAACGACCGGGCGGCACGCGCCCAACTACGTCCCACGGCAACGCGCCGCGCACCAATGCGTCGAAGCCGGGCGCGCCCAGGCAAGGTGCCCCGTGGGGCGACCTGAACGCCGACACCGCCATCTGGCATACGCGCGGCCTGCAGACCAACACCCGTATGCGCGTACCCGTGGCGCAGCGCACACCGCCACGGCAGTTGCCGCCGAGCCAGGTGCCGAAGCTGATCCTGTGGGCGCTGCTGATCGGCGTCGCACTGGTATGCTTTCAGGCCGTGAAGCATATGCTCTGACCGACGCTGTCGACCCGGCATCACATCGATGATGCCTTGGTGCCCGGCAGGAACCCTCGGCCCGGAGCAGGCTCCAAAGCGGAGCCGATTTCCAGGAGTGTGTTTTGAGATTTCCTCTTGCCGGGCTGGCCGCAGCCGCCCTGCTGGCGACAACCGTCGCCCATGCCGCACCGGCAGCGCCTGCCGCGCCCGCCGCGCAGCCCGTCACCAAAGCCGCTGCCGCGCCGAACATCGACGGCAAGGACCGTTTTTCGACGATGCTCGACACGCTCGAGATCGGCAGCCCGCTGCCGGCGCTGCCCGATTGCGCCGACCACCGGACGCCTGACGGCAAGGACGTGACCGCGTACTGCGTGGAACTGCGTGGCGATGGCGTGATGCGCCAGGTAGGTGTGCCGCGCGACCAGCGTCCCACCTTCATGGATGGCCCGCGACTGATAGCGCTCGCCGATGGCAACGCACTGGTGGGCCTGATCGTGCCGACCGATGGCATCCGCTCGCAGGACGCCGCCGCGCAGGCGCTGAACGCCCGCTATGGCAAGCCGTTCCGCCAGGAAATGGAGGACATGAAGGACAAGGCTGGCAAGAGCGTCAAGACCATCCACGCCGGCTGGATGCGCAAGCCGCTGACGGTTGAGCTGTACGCAATCCCCGAAGATCCGGCTGAAGGCACGATCGAGCTTCTGCTGCCGCAGGCGCGCGCGCTGATGGCCAACCGCGATGCCGAGGTTGCAAAGTCGTTGGCACCGCCTGCTTCCGCGGCGGCGGCCAAGGGCGGCAAGACCGAAAAGTCAGAAAAAACCGATAAGACGGAAAAGACCGACAAGGCGGAGAAGAAAGCCTCCGCCAAACCGGTCAATCCTGGCAGCTGGTAAGCCGCATGGCAGGGAAGGGCGTCACAGCCCTTCCATGACCTTATCCAGCCCGCGCACCACGCCACGCAGCGTGCCGACCTTGCGGATGGCCAGCAAGGCGCCGGACACATAGGGCTTGGAACCGTCGCCTGCCTCGTGCTTGAGGTGCAGGCGCTGGCCATCGGCGCCAAAGATCACCTCGACGCCAAGCTGATAGCCGGGCAGCCGCACCGCGTGGACCTGCACCCCCGACATCGTGGCACCGCGCGTCTCCTTCGGTCCGCTGACCTGATCCACGGGCACGGCCTGCGCGGCCTGTTTGACCTGGCCGAGCCGGAATGCCAGTTCCCGCACGGTGCCCGACGGCACGTCGACCTTGCCGGCCTTGGCGTAGTCGATGATCTCGAAGTGATCGAGGTGTCGGGCGGCCGCTTCGGCAAACTTCTGCAACAGCACCACCGTGATCGCGAAATTGCCGCAGGCCAGCACGCCGCGTTCGGCCTTGCGCGCGGCGGCGTCGATCTCGGCATAGTCGTCGTCGGACAGCCCCGAAGTCCCCACCACCACGTGCGCACCGTGCGCCAGCGCCTGCAGGATGTTGTGCTTGGCGACGGCCGGCTTGGTGTACTCGACGTAGACGTCGTAGGGCGTCTGCCCAAGTTCCTCGATACTGGCGGCGGCCACGCCCGGCGTGTCCTTGTGGCCGGTCAGGCTGGCCAGCGTCTGGCCTGCCGCACCACGCGAAAGGCCGGCAACGAGCGTCATGTCGGCGGCGTGCGCAACGCCCCGCGCGAGTTCACCTCCGGCCCATCCGGTGACGCCGCCTACGGCAACGCGAATGTTGTCGGTCATCGTTCTCTCCTTATCCGGTGGCAAGGGGAGCAAGCATAGCGCGCCGGCCTCGGGCGCGCTGGCCGCGCCATCAATCCGCCGCCCGTCGCCGATCGATCTTGCGCGCCAGCACGATCGACGTCGTCGTATGGTTCACGCCATCGAGCATGCCGATCTCATCGAGCAGTTTGTCCAGCCGCGCATGGGTGTCGCAGCGGATGACGGCCATGTAGTCGACCGGGCCGCTCACCGAGTTCAGTTCTTCTATTTCGGGCAGCCGCTGCAGTGCCTTCACCACCGCGGGCGCCGACTTCGGCTGCACCGATAGTCCGCAGAACGCCAGGATCGCGTTGTCTTCCATCTGGCTGCCAAGGCGCACGCCGTAGCCGGCGATCACGCCCGTGCGCTCCAGCCGGGCAATGCGCGCCACGACCGTGGTGCGTGCAATGCCCAGCGCACGCGACAGATTGGCCGCGCTTTCGCGCGCATTGGCTTGCAGCAGCGCCAGCAGATGCCGGTCAGTGTGGTCGAGGTCAGCCATATGAGTTTGACGTTTCGTCGAAATACGATGTCAGTACGACCGATTATGCAGGGCTTTCGTCAATCTTGTGGCTATAAAACGTGCGTGCCACTGCCCATACTTCAGTCACCGACAACAAGTTTCTGACGGAGTCAGCCATGCAACCCTCCACGCTGGGTCCCGCTTCCGCGCGTGACCTGACTCACGCCCCCCGTCCGCTTTCGGTCGTCGTGCTCGGTGCGGGCAAGATTGGCCGTGTGATTGCCACGATGCTGGCCAATTCCGGCGATTACCGCGTTTGCCTGGTCGATCACGACGCGCACCGGCTCGATGGACTGCCGCGCGAGATCGCCGTGCGCGCGGGCGATCCGACCGAACCCGGCACCTGCGCGGCCTTGCTGGCCGGCGCCGATGCGGTGCTGAACGCGCTGCCGTTCCATGCGGCGGTGCACGTGGCCACGGTGGCCACGCGACTCGGTGTGCACTACTTCGACCTGACCGAGGACGTGGCCGCGACCCATGCCATCCGCACGCTGGCCAACGGCGCACGGTCGGTGCTGATGCCGCAATGCGGGCTGGCGCCTGGCTTTATCGGCGTGGTGGGACATGATCTGGCGCAGCGCTTTCTGGGGCGCGGCGGTGAGCTGCTGGACCTTCGCATGCGCGTGGGCGCGCTGCCGCGCTATCCCAGCAATGCCCTCAAGTACAACCTCACGTGGAGTACCGAGGGGCTGATCAACGAGTACTGCAACCCGTGCGAAGCGATTGTCGATGGCCGTCGCGTGGAACTGCCCGCGCTGGAGGGCCAGGAGACTTTCGCACTGGACGGCGTGGAGTACGAAGCCTTTAATACTTCAGGGGGCCTGGGCACCTTGCCCGACACGCTGGCGGGACGCGCGCGCCAGGTCGACTACAAATCCATCCGCTATCCCGGCCACTGTGCCCAGATGAAGCTGCTGCTGAACGACCTGCGCCTGCGCGAGCGCCGCGACTGGCTGCGCGAGATCTTCGAGCACGCCATTCCGGTGACCGAGCAGGATGTGGTGATCGTGTTCGCCAGCGCCACGGGCCACCCGCCCGGCGTGCGAGGCGAGGGCAAACGCGGGCCGCTGACCCAGGCATCGTTCTCGGCGCGGATCGGCGGAATGGATGATTTCGCGGGCATCGGCCATGTCAACGCAATCCAGCTGACCACCGCGGCGGGTATCTGCACCGCGCTGGACCTCGTGGCCACCGGCGTGTTGCCGCAGGCTGGATTCGTGAGGCAGGAAGCCATGCCGCTGGGCCGCTTCATGGCCAACCGGTTCGGCCAGCATTACGCACGGCATCCACTACAGGAGACGCTCGCATGAAAGCGCAGGAGTTTGCCCGGAAGTTTGCAGACTGCTGGCGGGACATGGGCCTGCCGCAACAGGCATGGACCGCCACCAACCAGGCCGCGCCGGGCACGTTGCCCGTGCGGTCACCGATCGACGGCGAAGTGTTCGGCCAGTTGCCGGTCTGTTCTCCCGCCGATGCCGACGCGCGCATCGCCCGCGCCCACGCCGCGCAGAGCATCTGGGCGCTGACACCGGCCCCGGTACGCGGCGAGGTGGTGCGCCGGCTTGGCGAGGCGCTGCGCGCCCACAAGCCCGCGCTGGGTCGGCTCGTATCGATGGAAGCCGGAAAGATCCTGCAGGAAGGGCTGGGCGAAGTGCAGGAAATGATCGATATCTGCGACTTCGCGGTGGGGCTGTCGCGCCAGTTGCATGGGCTGACGATTGCCTCGGAGCGGCCGGCGCACGCGATGCGCGAGACCTGGCATCCGTATGGCCTCTGCGGCGTGATCTCGGCGTTCAATTTCCCGGTGGCGGTGTGGGCGTGGAACGCCGCGCTGGCGCTGGTGTGTGGCAATGGCGTGGTCTGGAAGCCGTCGGAGAAGACACCGTTGTGCGCGCTGGCCGTTCAGGGGCTGCTCGATCGTGTGATCGACGAACATGCGCCGCAGTTTTCCGGTCTGTCCTGCGTGCTGACGGGCGGGCGCCAGCTCGGGCAGGCGCTGGTGCAGCATCCATCGGTGCGGCTGGTCAGCGCAACCGGTTCGACGCGCATGGGCCGCGAGGTCGGCATGGCCTGCGCCGCGCATTTCAAGCGCGCCATCCTGGAACTGGGCGGCAACAACGCGGCCATCGTCGCGCCGTCGGCCAACCTGGAAATGACGATCCGTGCGATGACGTTCGCGGCGGCCGGCACGGCCGGCCAGCGCTGTACCACGCTGCGTCGTGCGTTCGTGCACGCGGACCTGATCGAAACCGTGACGCAGCGTTTGCGGCAGGTGTACGCGCGGCTGCCTGTAGGCGATCCGCTGCAGGACGGGACGCTGGTCGGACCGTTGATCGATGCAGCCGCCGGCGATGTCATGGCCAACGCGCTGGCCAGTTGCCGCGCGCAGGGCAACGTCGTGCACGGTGGCGAGCGGTTGCTTGCCGACCGCTATCCGCATGCCTGCTACGTGCGGCCGGCGTTGGTGCTGACCGATAGCCAGCACGACACGATGCTGACCGAAACCTTCGCGCCGATCCTCTACCTGATGCCGTACACATCGCTGGACGAGGCCATCGCGCTGAACAATGCGGCATCGCATGGCCTGTCGTCGTGCATCTTCACGGAATCGTTGCGCGAGGCGGAGATGTTCCTGTCGGCGGCGGGCAGTGATTGCGGCATCGCCAACGTCAACATCGGCACCAGCGGCGCGGAAATTGGTGGCGCGTTTGGCGGAGAGAAGGCAACCGGCGGCGGCCGCGAATCCGGTTCCGATGCATGGAAAGGCTACATGCGGCGCGCCACCAATACGATCAACTATGGAGACACGTTGCCGCTGGCCCAGGGTATCCGCTTCGATGTCTGAGCCATCCCTCCCCGACTTACATGCATGAAGAGGTTGCGAATCGTAACAATGGTTACAGCGCCTTGACGCTGTATTACCGGACCCCCCCGTATAACGTTCTTAAGAGCAGCGCATTGCGATTCGCAGTGCCTGTGACAAAAGGACGTTGCGATGAGAACGAAAGCGATTGTATTGGGCTTGGCAGTGACTGGTGCAGCCATGCTTGGCGGCTGCGCGGTATATCCCACGCCGTACGGCCCCGAAGTGGGACCGGCACCGGTGGCAGTCGCGCCGGCACCGGTATATGTGTCGCCACCCGCGGTCGTGGTGCGGCCTGCGTACGGCTACTACGGTGGCTACTATGGCCGCCGGTACTACAGGCACTGGTAAGCAATAAAGCAATACCGCGTGAACGCCGGAAGCAAACTCTCCTCGCCGACAAGTAGCAGGTGAGGGGAGCAAAGCCACGGAGAAATCTGTTCAGGCGGAAGAGGGGGAGAAAGCGGGGCGAGACAGCCGAGGGGGAAAGCAGTCAGTCTCAGTCGCTAGTGGTGCCATTCAACCCGCCCCATCCGGGCGCGAGCGTTTCACCAACATCGCGCAGGTCCACCAGATCGAGCACGCGGCCCACGGTATGGTCGACGAGTTCGGCGATGGTCCGCGGCTTCTGATAGAACCCCGGCACGGGCGGAAACACGATGCCGCCCATCTCGGTCACGGCGGTCATGTTGCGCAGGTGCGCCAGGTTCAGCGGGGTCTCACGCACCATCAGCACCAGCTTGCGACGTTCCTTGAGCGTAACGTCGGCCGCGCGCGTGATGAGATTGTCGGACAGGCCGTGGGCCACGGCGGCCAGCGTGCGCATCGAGCACGGCGCGACGATCATCGCGTGGGCGCGGAACGAACCGCTGGCGATGGTCGCGCCGATATCGCGCACGTTGTGCACCACGTCGGCAAGCGCTTCCACTTCCGCGCGGCCGATGTCGAGTTCGTGCTGCAGGTTCATGACGCCGGCAGGCGACATCAGCAGGTGGGTTTCCACACCGCTTACGCCTTTCAGCACCTGCAGGAGCCGGACGCCGTAGATGGCGCCGGTGGCGCCCGTGATGGCGACGATCAGCCGTTGCGGCACGCCGCC
>DAIOET010000066.1:0-15802 GCA_036746135.1 Cupriavidus sp.
CCGCTCGACCGGCGGAGCAGGCACACGGGCACGGGATCGACATGCCATACGCGCTCGCAATATTCCCGAATGGCCCGGTCCGACGAAAACCGGCCCGAACGCGCCGACGACAGCACCGACATGCGCTGCCACCGCGCGGGATCGGCGTACGCGGCGGACACGTCGCGCTGGCATTGCAGGTACGACGCGAAATCGGCCATCAGCATGTAGGGGTCGTGCTGAAGCAGTCCGTCGAACAGCGGGCGGAACACTGCCGCGTCGCCTTTGGAAAAGAAGCCGTGCTGGATCAGGTCCACCACGGCGCGCAGCTCCGCGCTGGACTCGTAGTAGGTGGAGGGGTGGTAGCCGGCGGCGCGCAGTGCATAGACTTCCGACGCATTGAGGCCGAATGGAAAAAAATTATCCGCGCCGATCGCATCGCGCAGTTCGATGTTCGCGCCGTCCATCGTGCCGATCGTGATCGCGCCGTTCATGGCGAACTTCATGTTGCCGGTGCCCGATGCTTCTTTCCCCGCCAGCGAGATCTGCTCGGACAGGTCCGCCGCCGGGTAGATTTTCTGGCCATAGGTCACGTTGAAATTCGGCAGGAATACCACCTTGAGCCGGTCGCGCACCTGCGGGTCGCGGTTGATCACCTCGGCCACGGACGTAATGAAGCGGATCATCAGCTTGGCATAGTGGTAGCCCGGCGCGGCCTTGCCCGCGAACAGGAAGGTGCGTGGCGGTATCTCGGCAAGCGGATTCGACTTGATCCGGTGATAGAGCGCGATGATGTGCAGCACGGCCAGATGCTGGCGCTTGTATTCATGAATGCGCTTCACCATCACGTCGAACATCGACGCGGGATCGACGACCACGCCGGTGGTCTCCCGGATCAGATGTGCCAGGTCGCGCTTGTTCTCGTGGCGCACCGCTCGCCACTCGTCGAGGAATCCGGCATCGTCGGCAAACGGTTCCAGCGCCCGTAGCTGGTCAAGATCCTTGATCCAGCCGTCGCCGATGGCATTGCCGATGAGCCGCGTCAGGCGCGGATTGGAAAGCGCCAGCCAGCGGCGCGGTGTCACGCCGTTGGTGATGCTGGTGAATTTCTCGGGCCACACGGCGTAGAAGTCCTGCAGCACATCCTCGCGCATCAGGCGCGAATGCAGCTCGGCCACGCCGTTGATCGCGTGGCTGCCCACGCAGGCCAGCCCGGCCATCCGCACGAAGCGCCCGCCTTGCTCGTTGATCAATGACAGACGCGCCAGACGCGATTCGTCACCGTAGAAGCCGATGCGTACCTCGTCCAGGAACCGGGCATTGATCTCGTAGATGATTTCGAGATGGCGCGGCAGGATGCGCTGAAACAGGTCCAGCGGCCACTGTTCCAGTGCCTCGGGCAGCAGCGTGTGGTTGGTGTAGGCAAAGGCATTGCGCGTGATGTGCCAGGCGTCGTCCCAGGCCAGTTCGTGATCGTCCACCAGCAGCCGCATCAGTTCCGCGATGCCCACGGCCGGATGCGTGTCATTGAGTTGCACCGCGAATTTCTCGTGAAAGCGCGTGACGGGAATGCCATGCGAGGCCAGCAGACGCAGCATGTCCTGCAGCGAGCAGGCGACGAAGAAATACTGCTGTTCCAGCCGCAGCTCCTTGCCTTGCTGCGTTTCGTCGTTGGGGTAGAGCACCTTGGTCAGGTTCTCCGAAGTGATCTTCTTGCTGACCGCGCCGAGGTAGTCGCCCCGGTTGAAGGTATGGAAGTCGAAAGCCTCGGTGGCTTCGGCACGCCACAGGCGCAGCGTGTTCACGGTGTTGACGCGATAGCCGAGGATCGGCGAGTCGAACGGCACGCCAACCACGGTCTTGTCGGGTACCCAGCGCACACGGTAGCGGCCACGGTCGTCGGTGTAGTGCTCGGTGTGGCCACCGAGCCGCACCTGCACGGCCCATTCGGAGCGCTGGATTTCCCAGGGATTGCCGTGGCGCAGCCACGTATCGGTGGTTTCCACCTGTTGCCCGTCGATGATGTTCTGATGGAAGATGCCGTATTCGTAGCGGATGCCATAGCCCAGCGCGGGAATCTCCAGCGTGGCCAGCGAATCCATGAAGCAGGCAGCCAGCCGGCCCAGGCCGCCGTTGCCAAGGCCCGGTTCTTCCTCATGAGACAGGATGTCGTCCAGATCGAGGTCCAGCGCCGTCATCGCCGCGCGAACTTCATCGACGATGCCAAGGTTGACGAGGTTGTTGCCCAGGTGCGGCCCCATCAGGAATTCCGCTGACAGGTAGGCTACCGTGCGCGACGGCTGGGTCTGGTAGGTTTCGGCGGTGCTGATCCAGCGTTGCACCAGCCGGTCGCGCACCGTGTGCGCCAGCGCCTGGTAGAGATCGTTGCCGCTGGCGTGGCCGGGCAGCTTGCCCTGGGTGTAGAAGACATGGTCCAGGAATGCGCGCCGGATGGTGGTGCTCGACATCGAGGTGCGCGTGTCGTCGGCGTGCTCGGCCGAGGCTGGCATGGCTGACGGTGTGCCGCGGGCCGCGACGGCAGGTGCTGGCCGCAAACGGGATGCATCGGTCATCACTTGACTCCTGAGCAGATCGTTAAAGAGACAACTGCGGAGATAGACTGCGTTTCAAGCCCTCGGCTTCAGGCTAGAAAGTTTGCGCCGGCCCTGCCGGGAAGTACGCATTGCCAGCGCTGGTATGAAAACTGCAGCACGCAAGTGCTTCCCATCCCTGCATTCCACTGCGAGACGCGTCATGGCGACCCATATCCCACATGACCCTGTGCGCCGGCCCGACCGCCGGCCCGACCAGAGTCCCGATCACAACAAGGAAAAGGGCGACCAGCCCGCGCGCAACCTGCCCGACAAACATCCGCCTCCGCCTTCGGTAAGCGGCTCGGGGCGAGAACACGCCTGACATTTCAGCTGCCCGGTTGTAGTTTTTGCACGCAAGGTGTCGCCGGCATGACCGGCAATACAAATGCCTGGTGCACCTGACTATGATGTAGAAACGCTGCCTGGAAGGGGGCATGCCACGCGCATGGGCCCCGCTTTCCTGCAATGCAGCACCAGCACGACACGAGGGAGCGTTCTCATGGACCCGCACACTGCCGGCGATCCGGCGCTCGTGTGGCCGCTGCTCGATGCGGTCGACGACACCGCGATCTACGCATTGTCGCCAGATGGCCGTGTCAGCATCTGGACAGCCGCCGCGAGCCGAGTGCTTGGCTACACCGCCGACGAGGTGGCCGGTGCGCCTATGTCGACATTCCATACGCCAGAATCGGTCGCCGCCGGTGATCCCGAGCGTCTGCTCGACGCCGCGCAGGTTCACGGTCGCGCGGAGGAAAAGGGTTGGCGTGTGCGGCGCGACGGCAGCGCGCTCTATGCCAGCACCGTCGTGGTCGCCACGACCGGTGCCGATGGCGCGCCCGGCGGATTCGCGGTGGTCTACCGCGATCTCACGATCCAGTACGCGGCGGAGGAGCAGTCCAAGGTTGCCGAGGCCCGCTGGCTGAGCCTGGCCGATACGCTCGATGACTGCGCCATCTGCGAACTGGGTGCGGAAGGCGAGATTCGCAGCTGGAACACCGGCGCGCAGGCCATGTTCGGATACACGGCGCAGGAGGCTGTTGGCCAGCCGCTGTCGCTGCTGTATTCGCAACACGACACCCGGCAGGCGGCGCAGTCCTCCGGCGCGCCGTGCGAAGCGGCGGGGGACGTGCCCGGCGCGCTCACCAGCGTGCGTGCCAGCGGTACATGGTCCGGCGAGCAACGGCTGCAGCGGCAAGACGGTACGCTGGTGCGTTGCCACGTGCGGCAGGTACTGCTGCGCGAGGCCGGCGCTGGCGTGTCCGGCGTGCTGTGGACAGCGCGCGACATCACCGATGCGGCGCGGCTCGCCGATCTGGAGAGCGCCGGCCGGCGCGTGCAGTCGTTCCTGGCCATCCTGGCGCACGAGCTGCGCAATCCGCTGGCGCCGATCCGCAACGCCGTCGACGTGATCCGGCTCACGCCGGTCACCGACCATCGCATCCGGCACTGCGCCGAGATCATCGGCCGGCAACTGCAACTGCTGACGCGGCTCGTGACCGATCTGATGGACGTGGGCCGCGTCACCTCGGGCAAGCTCAAGGTGCAGCCCGTGCCCATCCTGTACAACGACGTGATGAACACGGCCATCGAAGCGATGCGGCCCGCGCTCGAAAGCGCGAGTCAGAAGCTGGACGTGACGCTGCCGGCCGACCCGGTGTTCGTCAACGGTGATGCGGCGCGGCTGGAGCAGGTACTGTCCAACCTGCTCAGCAACGCCACCAAATACACGGCACGCGGCGGTACGGTGACCGTGCGGGTGCGTGCCGAGGCGGGTAACGCAATCACCACGGTCAGCGATACCGGACGCGGCATCGCGCCCGAGGCGCTGGACCGCATCTTTAATCTGTTCGCGCAGGAAGGCGACGAAACGGGTCGCAGCGGCCTCGGTATCGGGCTGGCGCTGGCGCGCGCCGTGATCGAGGCGCATGGCGGCGCCATCCAGGCCAGCAGCGCCGGCGAAGGCCACGGCAGCACCTTCACGATCCTGCTGCCCGAAGTGCAGATGGATGGCGCCAGCGTGCCGCGCCCGCGTACGGCGCAATGCACGGGACAGCGCATCCTGATCGTCGACGACAGCGCCGATTCGGCGGACAGCATGGCCGAGCTGCTGACCGTGCTGGGCCACCAGGCGCAGCCGGTCTACACCGGCATCAAGGCACTCGACGCGGTACGCGCGTTTGCGCCGGACGTGGTGCTGCTCGATCTGGAGATGCCCGATATGAGCGGCTACGAAGTCTTGCAGGCCCTGCGCCAGTCGGTTGCGGGCGTGCGCGTCTTTGCACTGACCGGACGCAGTGCGCCGGACGACCGGCGCCGCACCGAGGCCGCCGGCTTCGACGCGCATCTGGTGAAGCCATTGACCGTGGAGGCGCTGTGCAAGGCGCTGGAGGATCGCCCGGCTCCGTGACGATTCACGCATCGCCGCCACCATCGCCATCGCCATCGCCATCGCGCACGGCGGCAACGCGCCGCGCCACCTCGGGGCGCGCGAACAGTTCGCGTACGTCCGCGTCGAGCCTGCGTTGCCAGTTCGGGTGGTCCGATACCGTGCCCGGCAGGTTGGGCTGTTCGGCCAATGCAAGCAGGTCTTCCACGGGCACCAGCCGCAATGGCGTGGATGCGCGGTGCAGCCAGCGCAGGACGGCTTCCACCGGTGCACGGTCGGGCGGCGGTTCCGCGCCGTGCACCGCGCCCGCGTCACGCATGGCCTGCCACAGCGCCTGACGCTCCACGGCGCGGACGGTCATCAGCGCCGCTTCGGTCTCGCCGATGGCCAGTTGATGCAGCCTTGCGCGCCACGCAATGTCATTGCCCGCCCACCAGCCCGCAATCGTCGGCAGGTCGTGCGTAGTGGTGGTGGCCACGGCAAGCGGGGGCCACTGTTCGGGCGGCAGGAACGGCGCGGCGAGCGGTTCCGCGGCCGTGGGAGCCTCGCTGGCGGTTATCGTGGCGTCCGGACCGCTGTCGTCTTCCGCTTCGCGCACGAACCACAGCACGTCGATACCAAGCACGCCACGCGCTTCCAGCGCGGCATTCAGCGTTTCCGGCACCGTGCCGAGGTTTTCGCCAATGATGACCGCGCGGTGCCGCCACGACTCGATGGCCACCAGTCGCAGCAGATCCTCCAGCGGATAGCCAAGGTAGGCGCCCGCGCTGGCTGGCGCGCCAGCGGGTACCAGCCACATGCGCGCCAGCCCCAGGACGTGGTCGATACGCAGGCCGCCGGCATGCGCAAGGTTGGCGCGCAGCATTTCGATGAACGCGGCGTAGCCATTGCGGCGCAGGCCGCGCGGCGAAAACACGGCGACGCCCCAGTCCTGCCCCAGCGGGTTGTACAGGTCGGGCGGCGCACCCGCATGAAAGCCATTCAGGATTTCGGTCTGACGTGTCCAGGCATGGCTGCCACCCGGATCGGTGCCGACGGCAAGGTCCGCAATCACGCCGATGGCCATGCCCGCCGCGCGTGCGCGTTGCTGGGCCTGATCCAACCCATCGGCGGCCAGCCATTGCAGGAATTCATGGCAGGCGATGGCGTCGGCATTGGTCGTCGGCATGGCCGCTGCTGCCGCGCCATCGGGGCTTTGCAGCGTGACCGGCCAGCGGCGCCAGTCGGCGGCATCGCGCGCCGCGCGCTCATCGGTAGCCGCCGCCAGCCGTTCGGCCTGGATGGCCTCGAAGGTGGCGTGCGCCAGCAACGCTTTGCCGCCGCGCGCGCGGAACGCGGCGAAGGCCTGCTTTTGCTCGGGCGCCAGCAAGGTCTCGTGCCGCTGCCACAGCCATTGCAGCAACGCGAGCCGTAGCCCGGCAATCGCCGGCCAGTCGATTTCGGCCCGCCGCTCCGCGTCGGCCAGCGCCGCGCCGATGCCCAGCGTGGCAACGGCGTGCTCGACGGCCGCGTCCCCGAAGACACGTGCCGGGTCCGCATACAGCGCGTTGAAGAAGATGCGGCTCGACGGCGAGTACGGGCTGTAGCGCTCAGGCTGCGCCGCGAATCCCGCGTGCAGCGGATTGATCGCGATGGCATCGGCACCGGCAAGCGCCGCCGCTTCCGCGCCCAGCGCGAGCGTGGTCAGGTCACCGATGCCGGTATTCGCGCCACGGCGCAGACCGTAAAGCTGCACCGACAAGCCCCACGGCTTGCGCGCCACTGCCGGGCGTGGCGATGCCGCCAATGCGTCGGCGATGCCAAAGCAGCGCGGCGGTGCCACGGCCACCGTGGTTTCCACGTCGCCAAGCAGCAGATGGTGATATCCCCATTGCGCGATGGGGTCGATCTCCATCGCGCCGGCGCTGGTCCGCCGGGCGATGCCTTCGACGAGGGTGCCGTCCTCCTGCTCCAGACGATAGGGGCGCTGGGGCAGCGTATGCGCCCAGGGCACGACTACCGGCCGGCCCTGATCGGCCGTGATCAGCGGCGGCAGCGGGTGCGCCGCATCGTCGGCGGCGAGCCGTGCGCGCGATGCCTCGCATTCGCCCGGTGTGCCGCACGGGAGTTCCAGCGCGGTCAATACGGTATGCAAGGCTTCCGGCGTTAGCTGTTGCGGGACGTTCCACGCGTCGCGCCATTGGACCTGAAGTCCGGCACGTTCGGCCAGGCGGCAGAGCAGGTCGTAGTCGCTCATCGTGACGGCTCCTCATCCTTTGGCACGGCGGCCGACAGCAGGGCCAGGCCGCGCGCCGGCACGCGATAGGCCGGGTAGCCTTCGGCATCGAGCGGGACCGGTTCATCCTCCAGATCGGGCGCGGTGCTGTCGAACAGCAGGTGCCAGTCCTCGCCCGGCGACGGCATGCGGAAGATCACGTCGTCCGGGCTGGCGTTGAGGCACAGCACGATGACTTCGACCTCATCGTCCGGGCTATGCGTGGCGCGGCGCAGTGCGAGCGTGCGGTCTTCGGGGTTGGCCCATTGCTCGCTCGTCAGCTCGTTGCCATCGGGGCCGAACCACGCGATATCGGGCAATCCGGGCGCCGGTTGCGAACGGCCGTGGACAAAGCGGTTCTCGGTCAGTACCGGCAATTTGCGCCGCAGCGCCAGCAGGCGGCTGACCACGCGCCGCATCGGCGCATTGGATGGATGCGCGGCGTCGTCCCAGTCCAGCCACGACAGCGCGTTGTCCTGGCAGTAGGCGTTGTTGTTGCCTTGCTGGCTGCGGCCCCATTCGTCACCGGCCGTCAGCATCGGCGTGCCCTGCGACAACAGCATCGTGGCCATCATGGCGCGCGCCACGCGGCCGCGCGTCTCCAGGATGATCTCGTCGTCGGTGGGGCCTTCTAGCGCGCCATCGGGACTCCAGTTGGCGCTGGCGTTGTCGTCGTTGCCGTCGCGGTTTTCCTCGTGATTGGCCTCGTTGTGCTTGTGCGCGTAGCTGACCAGATCGGCCAGCGTGAAGCCATCGTGCGCGGTGATGAAGTTGACGCTCGCCCACGGCTTGCGATGGCGGCGGTCGAACAGGTCGGCCGATCCGGTCAGCCGCGCGGCCAGCTCGCCGCGCTGGCCAGCATCGCCACGCCAGAAACGCCGCACGTTGTCGCGGAACTTGTCGTTCCATTCGGCAAATCCGGGTGGGTGGTTGCCCACCTGATAGCCGCCCGGGCCAAGATCCCACGGTTCGGAGATCAGTTTGACGCGGGACAGCACCGGGTCTTGCAGGATGGCATCGAAGAAGCCCGAGCCTGGATCGAATCCGTTGCTCTCGCGGCCGAGCGTGCTGCCCAGGTCGAAGCGGAATCCATCCACGTGAAAGACCTCCACCCAGTAGCGCAGCGAATCCATCACCATCTGCAGCACGCGCGGGTGCGACAGGTTCAGCGTGTTGCCGCAGCCGGTGTCGTTGATGTAGTGGCGCTCGTCGCCCGGTACCAGACGGTAGTAGCTGGCGTTGTCCAGCCCGCGCCATGACATCGTCGGCCCCAGTTCGTTGCCTTCGCAGGTGTGGTTGTAGACCACGTCGAGCAATACCTCGATGCCGGCCGCGTGCAGGCGGCGGATCGCGATCTTGACTTCGTGATGCTGCCGGCCGGACAGGTACAGCGGCTCGGGCGCGAAGAAGGCGAGCGTGTTGTAGCCCCAGTAGTTGCGCAGGCCGCGTTCCACCAGGAAGCGATCCTGCAGAAATGCGTGAATCGGCAGCAGCTCGATCGAGGTGACGCCCAACTGGTGCAGGTGTTCGATGAAGCGCGGATCGGCCAGCGCGGCGAAGGTGCCGCGATACTGCGGCAGCAGGTCTTCGCGTAGCATCGATGCGCCGCGCACGTGGACTTCGTAGATCGAAGTCGTGGGCCAGGGTTCGGCCGGCGGCCGGTCATCGCCCCAGTTGAAGCTCTCGTCGGTGACGACGGCCTTGGGCATCGTGGGCGCGCTATCGCGCCGGTCGGGCGTCAGGCCGGCCCGGGGGCTGTTCAGGCGATAGCCGAACAGTGCATCGGACCAGCGCACCGGTCCGCTTAGCGCGCGAGCGTATGGGTCCAGCAGTAGCTTGTGCGGGTTGAAGCGGTGCCCGCGTGCGGGTTCGTATGGGCCGAATGCGCGCAGCCCATATTGCAGGCCCGGCTGCGCCTGCGGCAGGTAGCCATGCCAGATCTCGTCGGTGCATTCGGGCAGCGGCAGGCGCTGGACTTCCTTGCGTCCGTTTGCGGAGAACAGGCACAGTTCGATGCGGCTGGCATTCGCGGAAAACACCGCGAAGTTGACACCGAGTCCGTCCCAGTGTGCGCCAAGCGGATAGGGCTTGCCCGGTAGCAGGCGATCAACGGTGATGCTCGCCATGCGTGATGCTCCTCTTAGTCCTTTTTGCGGGTCGGGTTCACGTGCGCTCAGCCATTCGCATCGGGCAGGTACCGCAGGATCAGCGTGGCAAGTGGCGGAAGCAGCAGCGACAAAGATGCCGGATGGCCGTGCGATGGCTCCGGCCCGGCCTGCACCCGCCCGCTGTTGCCCAGGTTGCTGCCGCCGTAGATGCCGGCATCGGTATTGAGGCATTCCTCCCACGTGCCCGCGAACGGCACGCCCAACCGGTAGCCGTGGCGCGGCACCGGGGTCATGTTGACGACGGCCAGCACCACTTCCTCGCTGCCGGGCGCCGCTCGTCGCAGGTAGGCGAATACGCTGTTCTGGTGGTCGTCGCCGACGATCCACTGGAAGCCTTCCGGACGATGGTCCATCGCATGCAGCGCGGGCAGGTCGCGGTACAGGCGATTCAGATCGCGCACCAGCGAATGGACGCCGCGATGCGCGGCTTGATCCAGCAGCGCCCAGTCGAGTTCGTCGTCGTGGTTCCATTCGCGCCACTGCGCGAATTCGCCACCCATGAACAACAGCTTCTTGCCGGGATGCGTCCACATGAAGCCGTAGTACGCGCGCAGGTTGGCAAAGCGTTGCCAGTCATCGCCGGGCGCCTTGCCGATCATCGAACCCTTGCCGTGCACCACCTCGTCGTGGGAAAGCGGCAGCACGAACGCTTCGGACCACGCATAGACCATGCCGAACGTCATGTCCCCGTGGTGCCAGGGGCGGTGAATGGATTCATGTGACAGGTAGCGCAGCGTGTCATGCATCCAGCCCATGTTCCATTTGAAGTCGAAGCCAAGCCCGCCGGACGCCACGCTGGCCGTGACGCCGGGCCAGGCGGTGGATTCCTCGGCAATGGTGAGCGCGCCGGGGCAGCGCTCATGCACCACCGTGTTCACTTCGCGCAGGAACGCCACCGATTCGAGGTTTTCGCGGCCGCCAAAGCGGTTCGGTACCCACTGGCCCGCTTCGCGGCTGTAGTCGCGGTACAGCATCGATGCCACCGCATCCACGCGCAGCGCGTCGGCGTGGTAGTGCTCAAGCCAATGCACCGCGTTGGCCAGCAGGAAGCCGCGCACCTCGTTGCGGCCCAGGTTGTAGATCAGCGTATTCCAGTCCTGGTGATAGCCTTCGCGCGGGTCCTGGTGCTCGTACAGCGCGGTGCCATCGAACATCGCCAGGCCATGCGGATCGGTAGGAAAGTGCGCGGGCACCCAGTCGAGAATCACGCCAATGCCGGCCTGGTGGCAGCGGTCGATGAATGCCGCAAAGCGCTCGGGTGACCCCAGCCGCGCGGTGGGCGCGAACAGCGACAACGGCTGATAGCCCCACGAACCTCCGAACGGATGCTCGGTGACAGGTAGCAACTCGATGTGGGTGAAGCCAAGGTCGCGCACATATGGCACGAGCCGTTCGGCGAGGATGTCCCAGCCCCGGCCGCTGTCGTTGGCCGCTCGCTGCCACGACATTACGTGCAGTTCGTAGACCGACATCGGCGCGCTATACGGATCGGTTTGCGCGCGCTGCTCCATCCACGCGGCATCGTTCCAGTGGAACGGCGGGGCCGCATGTCCCGCGCAGGCCACCACCGATGCGGTTGCCGGTGGCAGCTCCGTGGCCTGGGCCACGGGATCGGCCTTGTCGGGCAGGGCTTCGCCATGCGGGCCGGTCATGTCGTACTTGTAGCGGCTGCCGGGCGATACGCCCATGCCCTGCGGGACGAACAGCTCCCAGATACCAGCGCCGTGACGCAGGCGCATCGGATGCCGCGCCGGGTTCCAGCCATTGAAATCACCAATCACCGATACGCGCCTGGCATTCGGTGCCCACACGGCAAAGCGCACGCCGGGTTCGCCGTCGATGGTCAGGCACTGCGCGCCGAGGCACTTGCCGAGTTCCAGATGGCGTCCTTCGTTGAACAGATGCAGGTCCAGCTCGCCGAGCAGCAGCCCGAACGCATAGGGGTCGGCGCTGGTCTGCTCGCTGCCGTCCGGCCAGCGGATGCGCAGCCGATAGTCCTGCGCCGATGGCTGGCCGCCTGCGAAGTTCGGCAGACGGCCGGCAAATATGCCTTCCACGTGCAGCGGCGCCATGTCCGAAAGAAATTCACCGTCGCGGCCAGTCAGCTGCATGGCCGCCGCACCGGGAACGATGGACCGCACCACGACGCCGTGGTCGTCGCGGTGCGGCCCGAGCACGCCGAACGGATCGGCCAGCCGCGCTTCGCGCAGGGCATCGATGACGGGGCCGGGCAGCGTCGGCGCGGGTGGATCGAGCGTGGCGGCATCATTCCTTGCCATCGTCGTCTCCAAGTAGCTTGCGCACGAGCCTTGCCAGGCCGCTGGTTGGCAGGTCGATCCAGGCCACGCGGTTGGCGGCCTCGTAGCCCACCTCATAGGCCGCGCGCTCCAGCAGGAACAGGTCGAGCAGCGGTTGCAGCTGCTCCGATGCCGCCCATGCCCTCGGCGCGGCCGCCATCGTCTGCTGGTAGCAGTTCAGGAATGCGTCGCCGGCCGTGGTGCGGAAGCGGTCGAGCAATGCGGCACGGCGCTCGGCCTGGGCGGGCGGCAGCGTGGCATGCGTGCGTTCCTGGCGGTCGGTGCCCACCGTGGCGGCGGCATAGTCGATCGATCGCAGCAGCCCAGCCACATCGCGCAGCGGCGACGTCTTGCGCCGGCGGAATGCCAGCGGCTGGCGCGGCTCGCCTTCAAAGTCCACCAGATAGGTATCGTTCTGCGCGATCAGTACCTGGCCCAGATGGAAATCGCCGTGTATGCGCGTCTGCAGGCTGCCGGGCGCGGCAGTGGCCAGGCGCGATACCAGATGCGGCAGCTTGCCGCGCGCCGCCAGCAGGGCGTCGATGTCGCGCGCGAAATCGCCCGTGGCATTGGCGCGGCGGGCGTCGAGCAGCCCGAGTGCTTCGTCCAGCGATTTCAGTGCTTCCTCGGCCCACTCGGACGCCTGCGATTCGGCTGCGGCCACCGGGGCGAAGGCTTCGTCATCGGTCGGTTGTGCCAGCACCGCGTGCAGTTCGGCCAGACGCTTGCCGAGTGTGCCGACCATCGTGGCGTAGCCGTTGAGTGCTTCGGCAAACTCGTCATGACCGTCGGTCAGGGGCAGCGCATCGTCGATTGAACGGCCAAGGTAGTCCAGCGTCCAGTCCCAGCCATCGCCCTGGTTGAGGATATAGCCTTGCAGCAGCATCAGCGTATGGGGCGTGCCGTCGGCACCGGTGCGCACCACCTCGCCCAGCAGCGCGGCCGAATGCCGGTAGCCATTGCCTGTGAGGTAGCGCGTCATCTCGGCTTCGGGATGCACGCCGCCGGCCACCTTGCGCACGAGCTTGAGCACGCCCGTATTGCCGTAGGCCAGCGAGCTGTTCGACTGTTCGGCCGACATCCATTGCACCGGCTCACTTTCGAGCGGCGCTTCGGCAAGCCCCGGTTCTGGCAGGAAGCGGATCGTGCCGTGCGATACCTTTTCGGTGATTCGTTCGCGCAGCGCCTGAACTATCGCGCGCGCGTAGGCCTCCACCACAAAGCCATCGGTTGCCACGCCCACGCGTGGGCCACGCCGCACACGTGCCATCGACAGTCCGTGCATGAGCTGCGGCATGCCCTCGGCAGTCTCGCGGTCCCATAACAGGGCCACCGGTAGCTGATAGCACTCCGTGCGGCCCGGTAGCGATACTTCGACTTCGCAGTGCCAGACTTCCTCGGTGTTGCCCACCTTGGCAACCGGCCAGGCATAGGCCACGTTCACGCGCTCGATACGCTCGCCCTTGGAAGCAAACCAGCGGCGCCGTGCCAGATAGTTCGGCAGCACCTCGGTCGTCAACGCGCGCCGCGCGGATTCCGTCAGCTCGGAGCGCCCGCCAACGTTCTGCAGCACAAGGGTCACCTGGTCCACCATCTGCTCCGGGGCGTTCACGTGCCACGATGGCGGCTGCGCGTCCTCGCTGAGCACGAACCAGTAGAAGCCATAGGGCGGCAGCGTCAGCAGATAGGTGAGTTGGCCGATGGCGGGGAAGGGCGTGGCGCCGAGCATTTCCACGGGCACGCGGCCGTGGAACTGGGAAAGGTCCAGTTCCACGGCCTGCGGGGCGCGGGACAGGTTGGCCACGCAGAGGATGTGTTCGTTATCGTACTCGCGCAGGTAAGCCAGAATCTTGCGATTGCCCGGGAACAGAAAGCGCAGCGTGCCGCGTCCGAACGCACGGTGCTGGCGACGCAACGCCAGCATGCGGCGCATCCAGTTCAACTGCGAATGCGGGTCGCGCGTCTGGGCTTCCACGTTGACGGCTTCATAGCCATAGAGCGGACCCTGCAGCGGCGGCAGCACCAGCCGCTCCGGGTCGGCGGACGAAAATCCGCCATTGCGGTCGGGGGACCACTGCATCGGCGTGCGCACACCGTCGCGGTCACCGAGGTGGATGTTGTCGCCCATGCCGATTTCGTCGCCGTAGTAGATCACGGGCGTGCCGGGCATCGAAAACAGCAGACTGTTCATCAGTTCGATGCGCCGGCGGTCGCGCTCCATTAGCGTAGCCAGCCGTCGGCGGATGCCGAGGTTGATGCGCGCGCGCCGGTCCGATGCATAGACTTCCCACAGGTAATCGCGCTCGCTGCTGGTCACCATTTCCAGTGTCAGCTCATCGTGATTGCGCAGAAAGATGGCCCACTGGCAGTTGGGCGGCACCTCGGGCGTCTGCCGCATGATGTCGGTGATCGGAAAGCGGTCTTCGCGCGCGATGGCCATGTACATGCGCGGCATCAGCGGGAAGTGGAACGACATGTGGCACTCGTCGCCTTCGATCCCGCCGTCGGGGCTGGCGGCGCCCGTGGTGTCGGCGGAGCCACCGCCGCTGGCACCGCCGAAATACTGCTGGGCGTCCTCCGGCCACATATTGGCCTCGGCCAGCAGCATGCGGCCCGGATAGCGTTCGTCGAGATGCCGCCGGATCTTGCGGATCACCTCATGGGTCTCGGGCAGGTTTTCGTTACTGGTGCCCTCGCGCTCCACCAGGTAGGGCACGGCGTCCAGACGCAGACCGTCGATGCCGATATCGAGCCAGAAGCGCATGACCGACAGCACTTCATTGAGCACCTGCGGGTTGTCGAAATTCAGGTCAGGTTGGTGTGAATAGAAGCGATGCCAGAAGTAGGCACCGGCTTCCGCATCCCAGCTCCAGTTCGATTTTTCGGTATCGCAGAAGATGATGCGGGTGCCCGCGTACTTCTGGTCGTTGTCGGACCAGACGTAGTAGTTGCGCGCGGCGGAGCCGGACCTCGCGCGGCGCGCGCGCTGGAACCACGGATGCTGGTCCGACGTGTGGTTGATCACCAGCTCCGTGATCACGCGCAGCCCGCGCGCATGCGCGGCGGTGACGAAGCGCTTGGCCTCGGCCAGTGTGCCGTAGTCGGGATGCACGTTGCGGTAGTCGGCGATGTCGTAGCCGTCGTCGCGGCGTGGCGACGGATAGAACGGCAGCAGCCAGATCGTGTCGACACCGAGGTTGACCAGGTAGTCCAGCTTGGCCAGCAGGCCGGCAAAGTCGCCCACGCCATCGCCGTTGGCGTCGAAAAAAGACTTGATGTGAAGCTGGTAGATGACCGCGTCCTTGTACCAGAGCGGATCGGCGTTGAGCAGGGCGGCGTTGGCGCGCTCGGAGAGTCGCTTCATGCCGTGTCTCCAGGTTGTTGTTGGGGCCTGACGTGCCAGAGCGAGAACGGCAGCTCATGCGGGTTCAGGCGGATGCGTTGGCGTTTGCCATGCCAGGTGAAGCGCGTGCCGAACATCTGGTCCTCGACGTCGAGCGCGGCATGGTCCGGCAGGCCCCATTCCCACAGCGGCAGTTCGATTTCCGATTCACGCGGCTTGCGCGGGTCCAGGCTGATGGCGGCCAGCAGCACGTCGTCGCCAAACGCGCCCGCGCCTTCGGCCCCGGTGGGGACAAAGCGCGCGAAATACAGCACGGCGTCGTCACTGGCGTGATAGAAGCGCAGGCCCAGGTGGTTCTGCAGCGCCGGATGGTTGGCGCGGATCTGGTTCAGCCGGGAGATCTCGGCAACGATGTTGCCGGGGGCGTTCCAGTCGCGCACGCGCAGCTCGTATTTTTCGGAGTCGAGATATTCTTCGCGCTCGACGCCGTTCAGGATCAGCGGCGCGCTCTCGCAGACTTCAAAACCGCTGTACATGCCCCACAGGCCAGACAGCAGGGCAGCGAGCGCGGCGCGGATCAGGAATGCGGGGCGCCCGCCGTCATGCAGGAAGAACGGGTTGATGTCCGGTGTATTGACGAAGAAGTGCGGGCGGTAGAACTCGCGCAGCGGGCCTTGCGTCAGCTCGGTCATGTACTCGATCAGCTCGGCCTTGGTGTTGCGCCACGTGAAGTACGTGTACGACTGCGAGAAGCCGAGCTTGGCCAGTCGCGCCATCATCT
>DAIOET010000067.1:0-15763 GCA_036746135.1 Cupriavidus sp.
CTCCCCTCTCCCGCAACGCGGGAGAGGGGCCGGGGGAGAGGGCGCGGCGGTTCCATCCGCGCCACGTCGCAAGTTGTACCGCTGCGGCTACTTCCTCGGCACCGCTTCTACCGGCGCGCGGGAGAGCGGCGCGTATAGCGCGATCAGTCGATTCAACTCACAGTCTCAGCGACGCGATGTGATCGCCAGCGCAGCCAGCGCGACAAGTGCCAGTCCGCTGCCCACAGCCACCACACCCTGCCATCCGGCTTGCGCATAGAGCGCGCTGGCAACTGCCGATCCCACCGCGCCACCGGCGAAGATGGCCGTCATGTACAGCGCATTCAGCCGGCCACGGCTATGCGCATCGAGCGCGTAGACCGCACGTTGGCCCAGCACCATGTTCATCTGCACGGCGAAGTCGAGCACGATGCCCGTCAGCGCCAACCCATACAGGCCAGCCGGGCCGTGGATCAGGCCGGGTACGAACGACAGCGCGGCGGCGATCATGGCGGCGAACGACGCCACGCGGGTATGACCGGCATCGGCGAGACGCCCGGCAAACGGCGCGGCCACCGCACCCAGCGCGCCGACCAGCGCAAAGATGCCGATCTGCGATTGCGACAGGCCATAGCGGCTGGCCAGTTCCAGCGGGGCAGCGGTCCAGAACAGACTGAATGCGGCAAACAGCAGACCTTGCAGCAGTGCGCGCTGGCGCAGCACGGCAAAGCGCGCCAGCAGATGCCACAGCGATGCCGGCAGGCTGCCATAGCTGGCACGATGTTGCGGCACCCGGCGCGGCAGCGTCATGACGATGATGGCCACGGTGGCCAGCGTCATGGCCGCGGCAATGAAGAACACCGCGCGCCAGCCGAAGAGTTCGGCCGCCATGCTCGACAACGGCCGCGACAGCAGAATGCCGGATAGCAGGCCGCCCATGATCGTGCCAACGGTGCGCCCGCGCAGCGCCTCTGGTGCGAGGTGTGCCGCGAGTGGAATCAGGATCTGCACGCTGACGGAACTCAGGCCAAGCAGCAGCGACACCAGCAGGAACAGGCCGGGCTGCGACGACATCGCCGCAGCGGCCAGGCTCACGGCGGCCGCAACGCCGCTGATCACCAGCAGCCGGCGGTTTTCCAGCAGGTCGGCCAGCGGAACGAGGAAGAACAGCCCGATCGCATAGCCGATCTGGGTCAGCGACACGATCACGCTGGCGCTGCGCGCGGACAGCCCGACTGCCGGCGCGATCAGTTCGATGATGGGCTGGGCGTAGTACAGATTGGCCACCAGTACGCCTGCGCACAGCGAAAACAATGCGACCAGCGTGGGTGACATCGGGGCGGCGTTTGTGCCGCCGGCATTGGAGGAGGTTTGGGCTTGCATGGCTCGGGACGTTCGGTTGCGATGTCCAGAGCGTAGGCGTTCGAACGTATTGCGGGAATCACAATGCGGCGCAACTCAGCGTTGCGCCACGCGCAAAGCGTGCGATGCCGAAATCAGTCGTGCTGGCCAGTCGGGCCGGGCAGCGAGGTCAGGAATTCCAGAAACGCCGCCACACGGCGCGAGCCGCGCTGGCTGGGAAGGTAGAGCGCGGTGACGACCGAGCTGGACTGGTTCGGCGTCACCGACCAGTCGTCGAACAGCACGGTCAGCCGGCCAGCCGCGATATCGGCATCGACCAGCCAGTCGGGCAGCAGGCCGATGCCGCCGCCCGCCAGAGCCATGTCGCGCAGGACTTCGATGTTGTTGCTGCGGAAGTGACCATTGACCGGAACGTTGAGCTCGCTGTCGTGCTGGCGGAATTTCCAGGCCTGGTCGCGCGTGGCAAAGGTGAAGCGCAGGCAGCGGTGATTGACCAGGTCTACCGGCTCGGCAGGCGCGCCGTGCTGGTCGAGATAGGCGGGGCTGGCCACCACCAGCCGGCGGAAGCGGCCTACCTCGCGCGCGATCACGTTGTCGTAGGCGGCGGCGCTGCCAAGCCGCACGGAGATGTCCACGCGCGCGCCAAGCAGGTCGACAATGCTGTCGGTCAGTTCAATATCGAGTTCGAGTTGCGGGTAGCGTTGCAGCCAGGCACCCAGGTACGGCGAAATGCAGCAGCGTCCGAACGCCACCGGCAGCGACACGCGAAGCTGTCCCACGGGCAGCTCGCCATGATCGGCGATCGATGCATCGGCCTCCGCAACGGCTTCGAGGATGCCGCGCGCCTGCTGGTAGTAACTGGCGCCCGCTTCGGTGACCGTGACCTGACGCGTGGAGCGGTTGAGCAGCACCGTGCCCAGCGATTCCTCCAGCCCGTCCAGCGTGCGCGTCACCGAGGACGTGGCCAGGTTCAGGCGGCGCGCGGCAGCCGAGAAGCCCTTTGCATCGACGGTCTCGACAAACATCTTCAGCGCAAGCAGCTTGTCCATGAGCGGTGTGGTGACGGGTGGGTCAGCCCTTGCTGAAAATGCTGTAGAAGTCCGGTGCGCCGGTTTCGCGCACGGTCAGGTCCAGCGAGCCTTCGATATGGGCCAGGTGCTCGGCCATCACGGCTTGCGCCTGCGCGGCATCCCGTTGTTCGATGGCGTCGACGAGGACGCGGTGTTCGTCCTCGGGGCAGGCCGGTGCGCCGGGGCGGTCATACAGCGTGATGATCAGGCAGGTCAGCGACACCATTTCCCGGATCAGCTTCTCAAGGATGGCATTGCCCGCCATCTCGGCCAGCACGATATGGAATTCGCCGGACAGGCGGATCACGGCGGCACGGTCGCCGCGTGCGCGCGCATCGTCTTCCTGCCTGATGTGCCGGCGCAGGTTGCGGATTTGCGCCGCCGTGGCCGTGGTGGCGAGCAGGCCGGCCAGTTCGGGTTCCACCAGCCGGCGCGCCTGGAATACCTGGCGTGCTTCTTCGATGCTGGGGCTGGAGATGAAGGCGCCGCGATTGGGTACCAGCGTGACCAGTTTCTCGTGGGCCAGGCGTGCAAACACCTGGCGGATGCGGGCGCGGCTGGCGCCGGTGACCTCGCAGAGCCGCTCTTCCACGAGCTTGGTGCCGGCCAGCAGCCGGTGCTCCATGATCGCGTTGAGCAGATCCTGGTAGATACCTTCGTTGACCGAAGACTCGGAGGCTTCTGAGACCGCGGCCTCGGCGCCGTCCTGCGGAGCAGGCGGCTCGGAGTCCGCGGGTTTTTTGCGTCGGGTTGCCATGTCTGGGACGATATCCCGCCGCGAATGCAGCGAGTGAAGACAAAAATTACGCATATCGTACACAAAAATGGCAACGCGTCGCACCAGACCGGTGCGGGGTGCTTACGCGTTCAGTGCATAGTGGGACAGCATGCCCGCGTAGGCCTTGGGCAGCGGGCGTGCCCAGTCTCCCCGTTTGCTGGTGGCCAGGCGCACCGAAACCAGCGCCTCGGCCATCTTCACGGCACAGGTCACGCCATCGATGACGGGCGCGCCGATGGCATCGGCGATCTCTTCGCAGAGGTCGGTCATGCCGGCGCAGCCCAGTACGATGCAGTCGCTGCGGTCTTCGGCCAGCGCCTGGCGGCAGGCGTCGGTGATGATGCGGCGCGCGTCGGAGCCGGGTTTTTCCAGATCCAGCACCGGCAGGTCGCTGGCGCGCACATTGCGGCAGAAGCGCTCCATGCCATAGCGCTCGGCCAGATGCCAGGCGATATTGCAGGTGCGCGACAGCGTGGTGACCACGCTGAAGCTGGTGCCGATGAAGCTGGCCGCGTGCATGGCCGCTTCCGCGATGCCGATCACCGGGCCGCGAGCCAGTTCGCGCGCCGCGTACAGCCCCGGGTCGCCAAAACAGGCGATCACGTAGCCGTCCACGCCTTCGCGCTCGCCAAGCATGACCTCGTCGAGGATGCCCGGTACGCTCAGCGCTTCGTCGTAGTGGCTCTCGATCGACGCCGGCCCCATGCGCGGGCTGACCGCAACGATGCGCGTGTCCGGCTGCGCCACGGCTCGGGCGCACTGGCCGATTTTCTCGGTCATGCTCTGCGTGGTGTTCGGATTGATGATCTTGATTTTCATGATGTAGTCACTGGGGAGAGATCAGGCCTGGCGGTTATCGACCAGATGGCCGGGCATCAGCCGCGGGGCAAGCGCGCGGTACAGGACCAAAGCAATGCCCATGCCGATGAACCAGCTGTAGTTGGCCAGCCACTGCCACGACGGGATCACCACGCACAGCACCGGGATGATGGCCGAGGGGATCATGGTGGCGACGGCGGCGGGGTTGTAGCCGCGGCGATACCAGTAGGTGCCGCTCTTGCGCAGCGTGTAGAGGTCGTCCACCACCACGCGCTGGCCGCGCACGAGGAAGAAGTCCGAGATCAGGATGCCGAACAGCGGGCCGATGAAGGCGCCCAGCACGTCGAGCGTGTAGTGGATCATCGTCGGGTGGTTGTACAGGTTCCACGGCGTGATGAAGATCGATGCCACGGCGGCAATCATCCCGCCCGTGCGCCAGCTGATGTGCTTCGGGGAGACGTTGGAGAAATCGAACGCGGGCGACACGAAGTTGGCCACGATGTTGATGCCGATGGTCGCGGTCATGAACGTGAAGGCGCCCAGCAGCATCGCAAACGTGCTGTCGATATGGCTGACGGTTTCCACCGGGTCGGTGATCAGCTTGCCGAAGACGGGCAGCGTGGCGGAGGTGGTCACCACCACCAGCAGCGAGAAGCCCAGGAAGTTGACCGGCAGGCCCCAGAAGTTGCCGCGCTTCACGGACTTGTAGTCCTTGGCATAGCGCGAGAAATCGCCGAAGTTCAGCATCGGCCCCGAGAAGTAGGACACCACCAGCGCAATCGCGCTGAGCATGACGGGCACCGCGTCCCAGCCCTGGTACTTCAGGAAGCTCAGCGTGAAGTTGACGTTTTCGATGCCGGCCTTGTTGATTAGCCAGATGGCCAGCGCAATCATCACCACGTACACGGCGGGACCGGCCCAGTCGATGAACTTGCGGATGGTCTCCATGCCCGTCCAGAACACCAGCGCCTGGAGCACCCAGAGCGTCATGAACGCGGCCCAGCCGAGCGTGGAGAGTCCGGCAAAGCCGTGCTGCTTCAGATCGGCATAGGGGGCGAGCGACGGGAAGAAATGCAGCGCCAGTACCAGGAAGGCGCTCGATGCAAGGTAAGTCTGAATGCCATACCACGCCACGGCAATGAGGCCGCGGATGATCGCCGGGATATTGGCGCCCAGCACGCCAAACGACGCGCGGCAGATCACCGGATAGGGCGTGCCCGTGACCTGGCTGGGTTTGGCCACGAGGTTGCAGAAGAACTGCACGATCAGGATGCCGATCAGCAGGGCCACCAGCACCTGCCAGCTCGAAAGCCCCAGTGCAAACAGGCTGCCGGCCGTGATGTAGCCGCCCACGCTGTGCACGTCGGACATCCAGAACGCAAAAATGTTGTACGTGCCCCAGGTTTGCTTGCGCAGCGGGGCTAGATCCTCATTGGTCAGCCGCTCGTCGTAGCCTGGCTTGATCACGGCGTTGCTTTCGGGTGCGTGCGTGCCGATGGTATCGACCGCGGGCGAAGCTGTCACTGGCATCTCGTGTCTCCATTGGTGACCTGGCGTACATGCGCCGGCCATGTTCCGATCCTGTCTTGGCGACAAAATTGTCTACAAAATCGTTTTTGTTTGTGTACGGAGTTGTAGATCACGAGATTGGGATTGTCAACATCAGGCGCGGGTGATGCGGGTAGATCCCTAGCGGGGCCGGAACAGGGTGGTCTGACGGCCGGAAATGGGAGATGTACGCGGCGCAGCGGGCGCGTTCAGAGCGTCGGAAAGAGGATCGATCGTGCGGTCGATCGTCGGGCCAGGCGATCTATCCGGCACATGGTGCGGGGAGGATGCCCGCGCGCGCCGCGGAAGTCTCCGGCGGGGCTAGTGGCGCGGTGCCAGCGGCAATTGCACGCGGAATGTGGACCCCTTGCCCAGGCCATCGCTATGCGCGGTGACACTGCCGTTGTGCATGAGCACGAGGTTTTTCACCATCCACAGACCGAGCCCGAGTCCTGGCGCCCGATTGGCGCGTTCGGGATGGGCCTGTTCGAATCGCTCGAAGATCCGTTCGAGTGCTTCCGGGGAAATGCCAACGCCGGTGTCGCGCACCGACAGCACGGCATGATTGCCGTCCACCATCACGGCCAGTTCCACGGTGCCCCGATCGGCAAATTTCAGGGCATTGGTCAGCAGGTTCAGCACCACCTGCCTGATCCGGATTTCATCGGCCATGACGTGGCATGGCAAGGAAGGCGTTACCACCAGCGTCACGTGGCGGGATTCGGCATCGAGGCGAAGGTCTTCGGCCACGGTGGCGGCCAGCGCCGCCATGTCGAGCGGACGCAGTTCCACTGACAGCTTGCCGGTGGCGATGGCGCCGCTATCGAGCAGGTCATCCACCATCCGGGCGAGCTGGCGAGTGTTGCGTTCGATGACCTCGCCGGCACGCTTCACGTGGATCGGATCGGTGCCGCGTTCCAGCAGCGTGCTCCACCAGAGGATGGCGTGCAGCGGCGAGCGCAGCTCGTGGCTGACCGCCGACACGAAATGGTCCATCGCGCGGGCGCCGCGTTCGCTGACTTCGCGCGCGCGCTGTTCTTCCTCGGCGACGGCCTGGTAGTGGAGTTCGGACGCCTTGCGGGCCGTGATATCGATCGTGAAACCGATTATGGACTGCGCCGAACCATCGTCGAGATAGCGTGCGGCGCCGCGTGACATCAGCCAGCGCATGGTGCCATCGCGCCAGATCACGCGGTATTCGACCTCGAAATGCGTGCGCGCGGCGATGGCGCGATCCATCGCCGCGCGTACCTCGCGGCGGTCGTCCACGTGCATCAGTTCGCCAAACACGCGCGCTTCGTCGATGGTGTCGTCGGGTTGCAGTCCCATATTGGCCTTGCACTGGTCGGTGCAGGCCATGCAGCCCGTGGCGATGTCGAGTTCCCACGCGCCGACCCTGGCAAACGACAGCAGTTGTTCCAGTTGCTCGCGGTGCGATTGCAGCGCGGCGTTGGCTTCGTCCACCTGTACCTGGTGCAACCGCGCCTGCGATTGCAGCTCGGCATGCGCGCGGCGGGCCTGCTCGATGCGCAGGATCTGTTCGGTCACATCCGTGACCTGGAGCACGAACGCCGCGCCTGACGGCGCGCCGGCGGCCAGGCGCGTGACCTTGGCCTGCCAGTACCGCTCGCCGCCGCCGCTGCCGGCCGGGTGGCCGTCATAGCGGATCGGCAGGGACATGCGCGATTCGCCCTCGGCGAGATCGTCGAGCGTGGCAACCAGCCATTCGCGGCGCGCAGCCATCTGCGCTTCGGAGAGAGAGGGATTGATGTCGTAGATCGACTTGCCGACGATGTCGTCGCGTGACCGCCCGGTAATGGCAAGGTAGCGCGCGTTGGCCTCGACTACCTCGTGCCGCGCATTGAGAACCAGGTAGGGCTCGGGCAGGGCATCGAATAGCGCTACGGTATCGAGCGGGAGATCCGAGGGGGCAGTCACGCGGTAATGATCCGATCACGTCAGCATTCGCCCGGAAAATTACATCGGGCGATGCAGTAAGACGGCAGGCCCACATGGTACAGGAAGTGCCTGTGAGGGCGAGGGCGGTGGGTACGCGATGACGGCGCGATGACATTTGCGTCATGCGCGGTGGATCGCGGGGCCGCGTTCATAGAATGGGCGACCCCGCGCCCCGTGCGCAGCCGCAAGAAGGAGTTCGCAATGAAATGTCCGACCTGTCCCGATGCAATTCTGAGCATGACGGAGCGCCAGGGCGTGGAGATCGATTACTGTCCGCAGTGCCGAGGTGTCTGGCTGGACCGTGGTGAACTGGACAAGCTTCTGGAGCGGTCCGTCACGACCAACCAACCTGCGCAGGCCGCGCCGCAGCGTGAGCGTTACGCCTCGCCTGGCCACAGCGGTGAAGCGCGCAGCCATCACGGCTACGACAAGCGCAAGAAATCGTGGCTGTACGACATCTTCGATTGATGCGACCAGCCATGAAAAAAGGGCGCTACCTCGTTGGTAGCGCCCTTTTTAACGGCCTCTGGATGTCAGACATCCTATCAATGTCTGATCTTCCAGACAGGCAGCCGGTATTCGGCCTCAGGCCGTGGCCTTCACCGCCTGGCGTGCGATCAGCTTCCAGTGGCCGCCCTGCTTTTGCCAGACCTGCAGCACCTTGAGCAGCACGGTGCCGGCCTTGCCGCTGTCGAGCGTTTCACCGGACAGCGTGTGGCGGACGACGGCGACATCGCCGGACACGTTGATGCTCTGATCGGTGATGCTGATGCTGACGAAGTCCGACTTCTTGTCGAGCAGATCGCCGATAAAGCTGGTCTTGGTGTCGATACGGCCGCCGGAATGCCCGTAGCTCAGCGACTCGGCCACCAGGCCCGAAAGCGTTGCCTGGTCAGGGTCGACCATCGCAACGCGCAGCTTTTCGGCGGCGGACGTGACGGCCTGGGTGTCGTTCGATTGCGCCAGCACCGGTGTGGCGGCGATGCCAAGCAAGACGGCGGCGCTCAACGCCGCAGTGAATCTACGCATGATGTCTCCCGTTTGTTCTGAACTGCCTGGGTGTCAATGAGGGCAACCGGCGCGGGTGGAGTCCGTCGCCAGTTGTAAGTCATCGTATCACATCGGTTCGAATCCGCAACGACGGGGTTGCGGACGGGAGACAGCGGGTCAACCCTCCTTGCCGTCGAGGCGCGGGCGGGTAAGGAAGGGTGCGTACTTGATCACGTAGAGGACCAGCGACAGTGCCCAGAGCGCGCCGGCCAGGCCGATGGCCTGGGGCTTCAGCGCCGGTAGCAACAGCGGGCCGGCCACGCGAACCACGGCGGCCAGCGTCATGAACAGATAGGCCAGATGCTCCATGCGGCCTGTTTCCAGTCGCCGTCCGGTGTGGCCCAGCGCGGTGCGCGTGACCATCGCGATGATGGCGCAGCCGATCACGCCGACGGTCAGCGCATGCAGTGCGGTGGAGCGATCCAGCCAGCCGGCCGATGCCCCGGCTATCAGCAGGAAACCGATCGGCAGGAAGGCATAGGCCACGTGCAGGATGCTGACGATGGGTTTGCGCAGCGTGCGCGGCGAATCCCAGCCGTACAGGCGAGTCCCTTGCGCGGCGGCGGCACCGAGCGCCAGGACGCCGGTCAGCCAGGCCGGCGCCGGCGAAGCGGCAGCGAGCGTGGCAAGCAGCGTCAGCGGTATCACGCTGCGCTCCACGGCAGCCCAGCGGCGAATGCGCACGCCGGGAATGGCATTGGCGGTGAACATCGGAATGACGCGGCCGCCGATCACCGTGACGAAGATCGCCACCAGACCAGTGGCCACCTCCGCCGCGTGCAGCGACCAGTCGATGCGGCCATTGAGCGCGGCGGCGTGAAAGCCGATATTGAGCGCGCCCATGATGCCCAGCGCGATGGCCAGGCCATAGTTGCGCTGGCTCTTTGCGCGCCGCAGGATCGTATAGAAGCTCAGGCTGCACAGCGGCAGGAACGCGACATCCGCCGCGATGGCCGCCCACGCCGGCCCGGTCCACATCAACACGCGCGCCAGCAGCCATACACCGGCCAGTGCGCCCAGCCAGGCACCCTGCGGCGTTTGCAGCCCCGTCCAGTTCTTGCCCGCCGTGAACAGAAAGCCAACCACGACGGCGGCGGAAAACCCGAACACCATCTCGTGCGCATGCCACAGCATGCCGCCCAGCCACGGCTGCGCCGCCGGCACCCAGAGCCCCAGATACATGGCGACCCACGCAACCATTGCCACGGCGCCAAATGCCGCGGCCAGCAGATAGAACGGACGGAATCCAAGAGCCAGGACGGGCAGGCCGCGATAGGTCTGTTGGCGGGATGGCGGGGAAATCTGCAGCAGGACGGACATGGTCAGGTACGCGTGGATGCGTGAAAAGCGTGAAGGTGCGTAATCGTGCGGTGTGACGGATTCGATTCTAGGAAATATGCATGTGAAATGCAATTTAATGATTCGACGATTAGATCAATGTTTGATGCAATGCGTTGCGTAGGTGAAAACACTGAAGAGGTTTGAATCACATCCCCTCCTCGTGTAGGGGTCAATCGGCCCGCAGTCTGCCGATAGCCAGACAAAGCAGACATTCACGAGTGCGGCGCAACGACGCCGCCTACACCAACCGAACGGGTTTTTCTCAGCGATACCCGCGCCGCAACGCGATGTTGTGGCGCGATCGTCATTTGGCCTGCCTTTAGAGCCATCCATCGGGAAACAGAGGGGAACACCGTGAAACTCAAAGACCTATCCATCAAGACCAAGCTCCTGGCCGGGTTTGGCACGCTGGCGCTGATCGTCCTTGTGGTCTCGGGCCTGTCGCTGCGCGCGCTGAGCCAGTCCACCGCGGGCTTTGCGGCCTACATCAACGGCCTGAACGCCCGTGCCGATGTGGCGGCGAACGTGCGCACGGCCGTGGACCGGCGCGCCATTGCCGCGCGCAATCTGGTGCTTGTGACCTCCCAGGCGGATCTCGACCTGGAAAAAGCCGAGGTACTCAAGGCGCATGGCGATGTGCAGGAGCGCCTGGGCCGCCTCAAGCAGATGATCATGGCCGACGGCGTCAGCGAAGGCGCGCGCAAGCTCGTGGCCGAGATCGACCGCATCGAGTCGCGCTACGGGCCGGTGGCGACCGATATCGTCGGCCTGGCCCTTGAGGGCAAAAAGGACGCCGCCATCGCCAAGATGAATGCCGAATGCCGGCCGCTGCTGGCTGCGCTGGTCAAGGCTACGCGCGAGTACGCGGAATTCACGCGCGAGCGCCAGCTGGAGATGATCAAGCAGCTCGACGACGACTATGCGCGCCAGCGCGTGTTCCTGATCGTCGTGGCGATTGCGGCCGTGCTCTTCGGCATTTTTGGCGGGCTGATGTTGACGCGCGCCATCACCGGTCCGATTCAGCGCGCGGTCGAGGTTGCCCGTACCGTGGCGCGCGGTGAAGTCGGCATGCGGATCGAAGTCGACTCGCAGGATGAACCTGGCCGCCTGCTTGCCGCCTTGCGCGACATGAACGACCGCCTGGCCGAAACCGTTGTGCGCGTGCGCGAAAGCAGCGGCAGCATCGCGGTGGCAACCGGCGAGATCGCCAACGGCAACATGGACCTGTCGAGCCGCACCGAGCAGCAAGCAGCGTCGCTGGAGGAAACCGCCGCGAGCATCGAGGAACTGACCGCGACGGTGCGGCACAACACCGAGAACGCGCGGCAGGCCAGCGAACTCGCACGCAGCGCCGCCGATGTCGCGCAGCGGGGCAGCGGCACGGTGGGCCGCGTGGTCGACACGATGGAAGGCATCAGCGCCAGTTCGAGCAAGATTGCCGAGATTACCGGCATCATCGAAAGCATCGCGTTCCAGACCAACATCCTGGCACTCAATGCCGCCGTGGAAGCCGCGCGCGCGGGCGAACAGGGCCGGGGCTTTGCCGTGGTGGCCAGCGAGGTGCGCAGCCTGGCGCAGCGTTCGTCGAATGCCGCCAAGGAAATCAAGGAATTGATCGACGCATCGGTGACGCAGGTACAGGCCGGCTCCACGCTGGCCAGTGAGGCGGGCCAGACGATGGTGGAGGTGACCCAGGCGGTGGCGCGGGTGACCAACATCGTGGGCGAGATCGCGGCGGCGTCGGCTGAGCAGAACCGCGGCATCGAGCAGGTGAACCAGGCGATCGTGCAGATCGACCAGGTGACGCAGCAGAATGCGTCGCTGGTGCATGAGGCCGCCACCGCGTCGAAGTCTCTGGAGGAGCAGGGCAAGCTACTGACCGATGCTGTGGCCTTCTTCAAGCTGCCGGGCAGCGGGGCAGGCGCCCATCGCGCGTTGCACGACAAACGGCGCAACGTGGCTGGCGAGATTGCCTACGGCTAGCGATGCCTCATGCCGGCGTTGACCGTCCGCGCCGTGTGCGCGCCGCCTCGGCGGCGGCCGCACGCAGCTCGGGCGGAAAGGCGCGCATCTCGGTGTGAAAGAAACCGCGTTCGCCGGCCCGCAGCGTGCCGAGCTGGGCCGACAGGCGCTCCATCGCCGCGTAAGCCTGCACGGATGCGCCTTGTTCATGGGTCAGGTACCACGCTGATTCGAGCAGCAGGTTGGCCAGTTGCAGCGCGTTGAAACGGACGTGGCCGTTGTCGTGTTCTTCCAGCGCGAACGCGGCCACCGACGACCAGCGCACAAAACCCTTGGCCGGTGCAAACGGTGCGTGGAACGGGCGCAGTGCGTCGACGGCCGCCGCCACCGTCAGCGGTTGCAGCGCGCGAAACGCCGCCAGCGACGGCGATGCATCGGACTCGGTGTCGGCCGCGACATGGCCACGTGCCACGCGCAGCAGGAAGATGGTGTTCCACGCCGATCCGCCGCCGACCCCAAAGCGGTCGCAGATCCATTCCGATAATCCGAGCCATCGCATGGACTGCCGCTGCACGTCGCCCGCGGCCATCGTGCGGCCGTCATCGACCAGACGGTACTGCCAGAACAGCCAGAGCGACCAGCCGATATTGGCGGCGGCATGCTGGACGGCATCGACCGAGTCGGCCTCATATGCCGCCTGCAGCGCCCCCGAAAACGCATCGAGCGCCAGTCGCGCGGCCTCCTGCCGGGCCGATGCACCGGCGGGAGCCGAGGTGCCGGGCCGCAGGGCGACGCTCTTGTGAACCAGCGCTTCCAGATTGAGCGTCTCAAAGCGGATGCGCGGGTTGTAGCGCACCACGGGGCGCAGCTCCGAATCGGCGGACAGGCGCGTCAGCGCGCGCTGCGCCGCATCGAGGTCGCCGCGAGCGTAGTGTTCCCAGGCGCGCACGACATGGGCCATCGTGGCGAAGGTCGGCAGTGCCGCGTTGACGCCGCCCGCCACCACGATCCGTTCGAACCGGCGCAGCGCCGCGCGGCTTTTGTCCAGCCGGTCACTGCGGCGCCACGCCAGGCTTTCCTTGAGCAACGACAGCGCCTGCTGGAAATCGTCCGCCGCCGAACGTTGGGCCGCGCGGAACGACTCGGCCACGCTGTTATCCAGCACGCCCGCAAAGCCATCCTGCGCGCCGCGCATCGCCTGCGTCAGATGGCGCCAGAAGGCCATGTCGCGCATCACGTATTGCAGTCCGCCACTCTCTTGCGCGGATGACGCGGCGTCGGTGGCGGGCGCCTGCCCGAGCCAGCGCGCCACGCCGGCCGCGCCAAGTGGCTTGCCTTCCGCCGCGAAGCGCAGCCTGCGCGCGGTGGCAGCCGACATCCAGAACGGACCACGGCTGCGGCCCTCGGCCCGCAGCGTAGAGATGCCAACGGCCTTGTCATGGCCCCAGCCCACCGGCACGCCCCAGCGCGAGAAATCGGCGAACGCGCGCGAGACGATCATGCGCACATTGGCGGCATCGGCAAAGCGCGCGCGCACGGCAGTCGCGCTCAGGTCTTCATGATCGCGCGATGCGGCCAGCCAGATGCGGGCCAGCAGCCAGACGGACTGGTAACGCGCGCTGTCATGGCCAACGTGGTACGGAGCGGACAGGTCGACGTGAACGAGAGTGGAGGCAGGCATGGGTGCCATGTTACGCGTGTTACAGCTGCGGCGGTTGGCGTCTTGCGTCCCTGCGCCTATGCTCCGCACCACGATCCGGGCCTGGATTGCCAACCGTCAGCATGACGACAACCTACAACCACAAACTCATAAAGTGTTGATATGCAAAACAGACTATCCCGATGGTTCCTGCTGCCTCTGCTGCTTGCCTGCACGGCCGCTGCCGTACAAGCCGCGGAGGTTCCTATCGATGCCAAGCCGCTGTTCGACGCCGCGGGCGTCGACGGCACGATCGTGGTCTACGACGTGCGCCAGCAGCGCACGTTGACCTACAACCCCAAGCGCGCGGCCACGTCCTATTCGCCGGCGTCGACCTTCAAGATTTTCAATACGTTGATTGGGCTGGAAACCGGCGCCGTTGCCGATGTCGACAACGACAAACTCCCCTGGGACGGCAAGGTGTGGATGCATCATGGCAAGCCGATCCTGCCGGAGGTCTGCAATGGCGACGTGGCATTGCGTGTGGCGCTGAAGAACTCGTGCGTACCGGCGTATCAGTTGCTGGCGCGTCGCGTGGGCGCCGCGCAGTACCGCAAGTATCTGGGTGCCGCGCATTTCGGCAATGCGGACGTGGACGGGCCGATCGACCGCTTCTGGCTCAACGGCCACCTGCGGATCAGCACTTACCAGCAGGTCGAGTTCCTGCGCGATGCCGCGGCCCACAAGGTGCCGCTGATCTCGGAGCGCACCTTCGAGGCGCTTGACGACATCCTGACCATCGAACGCACGCCGGCGTACACGTTGCGGGCCAAGACGGGATGGGCCACGTCCGGCAAGGTGGACGTGGGCTGGTGGGTGGGCTGGGTCACGCGCGGCGACGACACCTATGTGTTTGCGATGAACCTCGACATGCCGCAGGCCGAAGTGGGCGCCAAGCGGCAGGAAATCGCGCGCGCGGTATTGAAGCAGGTGGGTGCGTTGCCCTGAGCGGTTGGTAACTACGGAGCAAGCTGGTCGAGCACCGTCGCCGCGGTCTGCAGGCCGGTGTCGACCAGATGCTGCATGTAGACCCCCATCTCCGGCATGCACAGCGCCATGACCACCATGCCGCCCAGCAGCGTGACCGGGAAGCCCACCGCGAAGATCGATAGCTGTGGCGAGGCGCGGTTCAGGATACCCATCGCCAGGTTCAGGGTAAGCAGCGCGGCGATCATGGGCAGTGCCAGCAGCGTGCCGGAGGCAAAGACCATCGATCCGGCACGCGCCACGACGCCCCAGCCGTGTCCTGACAGCGGCACGCCGGCGATTGGCACGCCCTGGAAGCTGTCGACCAGCGCGGCCAGCATCATCAGATGCCCATCGAGCGACAGGAACATCAACGTGGCGATGATGTTGAGAAAGCGCGACAGGACCATCGTCTGGCCGCCGGCGGAGCGGTCGTAGAACGAGGCGAACGACAGACCCATCTGCAGGCCGATGACTTCACCGGCCATTTGCACGGCCGCGAAGATCAACCGCATCGAGAAGCCCATCGCCACGCCGATGCCGATTTCGTTCAGGACCACCAGCAGGCCCTCATACGAATAGACCGGTGCGGCGGGAATGTTGCCGATGGTGGGAGATACGACCGTGGACAGGGCGGCGGCCAGCAGAATCTTGGCGCGGCGCGGGATGGTCGATTCGCTGAACAGCGGCGCGGTGGAGATCAGCGCCAGCAGCCGGAACATCGGCCACAGGAAGGCGGCAATCCAACCGTACATCTGGTCGGTGGTGACCTCGAACACGGCGCCGGTCCTGCTGTGGAGACGGCGCGCGTCAGTGCGCCAGGGCGGGGATGCCCTGGAACACTTCACGCATGTAGTCGACGAACGTGTTGATCATCCAGGGGCCGACCAGCACCATCGTCACGAACAGCGCGACGAGCTTCGGGATGAACGTCAGCGTCATTTCGTTGATCTGCGTCGCGGCCTGGAACAGGCTCACCACCAGGCCGGCCGCCAGCGCCACCAGCAGCAGCGGGGCGGACAGCATCAGCGTCATCTTCATCGCCTGCGTGGCGATCGTCATGACCATCTCGGGTGTCATCTCAGGCTCCCGTCAATTCATGAAGCTCTGCGCCAGGGACCCCAGCAGCAGTTGCCAACCATCGACCAGCACGAACAGCATCAGCTTGAACGGCAGCGAAATGGTGGCGGGTGGCACCATCATCATGCCCATCGCCATCAGCACGCTGGC
>DAIOET010000068.1:0-14484 GCA_036746135.1 Cupriavidus sp.
GCCAACATGCTGGTGTCGTCGATCATCGGCTCCGCCACCGCGCAGGTGGCCATCATGGCGCAGGTCATGGTGCCCGAGATGGAGAAGCAGGGCTATGACAAGACGTTCGCTGCGGGGCTGACCGTCTATGGCGGCATGCTCGGCCCGATCATCCCGCCGTCCGTCATGTTCGTGGTCTACAGCGTGCTGGCCCAGGTGGCCGTGGGCGACATGCTCATCGCCGGCATCCTGCCCGGCATTCTGCTGACGGTGCTGTTCTTCGTGATCATCGCCATCATGGGCATGTTCTACAACTATCCGCGCAGCGCACGCAAGACGCTGCGCGAGCGCGCGTTGACGGTGCTGCATGCCAGCCCGACGCTGCTGATCCCCATCGTGATCGTCGGCTCGATCCTGGCAGGGCTGGCCAATCCAACGGAAGCCGCCGCCGTCGGCGCGTTGGCCGCCGCGCTGGTGGGCCGCTATGTCACCAAGGAATTCGACATGCGCACGATGCCGGCCATCCTGCTGCGCTCGGCCATCTACTCGGCCATCGTGCTGTTCCTGGTAGCCGCGGCGGCCGTGTTCTCGTGGCTGCTGATCTACGGGAAGATCCCGCAGATGGTGGCAACGTGGATTCAGACCGTGGCGCACAGCCCGATTGCATTCCTGCTGCTGGCAAACGTGATTCTGCTGATCATCGGCACCGTCATCGACGGCATCCCGGGACTGATCATGACCGTGCCGATCCTGCTGCCCGTTGCCACCGAGGTCTACCACATCGATCCGCGCCACTTCGGCGTGGTCATCGTGATCAACCTGGTGCTGGGGCTGATGTCGCCGCCCGTGGGGCTGAGCTTCTTCGTCGCGTCCGCCGTCACCGGCGCCAAGCCCGGCAAGATGTTCATGATCACGCTGCCCTTCTTCCTGATCAGTTGCGTTGGACTGGTCATGCTGTCGCTATTCCCCAGCCTGTCCATCGGATTGCTGAAGTAGCCGCCTTGCCTGTTGATCCATTGATCCATTCCGCCCATTCGAGATTCCGCCGCATCGTCATCCCCCAAACGTACAGGAGCCTGCCATGTCCCAATTCACCCGCCGTCGCTTCCTCAAGACCACCGCACTGGCCACCGCTGCCGCGCCGCTGGTGATTACCTCGACCACGCGCGCCGCCACCACCAAGGAGTTCCGGCTGGGGCTGATCACGCCCGCCGGCCACTCGTGGAACCGCGCCGCCGTGGCGTTCGGTGAATCGCTGAAGAAGGAAACCGACGGCCGGCTCAGCGTCACGGTGTTCCACTCGGGCCAGCTCGGCAACGAATCGGCGATGATGCAGCAGCTGCAATCGGGCGCGCTCGACATGGGCTGGATCCAGGCCGCCGAACTGGGGTCGCGCGTATCCAGCGTTGCCGCCATCAACGCGCCCTACCTGGTGCGCTCCACCGCCAGCGTCGCCAAGCTCGTACGCACGCCCGCCGCGCTGAAGCTGCTGGACGCGCTGCCGCGCGAAACCGGCACGATCGGCCTGGGCTGGGGCATCACCGGCATGCGCGTGGTCTTTGCCACGAAGGACATCAACACGCCGGACGACCTCAAGGGCATGAAGCTGCGGATCAACCCCACGCCGGTCTACCGCGATTTCTACTCGATGCTTGGCGCCGCCCCCACTCCCATCCCCACGCCGGCCGTGTTCGATGCCATGACCAACGGCCAGGTGGATGGCCTGGAGGCCGATATCGAACTGTCGTGGAACCAGCGCTACGACAAGATCTCGAAGGCGCTACTGCCGATGAACGCGCTGTTCATGCCGTTCGCGCCGCTGGTATCGGGCCGCATCTGGCAGGGGCTGGACCCCAAGGACCGCGACCTCGTTCGCGCGCTGGTCAACCAGGCGCTGGTCGCCCAGATCAACGATATCGTCACGACCGAAGCCGGCCTGGTGGACAAGCTCAAGCAATCGTCGGTGACCTTCAAGAGCGCATCGAGCTACGACCCGCAGCCTGTGATCAAGAAGTTCGACGAGCTGTGGGTTGCCAAGGCACCCGCCATCCCGGAACTGCGCAAGATCGGCGCCACGCTCTGATCCCGCTGCCGGCTGCGGCATAATGTCCGCCACCGCCAGCCCCATCGGCTGGCGGGTTACGCCGCCTCTTCATTCGAGATGCCTAACATTTCCAGCTCCCTTGGTAATGCCGCGCCCGCCGATAACGGCAAGCGGCGGGCCGCCGATATCGCCTATGACCGCATCGAGACGATGATCTCGAAGCTGGAGATCGCGCCGGGCAGCCCCGTGGTTGAGGCAGAGCTTGCCGAAATGACCGAACTCGGCAGGACGCCGGTGCGCGAGGCACTGATGCGCATGGTCTCGATGGGCCTGATCGTGCAGCAGCCGCGACGCGGCCTGATGGTGTCGACCATCGACGTGATGGACCACCTCGACGTCATCGCCACCCGGCGTGTACTGGAACGGCTGATCGCCGCCAGCGCCGCGCGCCGCGCCACCGACGCCCAGCGCAAGGCCCTGCTGGCCAGCGCCCAGAAAATGGTCAAGGCTGCCCAGCGCGGCAATCTCGACGAATACATGGCCGCCGACCAGGCCCTTGACCACGTCAACCACGCGGCCTGCCGCAACCGCTCGGCGGTCAAGGCCGTCATTCCGCTGATCGTCCAGTGCCGCCGCTTCTGGTACGCCTATCAGCACGAGGGCGAGATTACCGAGGGCGCCCAGGCTCACCACGCAATGGCCGACGCCATCGCCAGCGGCAATGAAGCCGAAGCCGCACGCGGCGCGGACTTGCTGATGGACTATCTGGAGCGGTTTGCACGTCGTGTGATCAATGCCTGATGGCTGGAGTCCATTAGAATCCTGCCCATCGACGTCGAAATCGGATGCGCCGCCGAGGCAAAATGGCCTCCGGGGCAGGTTTCCGTCATCCAGATTCCCCCCAGGAGCCAGCCATGAATGATCCGCAGAAATCGCCGCCCACCATTGCCGAGGGATGGCAAGCGCCACCGGATCGCACCAGCGTGACCGATGACGCGCATGTGGAAGACATCATTCCGCTGCCGCCGCCCGAGCATCTGATCCGCTTCTTCCCCATCCGTGGCACGCCGGTCGAATCGCTGGTCACCCAGTCGCGCCAGCGCATCTCGCGCATTCTGCACGGCCAGGATGACCGGCTGCTCGTGATCATGGGTCCGTGCTCGATCCACGATCCGCAAGCGGCACTTGAATATGCGCGGCGGCTGATGGCACAGCGCGAGCGTTACGCGGACTCCCTGGAGATCGTGATGCGCGTGTACTTCGAAAAGCCCCGCACCACGGTAGGCTGGAAGGGACTGATCAACGACCCGTATCTGGACGAAAGCTATCGCATCGACGAAGGCCTGCGCATTGCGCGCAGCCTGCTGCTCGACATCAACCGGATTGGGCTGCCGGCCGCCGGCGAGTTCCTGGACGTGATTTCGCCGCAATACATCGGCGACCTGATTTGCTGGGGCGCCATTGGCGCCCGCACGACCGAAAGCCAGGTGCACCGTGAACTGGCTTCCGGTATTTCGGCGCCAATCGGTTTCAAGAACGGCACCGACGGCAATATCAAGATTGCCATCGACGCGATTCAGGCCGCTTCGCGCCCCCATCACTTCCTGGGCGTCCACAAGAACGGCCAGGTGGCGACCGTGCATACCAAGGGCAATCCGGATTGCCACGTCATCCTGCGCGGCGGCAAGACACCGAACTACGATGCGGACTCCGTTGCCGCCGCCTGCAAGGAACTCGATGCCGCCAGGCTGCGTAATTCGCTGATGGTCGACTGCAGCCACGCCAACAGCAGCAAGCAACACCAGCGGCAAATCGACGTCGCGGCGGATGTGGCGCAACAGGTAGGCAGCGGCAGCGCATCCATTTTCGGCATCATGGTGGAAAGCCATCTGCTCCCCGGCGCGCAGAAGTTCACGCCCGGCGAACACGATCCGACCGCATTGGCATACGGACAAAGCATCACGGACGCCTGCATCGGCTGGGACGATTCGGTGGCTGTGCTGGACAAGCTCAGCGAAGCCGTCAACAAGCGCCGCGCGCTGAACGCGAAGCGATAGTCCTTCGGGCCGGTGGCGGCGGTTGCAACGACCGCCGCGCTTCCGGCCAGGCTTGCAGTCGTATTGCGGCGGGACACCGCTATCCCGCCGCCACAATCACATGTGCCCGGAGCTTTCCGGCCACCTGATTCTCGCCATGACCACGCCGCTGCCCGCGGCATAGCCCTCGGAAGTTCGGAGGGACCATCCGTCATGGCGCCCCCCTCTAGCATGTGCCCGCCCGCGCCATTGATCGCGCGCTGGCGGCTGCATGCACCGGCCTCGTCAACGTCGTCCGGCCATCCCTTTCAGCACACGCTCCCCTGCATGCCGATCGAACGAATGCGCATGCGCTTATGCGATGCGGTCGCTTTTGCATAGAAAAAACGCGTCGTTCGTGTGGCAGGCGGGCGGCAGTATCGTGTCGAAACACCGCTGCGCCGCCGGCATTCCCGCCTGCCGCGCCGCATCAGGGCTTCCGGCAACCACGCCGGCCCGCCCCTTCCGACGACTCTCCATGACCGACCTTTCAGACATCCACGCTGTGGAGCCGCCCCCTGCGGGTCACCGCGAACCGCGTCTTCCCGATCCGTCCCGAGTGCGGCGCCTGCGCACCGACGCGGAGGCCATCGACGCCGCGCATGCCCTGGCGAGCGTATTCCGGCAGGGCGCATCCGCCCGCGACCGCGAGCGCCTGCTGCCGTGGGAAGAACTCGACCTCTGGTCAGCGAGCGGCCTCGGCGGCATCACGGTGCCGAAGGCCTATGACGGTGCCGAAGTCTCGTACGCCACGCTATCCGAGGTGTTCGCCATCCTGAGTGCCGCCGACGCATCGCTGGGCCAGATTCCGCAAAATCACTTCGGGCTGCTGGGCGTGCTGCGCGAAGCCGGGACCGAATCGCAAAAGCGACGGTTCTACGCCGAAGTGCTGGCCGGCCAGCGGCTTGGCAATGCAGGCCCCGAACGGCGCTCGGCAGGCAGCCGCACCGTTCTTGACGGCACCACCCGCCTGCGCCGCACGCCTCAAGGGCTGCGGCTCAGTGGCAAGCGCTACTACTCCACCGGTTCGCTGTTCGCGCATCGCGTACCGACGCGCGCGCTCGATGACGACGACCGCCCCGTTCAGGTCTGGGTCCCCCGCAACGCCGCCGGGTTGACCGTGATCGATGACTGGTCGTCGTTCGGCCAGCGCACGACGGCGAGCGGGACCGTGGTGTTCGACCAGGTGTCGATCTCGCCCGACGACGTGATCCCACTCTGGACGCTCGCGGACAAGCCGGGACTTTACGGCCCGAACTCGCAACTGATCCAGGCCGCGATCGACCTTGGCATCGCGCAGGCGGCATTCGATGACGCGGTGAAGTTCGTGCGCGAGTCCGCCCGTCCGTGGATCGACTCGGGCGTCGAGCGCGCGAGCGACGATCCGCATCTGATCGCCGATGTTGGCCGGCTTGCCATCGACATCGAAGGGGCGCGAGCCGTATTGCACGAAGCCGCGCTGACGCTCGACGAAATCGCCGCGCGGCCCGTCACCGAAGCATCGAGCGCCCGCGCATCGGTTGCCGTGGCCGAAGCCAAGGTACTGACCACCGAGGCCGCGCTCCATGCGAGCGAAAAACTCTTCGAACTGGCCGGATCTTCCGCCACGCGCGCCAAACACAACCTCGACCGCCACTGGCGCAATGCCCGCACCCACACGCTGCACGACCCGGTGCGCTGGAAGCTGCATCTGATTGGCAATTACCACCTGAACAACGCGCTGCCCAAGCGGCATTCCTGGAACTGACATGACGTTGCTATTCACCCCGCCGCCGGCCGACGGCCGTGCGCAGCCCGCCCCTGCGCCAGCGGTCACCCCCCACGTCATCAAGGACGATGCCGAAGCCATCGCCATCGCGCACCGCCTGGCCGCACGATTCGCACCTGGCGCCGCCAGACGCGACCGTGAGCGATTACTGCCGTGGGAAGAACTGGAGGGCTTCAGCGAAAGCGGCCTGTGGGCCATCACCGTACCGCGCGAATACGGCGGCGCCGGAGTTTCCAGCGCGACACTTGCCGAGGTCATCGCGATCATCTCGGCGGCGGATGGCTCGCTCGGGCAGATTCCGCAGAACCATTTCTATGCGCTCGAAGTGCTGCGCGTCGGCGGCACGCCCGCGCAGCAGGCGTTCTTCTATCAACGCGCGCTCGCCGGCGAGCGCTTTGGCAACGCGCTGGCGGAGATCGGCCACAAGGATTTCAAACGCCGTACACGACTCACGCCTGACGGCGATGGATTCCGCGTCGACGGCCAGAAGTTCTACTGCACCGGCGCGCTGTACGCGCACTGGATTCCGACGCTCGTCGTCACACAGGAGACTGGCCGGGACGTTACGTGGCTCGCGTTCGCGCCCCGCACGGCCGAAGGCGTCAGCATCACGGACGATTGGGACGGCTTCGGCCAGCGTGTGACCGGCAGCGGATCGGTCACGTTCGAAAACGTGCGGATCGAAGCGGACTGGGTGGTTCCCTTCCTGGCCTCGTTCGAGCGGCCCACGACCATCGGCCCGTTCGCGCAACTGCTGCATGCCGCCATCGACCTCGGCATCGGCCGTGGCGCGTTTGCCGCCACGCTGCAGTTCGTACGCAACCACGCGCGGCCGTGGATCGACGCCGCCGTTGCCAGCGCGACCGACGATCCGCTGACCCTCCATCATGTCGGCGACGTGCAGGTGAGACTGCGCGCCGCCGAGGCATTGGTGCGCCGCGCCGGCCACGTCACCGATGCCGCGCAGCATGCATCCGACGAGCAAAGCGTTGCCCAGGCATCGCTCGCCGTAGCCGCCGCCCGCGCGGCCACTACCACCGCATCGCTACTGGCGGGCACGCGGCTGTTCGAACTTGGCGGCACGTCGGCCACGCTCGACAGCCAGGGTCTCGACCGCTTCTGGCGCAACGCGCGCACGCACACGCTGCACGACCCCGTGCGGTGGAAGTACCACGCGATTGGCAACTACCATCTCAACGACAAGCTGCCGCCACGGCATGGAGCGATCTGATGACCAATCGCCATCGGCCGCCCCGGCAGCACATCCTCCTCAACGCGTTCAACATGAACTGCGTGGGGCATATCAATCACGGCCTGTGGACGCATCCGCGCGACCGCTCCGCCGAATACAACACACTCGACTACTGGATCGACCAGGCGCGTACGCTTGAACGCGGCCTGTTCGACGGCCTGTTCATTGCCGATATCGTCGGCGTGTACGACATCTATCGCAACAACGTCGACGTGACGCTGCAGCAGTCGGTCCAGCTCCCCGTGAATGACCCGCTGCTCATCGTGCCGGCAATGGCCGCCGCCACGCGCCACCTTGGCTTTGGCGTCACGGTCAACCTGACCTACGAGCAGCCCTATCTGCTGGCGCGCCGCTTCTCGACCCTGGATCACCTGACCCGTGGCCGCATCGGCTGGAATATCGTGACCGGCTATCTGGACAGCGCGGCGCGCGCGATGGGCCTTGACGCGCAACTTCCCCATGACGAGCGCTACGAGCGCGCCGACGAGTACCTGGAGGTGCTCTACAAACTGTGGGAAGGCAGTTGGCAGGACGGCGCCGTCCTGCGCGACAAATCCGCACGCGTGTTCGCCGATCCGGCCAGGGTGCGCAAGGTGAACCATCAGGGCCGCTACTACAAGGTCGATGGTTACCACCTGTCCGAGCCGTCGCCGCAGCGCACCCCGGTACTGTTCCAGGCGGGCAGCTCGGGACGGGGACAGCGCTTTGCCGCGCGCCACGCGGAATGCGTGTTCATCTCTCCACCCAGCAAGGAGGCGGCACGCAAGACGGTGGCCGCGCTGCGCGAGCAGCTCGCGGCAGCCGGGCGCCACCCCGATGACGTGAAAGTCTTCATGGGTGCCGCCGTGGTGACTGGCCGCACCGAAGCGGAAGCACGCGAGAAGCACGCCGAATACCGCGACTACGCGAGCCGTGAGGCGGGCCTCGCCCACTTTGCAGCCAGCACCGGCGTCGACTTCGGACGCTACGGCCTGGACGATCCTGTCGACTATGGCGGCGGCAACGCCATCGAGTCGGCCACGAAGACCGCCGCGCAGCACGGCTGGACACGCCGCAAGCTGCTTGACCTGTTCGAACTCGGCGGGCGCTATCCGGCAATTGTCGGCGACGCATCGCAGGTGGCCGACACGCTGGCCGAGTGGGTCGACGAAACCGGTATCGACGGCTTCAACCTGAGCCGTACCGTCGTGCCCGAAAGCTACAAGGACTTTGTCGATCTGGTCGTTCCCGCCCTGCAGGACCGTGGCCGCTACAAGACCGGATATGCCGATGGCACGCTGCGGCACAAGCTTTTCTCGGAAGGCGACCGGCTGCCGCAGCGCCATGCCGCCGCCGCGTTCCGCGAGCTCTGATCACACCTGACCGATCCTCCCTGCCTGTTCTCAAGACAAAACCAATGAAACGCCTCCTCTCCTCCGCGCTTGCCGCACTGCTTGCCTCGCTGACCGTTATCTCCACCGCCCAGGCCACCCCGCTGCGCATCGGCGTCACACCCGGCGCGCTCGCCGACTCCGTTGAAGTCGCCGCCGCCGAGGCCCGCAAACAGGGGCTGGACGTCAAGGTGGTGGAGTTCACCGACTGGACCACGCCAAACGTTGCACTGTCGGCGGGCGACCTCGACCTGAACTACTTCCAGCACCAGGCCTTTCTCGATAACGCCGTCAAGGAACGCGGCTACAAGTTTCGCAGCGTGGCCACCGGCGTGCTGCCCAATATCGGGCTGTACTCGACGCGCATCAAACGCTTTGACGAACTGAAGGAAGGCGCGCGCGTGGGCGTGGCCAGCGACCCGGTCAACCAGGGACGCGGTCTGTTGCTGCTGCAGAAGGCCGGCTTGATCAAGCTGCGCGACGGCGTGGGTGCAAAGGGTAGCGTCAATGACATCGTCGCCAACCCGAAGAAGCTGAAGCTGATCGAGGTGGAAGGCCCGCAGCTGGTGCGCGCGCTTGACGACGTGGATCTGGCTCAAGGCTATCCGGCCCACTTCGTCAACGCCGGCAAGCCACAGGTGGCTGGCGCCGGTCTGCTGTACTCGGGCATCGACGACACCTACTTTGCCATCCGCTTCGTCGCGCGCGAAGACAACGCAGCGGACCCGCGCGTGGCGCGCTTCGTGAAGATCTACCAGGACTCCGCGGCGGTTCGCAAGCAACTGGGCGCGTCATACGCCAACAACGACAAGCTCTACAGCCTGCCCTGGCTCAAGACGGCCAGCGCGACGGAGCGCCCATGACCACGCTCACTGCCCTGCTGCGCCGCAGCCCGCTATCCGCCACGGCAGCGGGCGCCGATACGCGCGCCGTGACGCATCCCGTCTCGGGCCATGCAAGGCCGGCGGGCGGCCATGTGCGGTTCCAGCGGGTATCGAAGCGATACACCAGCAGCGCCGGTGTGGTTCAGGCGCTGGCAGGCATCGATCTGGAAATTCCCGCAGGCGGCATCTTTGGCATCATCGGGCGCAGCGGTGCCGGAAAGTCCTCGCTGCTGCGTATGATCAACGGGCTGGAATCACCGACCGAGGGCAAGGTGCTGGTTGACGGCCAGGACATCGCCACGCTGGACGATGACGGCCGCGTGGCACTGCGGCGCCGGATCGGCATGATCTTTCAGCACTTCAATCTACTGTCCGCGAAGACCGTGCGCGAGAACGTCGCGCTCCCGCTGAAGGTTGCCGGCGTGCCGCGCGACGTGATTGCGCGGCGCGTGGACGAAGTGCTGGCGCTCGTCGGGCTGCAGGACAGGCAGGACACTTATCCGCGCCGCCTGTCCGGTGGCCAGAAGCAGCGCGTGGGTATTGCGCGGGCGCTGGTGCACCGGCCCGAGATCCTGCTCTGCGATGAAGCGACGTCGGCGCTGGACCCGGAAACCACGCAGTCGATCCTTCAGTTACTACGCGACATCAATCAACGGCTTGGCATCACCATCGTGCTGATCACGCACGAAATGCGGGTGATCCGGGAAATCTGCGACCAGGTGCTGGTGCTGGACCAGGGCACGATCGCCGAAACCGGGCCGGTCTGGCAGGTCTTCGGCAGCCCGCGCCACGCCGCCACCCAGGCGCTGCTTGCGCCGCTGGCGCCGGGCATGCCCGACGACATCGCGGCGCGGCTGCTGACGGCGCCGCCATCGACGGGCGCGTACCGATGCATCGCCGAACTCCACTACGCCGGCGATGCTGGCCCACCCGGCCTGGCAGCGCTGACCTCCACGCTTGGCAGCGATGTTCATCTGCTGCATGCGAGCCTGGATCGCATTCAGGGCCACACGCAGGGACGTCTGCTGGTATCGCTGCCCGGCGCGCATGCCGCCATCCCTCCCCAAACCTTCCGCACGCTTGGCTATGTCGCCGATTCTCATTGAACGCCTCTGGCAAGGATTCCTCGATACGTTGACGATGGTCGGTGCCTCGGCGACGATTGCCGCGCTGGCTGGCATACCGCTCGCACTCGTGCTCGTCGTCTCCGCGCCTGGCGGCGTGCGACCGGCGCCCAGGCTGCACCGTGTGCTGGGCGGCGTGGTGAACGGCTTCCGCGCGACGCCGTTCATCGTGCTGCTCGTGGCATTGCTGCCGTTCACGCGCCTCGTCGTCGGCGCGACAATTGGCGTCTGGGCGGCCGTGGTACCGCTGGCCATCAGCGCCACGCCGTTCTTTGCGCGCATCGCTGAAGTCAGCCTGCGTGAAGTGGATGCGGGGCTGGTCGAGGCCGCGCAAGCGATGGGCTGCCGGCGCCGGCATATCCTGCTGCACGTGCTGCTGCCGGAAGCACTGCCCGGCATCGTCGGGGGCTTCACGATCACGGTGGTTTCGCTGATCGGCGCCTCGGCAATGGCTGGCGCGGTCGGCGCCGGCGGACTCGGCGACCTCGCCATCCGCTACGGTTACCAGCGTTTCGATACGACGGTCATGGCGGTCGTCATCGTGATCCTGATCGCGCTCGTCACCGTCGTGCAGGCCGTAGGAGACCGCGTGGTGCTGCGACTGCGCGACAGGTAGCCGGCCGCGCCGGAAGCGGTGATCAAACGGGCGGGTCTTACGGCCGCCCTGCCGCTTCCATCACGAAATCGATGAACCTGCGCACGCGGACGGGAATATGCGTGCGGTGCGGGTAGTACATGTAGAAGCCGACGTTGTTGCTGTCGAATTGCCGCAGGATGGGCACCAGCCGTCCCGACTCGATATCGTCGTGCACCAGGAACGTCGACAACTGCCCGATGCCCATGCCCGCGCGCACGGCCGCAATTTCCGTCTGCACGTCGTTGAAGGTGGCCACGGCAGGTACGTCCTGAAAGACCAGGTCGCCATCGACGTTCAGTTCCCAGGGAACCATGCGACCCGTGACGGGCCGCCGAAAACCGGTGCAGGCATGGCGCACCAGTTCGTCGATCGTCTTCGGTTCGCCATGACGCTGCAGATATGACGGCGCCGCGCAGATCGCCATCGGCAGGTCGTACAGACGGCGCGCCACGAGGTTCTGCCCAGGACTGGTTCCCGAGCGAAAGCCGATGTCGATGCGCGATTCGACCAGATCGGTGAAGAGATCGCTGAGCTGCAGGTCGAACGTGACGCCTGGATACTGCTCGCGGAACTGCTGCATCAGCGGCACCAGCACTTGCGCGCCAACAGACGGCGGGGCAGTCAGACGAATCAGGCCGTCGTCCTCGCTCCGGGCGCTGCGCACCTGCGCCAGCGCCTCGTCCAACTGACGCAGGCCGGGGTCGGCCAGTTCGAACAGGCGCGCGCCTTCGTCCGTCAGGCTCAGCTTGCGCGTGGTGCGGTGCAGCAGCCGCACCCCGAGGTCTTCTTCCAACGTTCGCACGGCCTTGCTGACGGCCTGTGGCGTGACCCCGGCTTCCACGGCGGCGCGGGCAAAGCTCTTTGCACGCACCACGCCCAGAAACAGTGTCAATACGCGCGCCCTGTCCATGATCGTTGCGGTTTATTCACAACCGTGAGTTGGCAATGGCGCAAGAATACTCCACGGGAAAGCCGCTGCCAGCACCTGTTTCACCTAACTCGGCGTACGAAAACATTCACTTCGGCCCTGGCGATCAATCGGGGAACATCGAACCCACTTCGACTGAACGCCGAGATCGCCGCGCCCCATGACCGCTGCTGGCAGCCAAAGCGACCCGCGAATCCGCCGCCCCCACCGCGACACGCCGGCTTTCCCGCGGGCAATGACGCCGTTCGCCTTATCCATCGTCCTGTGCCTGGGCCTTTCCCTGCCTGGCGGCGCGCACGCCTGGACGGCCGGCGGCAGTGGCGGCGCGGCGGCGGCCACCGTATCGCCGGATACACAGTCGGGGCCGTATCGGGGCATCGTCGGCCCGGTTGGCTCCGCGGAGCCGGCACCAGCGGAACCGGCACAGTGGGACCGCGCGCTGCCGTTCTTCGCCCAGCGCGTGATCGACAAGGGTTACAACCTGCCCAATCCCTACGACATCGGCTATTCGTACTACAACGGATATCAGCGTTATGTGCTCAGTGACCTGCAGGTGTCGGTGGGCAGCAATGCGCTGCGGTCGGCGGATTTCGTCCAGTTCCAGCAATCGCGCATTCACAACGCGTCGAATCAGGTTCAGTTCGGGGCCTGGCTATTTCCGTTCATGAACGTGTACGGCATTGTCGGCAACGTGCAAGGCAGCGGATCGATCGATATCAATTTCTCGTCGCTGACCGATCTGGAACGCTTTTTCGGCATCGACATCGGCTGCGGTGGCCGCCGGCCGCGCGCCGCGTGCGGGCAGCCGATCAAGCTGCCCACCCAGCACGCCAACTACAGCGGTCATACCTACGGCGGCGGCTTCACGCTGGTCGGCACCTATAAACAGCTGTTCTTCTCGTTGCCGGTCACGTACACCGTGGCGGACATCACGATGTCGGACACCCCGGTCAAGTCGATCAACATCGGTCCGCGCGTGGGCTGGAACATCCGGCTCGGGCACGGGCTGGGGCTTCTGACGCCGTATGTGGGTGCCACCTATTTCCGCACGCGCGCCACCATCACCGGCCATTTCGATGTGCCGCTGCCCGACACCGACGGCCAGACGGCACGCCTGAACTACCAGATCGGCGAACACGTGACGGGATACTGGAGCGGGTCTTTCGGCGCAAGCTGGACGATCAACCGCAGCATCGGCCTGCTGCTGGAGATCGGCTACGGATACAACCGCAACAACGTCATCGCCACCGGGTTCTTCCGGTTCTGACCACCATGCGCGCCGCTCCGCTCCCGCTGTTGCTGATCGCCACGTACATGGCCAGTGCGGGCGCGCAGACTCCGGCGGAGCCGGAACATGGCCCGGAGCCCGAGCATGTGAGCTGGATCGACAAGGTGCTCAACAAGCTGGGAGCGTCGAAGGAGGTAGACCTCAGCCACGGGATCGACTGGGGTGTACTGCCGGGGCCGTTCTACAACCCCGAAATGGGGCTGGGCGTGGGTGCCGCCGCCATCGGCCTGTACAAGCCAAAGAACGCAGAGAAGGACACGCAGCTATCCACGCTGACGCTGCACGGCTTTCTGACCACCTCGGGTGCGTTCGGCATCGGCGCGGACAACAACACGTTTTTTGCCGACGATAGCTATCGCTTTGTCTTCAGTGGCGCGCTGATCAGCATGCCAACCGCGTACTGGGGCATCGGCTATAACAATGCGATCGACAACGCCAACAAGGAAGACTACACGCGGCGTGGCGTGGTGTTTCAGCCCCGCGTCATGGTGCGGGTGCACCCGAATATCTACGTGGGCGGCGGCTACGATTTCGAGTACGACGATGCTACGCAGCTACAGCGTGGCGCCAATAGCGCGCTGGCGACGGACCCGCACGGCACGCGCGTGCTCAGCAGCGGTCTGACCGCGCATTTCTCGTATGATACACGCGACTTCCTGCCAAACCCGTACCAGGGTCAGGCGTTGCTGCTCAATGGCACCGTGTACCGCCGCGCCATTGGCAGCGACTCGGATTTCGAATCGCTGGAGATTACCTACGACAAGTACTTCCGCATGCGCGAGCGCGATGTGCTGGCGTTCGATATCTATGGGAAGTTCAACTGGGGCGACGTGCCCTGGAGCATGATGTCCAAGCTCGGCGACAACCGGCGCATGCGCGGCTACTTCACGGGCCAGTACCGCGACAAGGCCATGCTGACCGCCCAGGTGGAGTACCGCTGGCACATCGTCGGGCGCCAGGGGATGGTGTTCTGGGCGGGCACCGGGGCGATCGCGCCCAATCCCGGCGCGCTGACGTCCGCGCACTGGCTGCCCAACCTTGGCGTGGGCTACCGGTTCGAATTCAAGCCGCGCGTCAATGTGCGCTTCGACGTGGGCGTCGGCAGCAATACCAAGGGCGTCTACTTCCAGATCAA
>DAIOET010000068.1:14584-15760 GCA_036746135.1 Cupriavidus sp.
GCTCTCTCGGATCTTGGGGAAGAAACGCGGATGCGTTCGCCGTTGCGGGCTTCCTCTCAGCGATCACGCAAGGTATAGCCGCCAGGTGACTTAAAGACACACTCCCAACCCGATGCAGGGCGGCGGTAACTGCCCCGCAAACTGTGTGGTCTCGCACGGAAGACAAGATGATCGTCGTGAAGAATCGGTGCAAATCTGTGTGGCGCACCGGGCTCGCGACCGCACCGTAAAAATTAACAAGACTGGGTAACCGTGCGGCGACGTACGGAAGGGGGTTGTCATGAACGAATCGTTGCCTGCCGATATCAGCTCGCTTGTGGAGACACCCACCATCGGCTTGCGAGATCTCGCCGTGGAAGTCTGCCTGAGGATTGCCTGCGCGTCCCTGTTCACCGCCTTTGCCTATGCAGCGTTCAATCATTGGCTTGCGGACCCAACGCGCTTCACGCTACTTTTCATCGTCATAGGCGAGGCCGTTGTCGTTTGTCTGGCCTTGCTGGCCCGGATACCTTACAAGCGAGACTGGCATCCCACCGCCATACTCTGCTCGCTCGGCGCAACCTATTACTTCCTTGGTATCAATCTTGCGCCAGGATCGCAGTTGATTCCCGAGATCATTGGGGTCGCGCTGCAGATCGTCAGCTTTATCTGGCAGATCTACGCAAAGCTGTCGCTACGATTCTCGTTCGGAATCCTGCCGGCCAATCGGGGAATCGTGACGAGTGGCGCGTATCGGTTCATGCGGCATCCCATCTATGCGGCCTATTTTGTCGCGCATGTGGGCTTCGTGCTGACCAACTTCGGCCTGCAAAACCTGCTGGTCTTTGCCGGCCTGTATTGCCTGCAGATTGCGCGGATCATTCGGGAAGAGCGTCTTTTATCTCAGGATCCGACGTACCGCGCCTATCGCGCCCGGGTGCGCTACCGATTTATTCCCTACATCTTTTGAGTACGCAGGTAGCAGCGGCCGCTCAACGATTCGCGCCATGCCGCCGTGTTACGGCAGCATGGCGCATGTCATACGGAATCAGTTCGAGGCGACAATGCCGGTTGTCTCCGCCGTCACCATGTCCACGCCCACCAGCGGCGCACCGGAAAGCTTGACGAAGCCAGCGTCAGGCGCAAGCCACACCGTACCTTCCAGTACAGGCATCGGCAAGTAGCTGATGCCCTTGC
>DAIOET010000069.1:0-15069 GCA_036746135.1 Cupriavidus sp.
GGTAGCCGTAGAGTTCGGAAATGTACTGGTAGCGCGGCGAATTCGAGATCGTGCGCTCCGACCAGACCTGAAACGGATGCGTGCCGCCGCCGCAGATGCCAAGGTTCAGCCCGCGCGACGCATTGACCATCAGGTCGCGCATCACGGTCAGTTCCTCCAGCGCCTGCGCATAGTCATGGCAGATGCCGGTGCTGATCTCGATCATCGACGGGCTGATTTCCGGCTTGATGTCGCCGGCGTGCTGCGCGCCTTTCAGTGCGCGCAGCAGATCTGGGGCGAACGGCGCCAGGTCATAGTCGTGCCGGTTGACCAGCTGAAGTTCCAGCTCGACGCCGAAGGTCAGCGCCTCGGAATGCTTGAACGGTTCGAGCGACATCAGCGCCCTCCTCCATGGTCACGCGTCTCGCCGGCGAAGCGCAGCGCCCATGCCGCGATGATCGGCGCAAGCAGCTGCTCGATCGCGAGCGCGCACAGGATGATCGATGCGAGCGGCGCCCCTGTGCCCGGGTACAGGCGGGCCACGTCGCTCATCAAAAGATAAGCCAGCCCGGACATCGGCGCCAGCGCGAGCCCGAGCGCCGCGCACTGGCGCAGGCTCAGGCCCGAAAACGAACCCAGCGATACCACGCCGGCCAGCTTGGCTACGTGACGGAAGAACACCAGCGCCACCGCCAGCGACCCGCCCACCACCCAGTCCCTCGCGGTCAGCGGCAGGCCCAGCGACACCACCATCACGATGATCAGCAGGCTGCCCGCGCTGCCGAAGTGCGTGGGCCACACATGCGGCTGGCGGTCCTGGTGCTTGAACACCACGCCGGCCAGCATCAGCGTCAGCGGCATCGACAGCTTCAGCACCCGCGTCAGCGCCAGCGTGAACAGCACCAGTCCAACCAGCACCAGGAAGCTGTAATGGTCGTCGGCCGACATGCGCGCATAGATGGCGTGCCCGAACTTGCCCACCACCCACGCCAGCAGGCATGAACCCACCAGCAGATAGAGCGGATGCAGCAGCGCCGCGCCGATGTTGCCGTACTCGGAGTGCAGCCAGCCCGTCGCCACCTGGACGATGGCCGCGGCATAGATCGAGTTGAGCGCCGACATCGCCAGCAGGCGCTCCGTCACCTGTCCGTCGGCGCGCAGCTCGTTCTTGAGCTGCAGCACTATCGTCGGTGAGGTGCTGACGGCGATCCCGCCCGCCAGAATCGCCACGCCGGGTGAAGCGCCCAGCCATTGCAGCACGGTGGACACCAGGCCCCACGTAAGCAGGCTTTCCGCGGCGCTGGTAATCAGCAGCCACGGATTGGCGCGGAGCCAGGAGAGCGACAGCCGGTGCCCGAGCTCGAATAGCGCCAGGGCCAGCGCCATATCGATCAGCACGCGCGTCTGCGCGATCATGTTGTCGTCGACGATGCTGCGGCCGAGCATGCCGGCGAACAGCCCCACCACCGCGTAACCGACGATACGCGGGCAGCCCAGCCAGCGGCGGCAGACCTCTCCGGCCAGGCCCGCGCCAACCAGCGCAAGACCCACCCAGAACAGGCCGCCCGGTGCCAGCGGCAGCGAGGGAAATAGTTGGCTCAATCCGTTCATGCGCGACATGGTAACGGAAGGACACGTCAGGAAATGTAAGTGCTTGTCCGACACTTTCCCGAACGCGCGCGCAATTTACGGCTACTACAAACAAAAACCGCTATCGTCTTCGATAGCGGTTTTGTAGGTCTTTCAAAATCAGAAATGTCTCGTGCGTTGGCTCACATTTGGGCGGCCAGCCTCACACCCCCCAGAGCTTCCACTTGGGCCGGGTGGCCTTTAGCGAAGACTCGACTTTGGCGTACAGGCCACGTGTACTGCCCTTTTCGCCTTCGAGACCCTTGGCCCGTTCGAACCAGCCCAGCGCCGTTTCGCGTTGGCCCATGCCCAGAGCAGCCTGCACCGCGGCAAGCCACGTTTGTGCATCCCAGTCATCACGCGCGGCAAAGGCGATCTGGAAATCGGTGAGCGCCTCCGGATGGCGCTCCAGATCCACCAGCAGCTTCGCGCGCTGCACGCGCGCCGGTGCCTGCGCCCGCGCATCGCCGTCCGCCAGCTGCACGGCCTGTTCGAGCAGCGGCAGCGCACGCTCATGGTCGCCAAGGTCGCGCCAGATCTGGCCGAAGCGGCCGGATACCCAGGCGTCCTCGATCAGCAGCGAGCGGCGTTGCAGCGCCTCAAGCTCCGCCAAGGCGTCGGCCTTGTCGTGCTCGTCCATCGACGCCATGCCGGTTTGCAGCAACGAGCCGTAGTACGCGCGCGCGTGGGCCATTGCGTGGGCGCCTTCGGAGCGCGCCTCCACAGGCAGCGCGTCGAGCCGCATGTCCATGTGCGCCAGCGCCGCGCTGGCCGATTCGGTTGCCTCGCGCCCGCCAATGGCCGCCCAGGCCGCCACCAGCCTGCTGAAGGCCCAGCTCACGTCGGCCGGACTGCGTTCCACCGGATAGCGATTGAGAACCTCGCCCGCCATGTCCACCACCTGCTGGTGCTGGCCAGCCGCGGCGTGCGCGTCGAGCAGATCGATCCAGTGATCGATGAAATCGCTCGCCGCCATGCCCTTGCGATGCAGCGCGACCTTTTCCTCCAGATGCGTGGCGTCCGCGGGCAGCGTGCGCGCCAGCAGGCGGCACAGCAGCGAATAGAGATGTGGGTCGGCGTTGCCGCCGTGTCCGTGGGCATCGCCCTCGCCGGTCTCGAAATACGCTTCGAAACAGGCCAGCCCCTTGCGGCACATGGCTTCGAGCATCGGCTTGAGAGCCGCCTGCGAGGCCGGCACTTCATCGAGGAAACTGCCAAGCGCGGTGGCCGCATGGAAGTACAGCGCGCCATCGTCGGCATCGGCCGTCACGGCAAAGCCGGTCCACGCCGGCTGAGCGGGCGCGTTGGCGCCAGCCGCCACATGAGCCTGATGGCGCCACGTCAGCGCGCGCACCTGCGCCAGCGGGTCGGGTCGTTGGCGCAGATAGGTTTCGAGATCGTCGAGCGCAGCGGCGGGTTCGGAACCCAGTCGCAGCGGGGCGCGCAGCCGCCGTGCCTCGGCGTGATCGGGCTGTTCGGCCAGCACGCGCTCGGCCTGGGCGATGGCCAGCGCATCGCCCTGGGCCGGCGTCAGATCCAGCAATTCGGGGGAATCGAGTGCAATGCGGCCCAGACAGACGCGCAGCAGCGGCTCGCCAAGCGGCCCGGCGGCATCGCTGCGGGCGACGTAGTCCTGCACCAGCGGCAGGATGTCGCCGGCACCCAGGTCGGGCGCGCGGTACAGCAGGTCGTGCCAGTAGCGTCCGGCCAGCGCGAAATCGTTCAGGCGGAACGCCACGAAGCCCGCGTAGAAATGGGCGGCCCACTCGCCGGTGGCCAACCCGTTGCGGCGCGCGGCCTCATGCAACCACGGCTGCGCCTCGGTGTCGCGGCCTTCGCGCATCAGCAGCGTGCCGTACATATGGGCCAGCGCACCGCGCGAGGCCCAGCGGTGCATCGGCGACAGCGCAAGCTCGGGCAAGCGCGCCATGCCTTCGTCCAGCGCGGCCAGCGCGGCGGTCACATCGCCACGGTCGGACTGGATCTGGGCGCGCAATGCGGCGTAATCCACCACTTCGGGGTATGCCGCCCAGAGCTGGTCGGCAATCTGCAGCGCTTCGTCATGGCGCCCGGCATTGGCCAGAGCGATCGCATGGTCGTAACGGACATCCTGCAAGGTCCGCTCCTTCATCAGAATTCAGCAAAGGCGGAATTATGCGCTATTGGCGTGACATGCTTTGGGGAGAACAGCGAGGAAAAGGCGCTTGATTACCTTTGCACACAAATAAAAAGGCGCCATCGTGGACAACGTCCACGTATGGCGCCAGTTCTGCTGGCGGGACCGACGGGAAAGGCGCCGGCCCCGCTTCCGACGGATCCGGGGGATTACTTGCCGCCCACGGTCTCCAGCACGGTCCACTTGCCGCCTTCAACCTTGTAGACGGTGATACCGCCGTCCTTCAGGTCGCCGCGCGCATCGTAGGCCAGCGTCTTGGTGGTCACGCCCTGCATGTTGGTGGCGGCCAGCACCGGCAGGTAGCGTACCGGGTCAGCCGAACCGGCCTTGACCATTGCGCTCATCATCGCGGTGGCGCCATCGTAGGCGTACGGCGAATACGTCTGGACCTTCGAGCCAAAACGCTTTTCGTAACGCTTCTCGTAGGCGGCGCCACCCGGCATCTGCTCCAGCGGCAGGCCAGCCAGCGATACCACGGTGCCATCGGCTGCCGGGCCGGCCAGCTTCAGGAAGTTGTCGGTCTTGGACATTTCGCCAGACACGATCGGTGCCTTCAGGCCCAGTTCCTTGACCTGCTTGGCCATCGGGGCCGACTGCGTCTCGGCGCCGCCGTAGAAGATCACGTCCGGGTTGCTGCGCTTGATGTTGGTCAGCACGGCCTTGAAGTCCACGGCCTTGTCGTTCGTGAATTCGCGGCGCACGATCTTGCCGCCGGCGGCCTTGGCGGCCTTTTCGAACTCGTCCGCCAGGCCCTGGCCGTATGCGGTGCGGTCATCGACGATGGCGATGTTCTTGGCGCCGAGCTTCTTCACCACGAACGCGCCGATCACCGAACCCTGCTGGGTGTCGGACGTCATCATGCGGAACGTGGTCTTGAAGCCCTGGCGGGTGTACTCAGGCGCCGTGGCCATCGCGATCTGCGGAATGCCGGCGCGGTTGTAGACCATCGACGCGGGGATGCTGGTGCCCGAGTTGAAGTGGCCGAGCATACCCTGGATGCCGGCATCCACCAGCTTTTGCGCCACCACCGAACCGGTCTTCGGGTCGGCCTGGTCGTCTTCGGAGATCAGGACGAACTTGACTTCCTTGCCACCGATCTTCGGCTTGGTGGCGTTCATGTCGTCGATTGCCAGGACGATGCCGTTCTGCATGTCCTTGCCGTACTGTGCCTGGCCGCCGGTCAGCGGGCCGGCGTAGCCCAGCTTGATTTCCTGTGCCTGGGCGAAGGCGGCCGAGGCAGCGGTCAGGCCTGCAACGGCCAGGGCAACGGTCATGGCCGTCTTGCGGAATGTCGAGCTCATCAGTTCTCCTTGGGTCCCATAGGGTGCCATATGGTGCCGGTGTCGGCATATTTGCGGATCGGCGTTGGCAGCACCGTTCCGTTCCTGGGTTGCGCGGCAGGGTCGGGATCGCCGGCCCCCGCCACGCGCTTTGGTAACAACCCGCTTGAGGCCGGTGCCTCAGCCGATCGTCATCAGACTTGCATTGCCGCCCGCCGCCGCCGTGTTGACGGACAGCGAACGCTCGATCAACAAACGCTCCAGCGCGATATTCGGTTCACCCTGGGCCAGGCCCTGCACGCCGACGATCGGACCGGGGCGCGTGGCCACCTGTTCGCAGACCGTGCGCAGCTGGTCGGAATCGCCGTGGTGCAGCACCGCGTCGAAGGCGATGTCGGTACCCTGCCAGTCGGAAACCACGCGGACGCGCGATTGTACTGCGGCAGGCAGGCGCGCCAACAGGGCCTTTGCAACGGGTGTGTCTGTCCACAACGCTTCCGAGCCAACCGCCAGCACGGCGGCCAGTTGCAGCGCCAGGTCGGCATCGTTCTGCGCCAGGCAAAGCACGCGCTCGCGCGGCAGCAGCGAGTACGTGTTGCGCTCGCCCGTGGGGCCGGGCAGCGTGACCGACAGGCCCGAGGCCGATGCGGCGCCAAAGCGCTCGCAGGCGGCCGCCACTTCCGGCAGATTGGTTTTTGCCCAAACCTGCAGGGCGGACAGCTCGGCGTTCTCCGGTGCGACCGGTGTTGCGCCGCCTGCGTCGGACATGCGCACGCCACGCACCACCGCATCCTGCGGACAGACCGACAGCAGGCGGTGCAGATACAGCGGACCACCCGCCTTCGGGCCGGTGCCCGACAGGCCTTCGCCACCGAACGGCTGCACGCCCACGACGGCGCCGACGATATTCCGGTTCACATAGAGGTTGCCCACGTGCGCGCGGTCGACGATATGCGCAATCGTTTCGTCGATGCGGGTATGGATGCCCAGCGTCAGGCCGTAACCGGTGCTGTTGATCTGCCCGATCATCGTGTCCAGCGCGGTGCGCGGGTAGCGCACCACGTGCAGCACGGGGCCGAACACCTCGCGCTTGAGTTCTTCGATCGAATCAAGTTCGATCAGCGTCGGCGGCACGAAGGTGCCGTTGCGGCAGGCCGACGATAGTGCGACGTTCGGATCGGCCTGATGCACACGGCGCCCCTTGGCACGCATCGCCTCGATATGACGCACGATGTTGCCGCGCGCTTCCTCGTCGATGACCGGGCCGACGTCGGTCGACAGGCGATCCGGGTTGCCCAGTGTCAGTTCGCCCATCGCGCCCTTGAGCATTTCGACGATGCGGTCGGCCACGTCTTCCTGCAGGCACAGCACGCGCAGCGCGGAGCAGCGCTGGCCGGCGGAGTCGAACGCCGAGCTCACGACGTCGCCAACCACCTGCTCGGCCAGCGCCGAGGAGTCGACGATCATCGCGTTCTGGCCGCCGGTCTCGGCGATCAGCGGAATCGGGCGGCCCGATGCATCCAGACGACCGGCCACATTACGCTGCAGCAGACGCGCCACTTCGGTCGATCCGGTGAACATCACGCCCTTGACGCGGGCATCGCCCACGAGCGCGGCGCCCACGGTTTCGCCACGGCCCGGCAGCAGTTGCACGGCACCGGCCGGCACGCCGGCTTCGCGCAGCAGGCGCACAGCGGCGGCGGCGATCAGCGGGGTCTGTTCGGCCGGCTTGGCCAGTACCGGATTCCCGGCGGCCAGCGCGGCGGCAACCTGCCCCGTGAAGATCGCCAGCGGGAAATTCCACGGGCTGATACAGACCACGGGACCGAGCGGTCGATGGGTATCGTTCGAGAACGTCTCACGCACCTGCACGGCGTAGTAGCGCAGGAAGTCGACGGCCTCGCGCACTTCGGCAATCGCGTTCGAGAACGTCTTGCCCGCCTCGCGCATGATGATGCCCATCAGCGACTGCATCTGGGCTTCCATCAGATCCGCGGCGCGTTCCAGCGCGGCGGCGCGCACCTCGGGCGGCGTGGCCTGCCAGATCGGCGCCACGTTGACGGCGGCCGCCAGCGCTGCCTCGATCTCGGCCGGCGTGGCTTCGCTGACCTGGCCCACCACGTCGCGGTGATCGGCCGGGTTCAGCACAGGTTCGGACTTGGCTTCGGCGCGCGATACCTCGGCGCCCAGCAGCGGCTCGGCGCGCGGCGTGTCGCTGGTGCCAGCCAGCAGGGCGGACGACAGCGAGGCCAGGCGGTGTTCGTTCGACAGGTCGATACCGGCCGAGTTGGCGCGCGACTTGCCATACAGCGTGCGCGGTTGCGGGATGCGCGGATGCGGCAGGCCCAGCGTGCCCTCCTCCTTATGCATCTGCTCGACCACGGCCACGGGATCGGCCACCAGTTCATCGAGCGGAATCGTATCGTCGGCAATACGATTCACGAACGACGTGTTGGCGCCGTTTTCCAGCAGACGGCGCACCAGGTAGGCCAGCAGCGTTTCGTGCGTACCCACCGGTGCGTAGATGCGGCACGGCCGGCCGAACTTGCCGTCCGCCTTCGTCCCGACGACCTGGTCGTACAGCGGCTCGCCCATGCCGTGCAGGCACTGGAATTCATACTGGCCGGGGTAGTAGTTCTGGCCGGCGATCTGATAGATGGCCGACAGCGTATGCGCGTTGTGCGTGGCGAACTGCGGATAGATCGCGTCCGGCACCGACAGCAGCTTGCGTGCGCACGCGACATACGACACGTCGGTGTACACCTTGCGCGAATAGACGGGGTAGCCTTCCAGACCATCCACCTGGGCGCGCTTGATCTCGCTATCCCAGTAGGCGCCCTTGACCAGACGGATCATCAGGCGGTGGCGGCTGCGGCGCGCCAGGTCGATCACGTAGTCGATCACGAACGGGCAGCGCTTCTGGTAGCCCTGCACCACAAAGCCGATGCCGTTCCAGCCGGCCAGCTCCGGCTCGAAGCACAGACGTTCGAGCAGGTCGAGCGAGATTTCCAGGCGATCGGCTTCTTCGGCATCGATATTGATGCCGATGTCGTACTGGCGAGCCAGCAGCGTCAGGCTCTTGAGGCGACCATAGAGTTCGGTGACGACGCGCTCGTGCTGCGCACGGCTGTAGCGCGGATGCAGCGCCGACAGCTTGATCGAGATGCCCGGGCCTTCATAGATGCCACGGCCGCGCGAGGCCTGGCCGATGGCGTGGATGGCCTGCTCGTAGGAAGCCAGGTAGCGCTGGGCGTCGGCCTCGGTCATCGCCGCTTCGCCAAGCATGTCGTACGAATAGCGGAAGCCTTCGGCTTCGTACTTGCGCGCATTGGCCAGCGCTTCGGAAATTGTCTCGCCGGTCACGAACTGCTCGCCCATCAGGCGCATGGCCATGTCCACGCCCTTGCGGATCAGCGGCTCGCCGCCCTTGCCGATGATGCGCGTCAGCGCCTTCGACAAACCGGCTTCGGTATGCGTGGCCACGAGCTTGCCGGTCAGCAGCAGGCCCCAGGTGGCGGCGTTCACGAACAGGGACGGGCTTTGGCCCAGGTGCGACTGCCAGTTGGCGCCGCTGATCTTGTCGCGGATCAGCGCGTCGCGCGTGGCCTTGTCGGGGATGCGCAGCAGCGCCTCGGCCAGGCACATCAGCGCCACGCCTTCCTGCGACGACAGCGAGAATTCCTGGATCAGACCCTGCACCAGACCTTCGCGGCCCGTACCCACCTTCTGCTCGCGCAGCTTCTGGGCCAGCGCCTTGGCCATCTTGATGGCGGCTTCGGCCTGGGCTTGCGGCAGGCGCGCCTGCTCCAGCAGCACCGGCACACACTCGGTTTCCGGGCGGCGATAGGCCGACGTAATGGCCGCGCGCAGCACCGACTGCGGCTGGATGCTCTGGGCAAACTCCAGGAACGGGGGCGGCAGGGTATCGCCCGTTGCCACATCACCGGCGTCGGAGCCGTCGCCATCGGTCAGCGCGGCCGCGCCGGCTTCATGCGGCAGATGGCCGCGTTCCACCTGCTCCAGATACGTGAAGATGGCCTGCTTGATCAGCCAGTGCGGCGTGCGGTCGATCGATTGGGCGGCACGTTTGAGACGTTCGCGTGAAGCATCGTCGAGCTTGACGCCAAGGGTGGTGGTGGCCATGCGGGCAGTTCTCCAGCGGATCTAGGTAAGACGGTTGGCAGCCTTTTTGCGATACGCGCACGTACCGGCCAGACTACCGGGCTGGCGCGATCTTACTCTCGGAGATTTACTAGGTGCAACCTAGTGCAACCACCTATCCTGAGACGTGATGCGCAGGTTGCACCAACGCAACATCCACGTGCACAAGCGCCGTCGGTCAGATCCGCAGTGGATCGATTTCCAGCTGCCAGCGCACACCCTTCACACGCGTGCCAACTTCTTCGAATGTTGGCACCCACTCACTAATAAAGCGTTGCAATAAGGGGCGCGAGGAGGCTTCAACCAACATCTGCGCGCGCTCCTTGTTGAACAACCGCACCATCGACATCGGCACGGGGTCATGCAGTTGCACCTCCAGCGCCAGGGGATTCGCATCGGCCTGTTCGCGCGCGGCTTGCAGGAATGCCAGCGCGCGCTCCAGCTGGCCATGCTCGGCCGTGATCAGCACCTGGTAGGCATACGGGGGCAACCCGGCCTGCCGGCGCTCGCGCAACTGGCTTGCCGCGAATCCATCATAGTCATGGCGTGCCAGCGCCTGCAATGCGGGGGCGTCCGGGTAGCGGGTCTGGATCAGCACTTCGCCGCCCAGGCCCGCCCGGCCCGCACGACCGGATACCTGCATCAGCGATGCAAATAGATGCTCGGCGGCGCGGAAGTCGTGGCTGAACATGGCGGCGTCCGGATGGACGATGCCAACCAGCGTCACGCGCTGGAAGTCGTGCCCCTTGGCCACCATCTGGGTACCCACCAGGATGTCGACCTCGCCTGCATGAACTTCGTCGAACATCGCCTGCGCACTGCCTTTGCGGCGTGTGGAGTCGGCATCGATCCGGGCGATGCGTGCCTGTGGAAAACGTGTGGATAACGCCTCTTCGATGCGCTGGGTGCCGCGCCCGAGCGGTGCGATATCGACGTTGCCGCAGTCGGGGCAATGGTGCGGCACCGGCGATTCGAGTCCGCAGTGATGGCAGCGCAGCCGCCGCTCCGGGCGATGCAGCACCAGGTACGCGGAGCAGCGCGGACACCCCGAAAGCCAGCCGCAGCTATCGCATGCCAGGACGGGTGCGTAGCCGCGCCGGTTCAGAAACAGCAGGCTCTGTTGGCCGCGGTCCAGCCGCTGCTGGATCGCATCGAGCAGCGGCACGGACAGCCCTTCAAAAAGGGCACGCTGCCGCTGGCGCTCGTGATTGAGATCGATCAGCTTGACCGCCGGCAGCGCCGCATCGGCCTGGGCGCGCTCTCGCAGTACCAGCTTGCGATATGCGCCCTGCTCCGCCCGGTACCACGTTTCCATTGAAGGCGTGGCGGACCCGAGCACGATCGGAATCTTGAGCTGATTGGCCCGCCAGACGGCCAGGTCGCGCGCCGAATAGCGCAGGCCTTCCTGCTGCTTGTACGACGTATCGTGCTCTTCGTCGACGATGATCAGACGCAGGTTCGGCATCGATGCCATGATCGCCATGCGCGTACCCAGCACGATGCGGGCTTCGCCCCGGTGGGCAGCCAGCCATTGCAGGCTGCGCTCCTGGTCGGCCAGACCGCTGTGCAGCACGGCCAGCGGCATATGCGGAAAGCGCTCGGCAATGCGCGACTGGAGCTGGGGCGTGAGATTGATTTCGGGCACCAGCATCAGCACTTGTGCCGTCGGATCGGCGGCCAGACGCTCGGCGATGGCATGCAGATAGACCTCGGTCTTGCCGCTGCCGGTCACGCCATGCAACAGGAACGCCGCATAGTCTTGTGCGGCGACGATCGCATCCACCGCCTGTTGCTGCTCGGCGTGCAGCACCGGTGCGGTCGATGCCGGGCGGTCCGCGTCCGTATCGAGCAGAGGCCGTTCGACGTGGATGCACTCGACCCGGCCTTCGGCTATCCATTCAGCCAGCCTCTGGGGCGCGGCCGTGCAAAGTTCGCGCGCATCGGCCAGCCGTACCCAACCCTGCGGGTCCTGCGGATCGGCAAGCGCATCCGCCAGCGCACGCACGGTACGGGCACGCGCCGGGACCGATTCACGCAGCGCGTCGGCCTGTCCGGGCCGTACCCGGTACTGCGTAGTCTGGGCGCGTTGGCCCAGGCGGTCCCAGGTTTCGGTTTCGCGTAGCGAGGGCGGCAATGCCGGCAGCATCACTTCGCCAAGGCGGCGGTGATAGTAGCGTGCGGCAAATCGGGCCAGCGCCATCCATTCGGCATTGAGCGGCGGCATCCAGCCAATGCGCGCGGCGATGGGCCGGATTTTGTCTGCCGGGACGTCGGAGTTATCCACACGTGCAACGGCCACGCCAACAACCTGACGCTTGCCAAACGGCACCACCACCAGTTCACCCGGCGCCACGCCATCGTCGGCCAGGTAGTCGAAACAGTCATCGGCAGGGGTGTCGAGCGCCACGCGAACGATGTGGCCGGGGCGGGCATCGCCTTCCTGCCCGGGAGCGGCGGAAATCCGTGTGGTATGCGCCACAGCGAGCGCGTCGTCGGGGCCGGCGGTCATGCTTGGACCCCTGCTTGGTGCAGCCCCAGTGCGCATTCGTTGTGCATGGGCGACGGCTTGGAAAGGCGGCTGGATGTCTGTGTGCGGCGCAACATCAACTTAAAGTAAAACTTCAAATGTGACCCTAAGTCGATGATCCACGGATGGTTTTGCACCCCCATCACCGTGCCTGTGGATAACTTTGTTGAAAAGTCGCATCGAGTTTCCGCCAAGGCGCTTGACACAAGGCTTTCATCGACTTCGCACCCCACATTGCAGAAGATTCAAAGCCTTATGAATCAATGACTTGCAAACACCCCCCAACTGAGTTAAGGGGTAACCCGCTCGTGCAGTGCCGCAAACCTATCGGTGTGCATAAGTCAAGCCTTGACAGCAACTACCCGGCACCTTTTTGGCGAAACGCCGTTAAATAGTTTACTTGACATGAAGCGCGCAGCGCCTTCCGCGACACTGCGCCGCAAATACTCATCACATCGCTGCGCCGCGGGGAAATCGTCAGAATCAGACGGCAGGTGCAACCGCCGAGCCCCGGAGCTTGCGGCTGTGGTTGTGCACTTCGTCGACCAGCACCGACACGTTTTCCGGCGGGGTGAACTGCGAAATGCCGTGGCCGAGGTTGAATACGTGGCCGTCACTGCCACCACCGGCGGCATAAGTGTCCAGCACCTGGCGGACCTGCTCGCGGATGGCCGCCTCTGGCGCGAACAACACCGTGGGGTCGATATTGCCTTGGAGCGCGACCTTGCCTTCGGTGCGGCGGCGCGCCTGGGTAAGGTTGACAGTCCAGTCCAGCCCGATCGCGTCCGGCTCGATGCCGGCGATCTGCTCCAGCCAGATGCCACCGCCCTTGGTGAACACAATGACCGGAATCTGCTGCCCGTTGTGCTCGCGCTTCAGGCCCTGCAGCACGCGACGCATATAGGCCAGCGAGAAGGTCTGGTACATGCCGTCAGCCAAGGCACCGCCCCAGGTGTCGAACACCATCACGGCCTGCGCGCCGGCTTCGATCTGTGCGTTCAGGTACGCGGACACCGCCTGGGCATTGATATCGAGAATGCGATGCATCAGGTCCGGACGGCCGTACATCATCGCCTTCACTGTGCGGAAGTCGTCCGAGCCGCCGCCTTCGACCATATAGCAGGCCAGGGTCCAGGGGCTGCCCGAGAATCCGATCAGCGGTACTCGTTGTGTGCCGTTCTGCACCAGCGCGCGGCGAATTTCGCTGACTGCGTCAAATACATACTGCAGCGACGACATGTCCGGGACGGCCAGCTTGGCCACATCGGCTTCGGTGCGCAGCGGGTGAGCAAAGCGCGGACCCTCGCCCTGTGCGAACGACAGGCCCAGGCCCATTGCATCGGGAACGGTGAGGATGTCGGAGAACAGAATCGCCGCATCCAGCGGATAACGATCCAGCGGCTGCAGCGTTACTTCCGTGGCATACGCCGGATTTTTGGCCAGGCCCAGAAAACTGCCGGCACGGGCCCGCGTCGCGTTGTACTCGGGCAGATAGCGGCCCGCCTGGCGCATCAGCCACAGCGGCGTGTATTCGGTAGGTTGCCGGCGCAGCGCGCGCAGGAAGGTGTCGTTCTGCAGTACGGTCATGGTCATCCTCGTAAGACCGCCATTCTACGGGAACGCCGCCTTATGCAGCCGTCGACGGGATGATGGCCGTCATATCGATGTCGGCTTTCTGCAGCGGATTTTCAGATGTCGTCGAAACTCGCAACAAAGGCTTGCGCGGCGCGGCGCATCCATTCACGGGCCCGTGGCGCCTCGGGCTGCAGGCGTGCAAAGCCATGCGTCATGCCACTGGCTTCGATCGTGGTCACCAGTGCATCATGGCGCACCAGGAAATCGGCATAGGCCAGGCCGTCGTCACGCAACACATCATTGGCCGCAACGATCACCACGCTGGACGGCGGCAGATGCTTGGGCGGCGTGGCCATCAGGTGGATGCGCGGATCGGTCTGGGCCGCACCGACGGTGAGTGCTTCGGCCCCGATGTACTGGGTCCAGAACCAAGCCATCTCATCGCGCGTCAGGCCCGGGCCATCGGCAAAGGCGCGGTAGCTTTCGGTGGTCAGCACCGGCGCCGCGACCGGGTAGATGAGCAATTGCGCGTTGACGATATGCCGGGCGGCATCGTCATTGATCTGGCGTGCCGCGACGGCGGCCAGGTGTCCGCCCGCGCTGTCGCCCGCCACCGCCAGGAAGTCCGGCGCAACGCCGAGCGCTTCGCGCGCATTGGCGAGCCAGCGCACCGCGCCGATCGCATCGTCACAAGGCGTGGGAAACGGCAGCTCGGGGGCCAGGCGGTAATCGACACTGACCACCGCGCAGCCCGTATCGGCGGCAAGCAGTGCGGCAACCGAATGGTGCGTCCGCGGTGACCCGACCACCCAGCCACCGCCGTGAAAATAAACGATCAACCGCGGATTCTCTTCACCCGCCGGCCGGAACAGCCGCGCCGGGAGCGATGCGCCGTCCACGGGAATTTCCAGATCGCTGACGACCATGCCATCTGGATCTGGCAACTGCGAACGGGCCGCCACTTCATCGAAGCGTGCACGGCGCTCCGGTGCGCTGATCGCTGCGGGCTGGCCAGCGTAGATTTCCGCCATCTGGCGATAATAGGTTTGCAGCTGAGGATCGATGGCCATGACGAAACGTGCGTAAGTGCGAACGACCGCCAGTGTAGCGGTGCCGTGGCTCGCCGGGGATAACGCATACCCCTGGAAAAAGTGGCGCGCTAACCGTTTCTAATCGTAACGCTGGATGCGCTACCGAACACAATTTCGAGGATGGGAATTCTGGCATCCCACGAAAGTAGGGTTGGTCTTAAGTGGGCGCGGAAAAAACGTAATGCATTCAGTACACTAGCCTCACAATGTCTTAACATTGCCGGCTAAACAAGATGCTATGCCGCGCTGTGAAAACGCTTTCAAATTCGAACAAAAGTGTCTAAAACGCCGGATTTTTGCATCCCGGCCTTTCATCTTCTTGCAAAACGATACATTTTGTTACTGCCATCCCCAGAAGTTTCCCCCACAATGCATTGACAGACCAGCGCTTGGTGTGAGGTTCCCCCGCCGCTAAAGCCTTGAAAAATAAGGGGTGTGGAAGAAAGCCTGAGCAGTAACCCGATTTACCGGACCAGACAATTTTTGGAATCGTCTGATCCGGCACCAGGAAGACCGGTAGCGCGTGGCTTGAGGTTCCGACGATTGGAAACTCGCCGATGATGCGGAAAGAAAGTTCCGCTGCGCTTGTAAGTGATTCCTGGACCGAACCCGTTCCTTCGAATTGACCCCTCGAAGGGATTTTCCCGTCCG
>DAIOET010000070.1:0-14931 GCA_036746135.1 Cupriavidus sp.
CCCGAGTTCTGCATCATCGTGATGCCGCGCACGCCGTTGCGCGCACCCTGCGTCACGCCGGCGACAAATGCCACGGCATCGCCTTCGTTGGCTGCCGATACGTAGTGCAGGGAAGGGTCCTGCACCACGTAGTTGATGAACGGCGTCAGGTACGAGCAGGGCACGCCCGCGTACCATTCGAAACCGCGCTCGCGCGCGGCTTCCACGAACTGGACCGCCTCGATCATTGGGCGGCCTCGCCGTTGCCCACCGCGAACGGCGTCTGGCCGTGCGCGAAATCGCCGGCACGGCGGAAGTCGTCCAGGTCGTTCACGCCACGCCAGTGGCCATGCACGTACTTGACCTCGACCTGTTCGCCGGCGGCAACCAGCGCGTTGAGCAGGTCGGGCAGGTCGAGCTTGTCGAAGTCCGGGCGCTGGCGCAGTTCGCCCAGCAGCTTCTGCAGGCGCGCGCGGCCTTCGCCACGGACGTTCATCAGGCCGATCCATCGGCCGTGCGGGGCGTCGCCTGCCGGCACGTCGTCCGAGATCTTCTTCAGCAGGACCTTCTGGCCGAACAGGTCGCGGTCGTCGGACGCCGAGCACCAGGCAAAGTCACGCACGCTCTGGTTCGACGGTGCCGACTCCGACGAGTCGATCACCACGCTGAACGGCGCATCGGTATCCACCAGGTCGCGCAGGATGTAGCTGCGGAACAGCAGATCACCGTAGGCGATGACGGTGTCGTTCTGCAGCGCGTCGGCGGCAGCCGCCAGCGACGCCAGTTCGCCCGTTTCGGCGTAGCGGTCGTTGCGCACCAGGTTGATGCCGGCTGCGTCGATGGCTTCGGCCTTGTAGCCGCCCACCACCGTGATGTCGTTGATACCCTGGTTCTTGAAGCCGTCCACCAGCCAGCGCAGCAGCGGCTTGCCGGCCACCGGCAGCATGACCTTGGGCTTGTCCTCGGTCAGCGCCTCCAGGCCCTTGCCACGGCCCGCGGCCAGCACCACGGCCGAACCGGGCGCCTGGCCGCCGGTCAGGTAGATCTTTTCGGCAGCCGAGTACTCGTCCGCATCCTGCAGGCGGAAAATCTCGTTGACGGTGGCGATGCGGTCTTCCACGTTGACCAGCGTCTGGTTCTCGTAGATGTCCTTCGCCACGGCCTGCATGCCAGAGGCGGCCACGCGGATCAGGTGGTTCGCCCAGATGATCAGGCTGATGCCAGCCTTGCGGAACACGTCGGTCGGCGTGCTGTAGTACTTGGTCGGCACGATCACGAGCGGGCAGCGATTGCCCCATTCGCGCGCGAACGTGACGATCTCGTCGGCCTTCGACAGCTTGCTGTGGATCAGGATCGCGTCGGCGCCAGCCTGGTGATAGGCCTCGGCGCGGCGCAGCGCTTCTTCCATGCCCCAGCCCGCGATCAGGGCTTCCACGCGGGCCACGATCGAGAAATTGTCGTCGGCCTGCGAATCCTTGCCGGCCTTGATCTTGCCGCAGAACTCGTCGATATCGGCCAGCGGCTGCTGCTCGCCACCGATAAAGCTGTTGGTCTTCGGGAAAATCTTGTCCTCGATGCAGACGCCGGCGATGCCGCGTTGTTCGAGCTTGCGCACCAGGCGGCGCACGTTGTTGAAGTTGCCGTAACCGGTGTCGCCGTCCAGCAGGATCGGCAGGTCGCTGGCATCCGCCATGAATTCGAGGTTGTCGACAACCTGGGTCCAGCTGGCCTCGTTGTTGTCGCGCACGCCGAACTGCGCGGAAATGGCCAGGCCCGAGGCCCAGATGCCCTTGAAGCCGGCCTCGCGCACGATGCGCGCGGACAGCCCGTTGTGGGCTTCCATAATGAATTCGAGCTCGTTGGACAGCAGCATCTGGCGCAGTCGTGCAGCGCGAGAGAGCGGAACAGTGGATCCGAGCAGGTTCGGGTCGATGGCGTTCATTGTGCGATTCCTACAGGCAGAAGTTGGGGCAGGACTTCTTCGGCGGCGCGTGCGACGTCGCCGGGGAAATCGATTTCGATCCAGGGGGCGCCGGTTACATCGGCGGTGTCGAATACATGGGAGCGTTCCAGCAACAGGTCACGCACCGCTTCTTCGTGCGGCATGTTGGCGCGGCCGGAGTCGACGTAACCCTTGACGATTTCGGCCAGGCGGCGGGCGCAGTCTTCCTTGAAGCGGAAGAAGCCCACCGATTCGCCGATGGTGTCGTATTGCAGGTCGGCCATGAGCTGCTTGCGCAGTTCCACGGGCACGCCGTCCTTCACGCACAGCTTGACGGGTTCGTCGCCGGCTTCGAAGTCGCGGTCGATCAGCAGGCGGTTGACGGTATCGCCAGCCACCAGCTTGCTCATGATGCGCTCGTCGTAGAGCACATCGGCGTCCATCAGCAGCACATCGCCGCCGCGCGACATGGCGTCGGCCACGGTGTGGACGGTCAGCACGCTGCCAAGGTCGTAGCGCGGGTTGATCACGATTTCCAGGTCGCGGCCGAGTCGGGCCAGTTCTTCCTTGACCTGGTCCGGCTCGAAGCCGAGCGCCAGCACCACTTCGGTCACGCCGGCGGCATCGAGCAGGCGCAGGTGACGCTCCAGCAGCGTCAGGCCGTCAAAGCGCAACAGGCATTTCGGGAACTGCTTGCCCGGCTGTTGCTGAAGTCGCAGGCCAAGGCCCGCGGCAAGAATGATTGCTCGCATCACGTTGTTCTCATGAATTGTGGGAGGGCCGCATCAGCCCCTGTCGGCCGACAGGGCCGTTGCGGCGCGACGGCGCTGGAACTTCCGTTCGCTGAAATGCAGGTAAACCAGTCCGGGGATGCCGAGCACCAGCTCGCGCACGCGCTTGGCCAGCGACAGCGCCAGCGCGGCGTCGGGTGGCAGGCCCACCAGCGGCGCCAACAGCAGGTAGCCGCCTTCCTGGGCGCCGAGCGAGCCGGGAATCGCAAACGCGGCGCCCCGGATCGCCTGGCCCACGCTTTCGAGCAGCAGCGCTTCGTGCCAGTTCACCGGATGCCCCAGGAAATGCAAAATCAGCCAGACCTCGCCGGTGCCGGCAATCCAGCCCAGCAGGTTAAGGCCAAAGCTCGCCGCGACCTTCTTGCGGTCGCGATAGAGTTCCCGAATCGCACTGTCGACGGCGTCGGCGCGCAGCGCCAGCCCGGCCCAGCGTCCGGTTTTTGCCTCGTCGGCTTCGCTGCCGCCTGCCGGGGGACGCTTGCCGAACAGTTTCTGGCCGATGCGCATCACCCGGCCGAACATGCCGCGCCGCTGCAGCACGCAGAAGGCCAGCACGCAGGCACCGAGCACCACGGTGATCGCAATGACCGGGGTGCGATATTCGGAAAGGTCGCCATTGGCGCCGAACACCATGATGCCCAGCAGCGCGAACAGCATCTGCGACAACGCCTGGGTGGTGGTGCTGACGGTGATGGCGGCGGCGGCATCGCGCATGCGCGCACCGCGATGGGACAGGTAACGCACCATCAGCACCGGGCCGCCAATCTGGCCGGCCGGCAGCAGGCTGTTGACCGCCTCGCCCGTCCAGCGTGCCTTGAGCGCGCTGCAGAACGACCCGTGGCGGGTCTTGCGGTCCAGCAACACGGCAATGGCACCGGCATCGAGTGCCAGCGGCAACAGGTGGAATGCGGCGACGACGGCCAGGCCCCAGCCAGCGGACATCAGCGTGGTGGTCACCGCGCCAAAGCCCTGCCAGGCCAGCAGGCCGACGAACAGCGCCGCGCCTACCGACAGAAGAATGAAAGCTGCACGATTCACGCGGACCTGCTTCCTTACTTGCCGCCCAGCATGCGCCGGAACACCTGGCGGAACCCGAAGTACGCCACGGCATCCTTCATGTTCGAGATGAAGCGCAGCCACGGCCGCATGCCCGGATCGGTCACGTATTCAAAGGTCAGCGACACGCGGATCTCGTTCGGGCCGGCTGGCGTGATGCGGTGGCGCAGCTTGTCGCCATCGAACAGCACGATGCCGCCCGGTGCAATCTGCACCGAACCCGGTTCATCGGGAATGTCGGGGTTGCGCGTATGCAGTTCGTAATCGAGCCGGCACGATGATTCGTCCAGCACGCCGATCAGCAGCGTGTAGCGGCGGCCATCGTAGTAGGACGTGTCGTAGTGCCAGCCGATGTGGTCGCCCTGGCGCGTGTAGTAATAGAGCGCGTAGGCGTGCGGATCGGTATCGGGGCAGACCTGCAGCTTGTCGCCGGTGACCTGTTCCAGCCAGCCGATCAGCGCCTTCGAGCGATACAGCTCGGCGATGAACGGGGCTTTCTCGTCGATCGTATGGCGGCTGACGCTGCCTCCCTGCTTGTGGCCGGGCAGGTAGTTGCGATTGAGGCCCGCCTGCAGCCCGCGGGCGAGCGCGACGAGCTGCGCGGTTTCATCGGTCCCGAGAAACTTGTCCAGGTACAGGAACGCGCCCTGGCGGTCGAAGTCCTGCCGCAGGGCGGCGGTGTCGAGCTGCGCCACGACACCGGCCACCGCCGCGTCCGGGCGGCGGGCGGCCGGACGGGTGGCTACGGATTCGGCTTCGCGCGCGGCGTGCGGCGCGATGGCGATGTCGCCGGTAACTTGCTCTGGCATTGGGCTGACTCAGTGATCGTTGGTGGTTGCGACTGGCTGGGGGCGCCGCATGACTCGCCAGTAATCGATGATGACCAGGGCGGCAAACAGCGGGGCGCCGATCGAGGCGGCGGTCAGGAAGGGACCGATGCCATTCGTCAGCGTCACCAGCGGCAGCAGATACAGCACGTCTTCCGTTTCGAAGCCGCCCGCCGAAGCCTGCTTGGTGCCACTTTTGCCAACACGCGATTCTATACGCATGCGCAGGAAGAAGATCAGCGCGACGGCCAGGCCGGCAATCGTGCCGCGCAACACCGGGCCGAATGCGTCGGTCACCACGGTCGTATTGGCGACGGCCATGCCGAAGCTGACGAACAGCAGCACCGTGATCAGTGCATCGCTCGCCAGATCGTAAAAGTGGCCAATCTTGCTCGATTTGCCGCTAATTCGCGCCAACTCGCCGTCGGTGTGATCCACGAAATTGGATAGCACGACCAACAGGGCACCCCAGTTGGACCACGCGTAGCCGCCTTGCGCAATGCAGGCGATGCCAGCGACGCCGATCAGCAGCCGCAGCGTGGTCAGGTGGTTCGGGGTGACACGGGTGTTCTTGAGGGGCCGTACGAGATGTCGGGCAAGGCGGGCATCCCAGGTGGACGGCAAAGGCGGTTCATCTGGGTATTTATGGGATTTCTGGTTCATCCGTCAAACAATCAGGAAGGGCGGCTCCGGCACATTCTCAGGTCGAGGCGATGCGCCTGAGCCTCAGGCGATGCCGAACACTACGCCTACGACGCGCGAATGACAAGTTCGCCAGAATACGCCCTTTCCCGGCCCGTTGCAGCAGCGCGGGCTTATCCGACGCCCTGGAGCGCACCTGCCTGTATGTATACGGTGGTCCTGGCGGTGTCTTCTTCGGCAAGTGACGACGGCGGCTCGGTTGATCGGTCAAACCACATTAATGACGTTGTCGTTACAATCCGTGCCATGCCCACCCAAGCTGAACGCAGCGCGTCCACAAGACAGGCGCTGATCGATGCCGCCACCACATTGCTGATCGAGCAAGGCTATGCCGCCTTCGGCGAAGCCCGCGTCTGCGAGATGGCCGGTATCAGCCGCGGATCGCTGCGGCACCAGTTTCCGGAAGGTCGCTACGACCTGCTGCCGGCGATGGTGGCAAGCCTGCTCGATACCGAAGCCAGGAAGCTGGCGATGCTGGGTGTGATGTCGCCCCGCGTGCGGCTGCATCTGATGCTCCATACGCTGGTGCATCGGCGCCAGCGGCATACGTCGCTGGCTATTCTCGAAGTCTGGATGGCTTCCCGTGGCGACAGGCGGCTGGCCGACGCGGTAGGGCCACTGCTTGCCCAGGTGCCTATCCAGTTGTTCGGTTACGACCCCGACGCCTCGCCTGATCCCGAGCTGCTTGCGCTCAGGCTCTTTCTGCACGGCGCCACGCTGCACAGCTTTGCCGCCGACTACGATCCCGACGGCTTGGCGGCATCGGTGCAATGGCTGATCGACCAGCTCAAGCCTTGCCCGGAACTGGCTGAGATCACGGCCCGGATCGCCGGATTGCAGCGGTAGCTGCCCGTCCCGCACCCGTTCCCGAAGTTTCCCGAAAACCTTCACTAAAGTTCTTGCTTAACTATCGCGCGTCTCTATACTAAAGGACATGCTTAACTATTCAGACCCTCTCGACGCCACGTTTCAGGCGCTGGCCGATACCACGCGGCGCACGATGCTGGCGCAACTGGCGCGCGGGCCGTTGTCCGTCTCCGATCTTGCAAGGCCGCTGGCGATGTCGCTGCCAGCGGTGATGCAGCATCTGTCGGTGCTGGAGCATGCCGGGTTGGTGCATACCGAGAAGGTCGGACGGGTTCGCACCTGCCGCATGGCGCCCAATGCGCTCAGTGAGGCAGAACAATGGATCAGTGCCCGCCGTGCCGAATGGGAAGGCCATTTCGACCGCCTGGGCGAGTATCTGGAAACCATGAAAAAGGAGGCAGCATCCGATGGCAACAGCAACTGAGACCCCCGTGACGCAGCGCACGCTGACCGTATCGCGCGCGTTCAATGCCCCGCGCGATCTGGTTTTCAAAGCCTGGAGCGCGGCGGACCACTTGAAGCATTGGTTCTGCCCGCAGGGCTTTACGGTCCCGAAATGCGAAGTGGAGTTTCGGCCTGGCGGCAAGTTCGACCTGCGCATGCGCGCGGAGAACGGCGAATTCGATCACTGGATTCGCGGCCACTATGTCGAAATCACACCGCATTCGCGGCTCGTGGTCGATATGACCGTGGAAACCACCGAAGGCAGGCAACTGTTCAACGCCCTGACGACGGTTGGCTTCGAGACGGTGTGTGGCGGCACCGAGATGACGGTGACGCAGGCCTACACGATGCTCGACCCTTCGGCGGGCGACTTCACGCGCGGCGCCGAGGCAGGCTGGAAGCAGACGCTGGATCGGCTCGAAAAGGAAGTGGCACGTATTGCCGCCGAAGCGCCGCCGCGTTCGGTCGCTCACGGCACGTTCTCGATCTCCCGGACCTACAACGCGCCGCCTTCGCTGGTATTCCGCGCGCTCAGTGACCCGGCCGCCAAGGCTCAGTGGTTCCACGGCGGCAAGGGCTACGAGACCGTGTCACGTTCGATGGATGTGCGCCCCGGCGGCCGCGAACATCTGCAGGGCAAGTGGGACAACGGGCTGGTGTCGACGTTCGACGCGGTCTATTTCGACGTCATCCCCGAGCAGCGCCTGGTCTATAGCTACGAAATGCATATGGGCGAGCGCAAGATCTCCGTGTCGCTGGCGATCTTCGAGCTGAAAGCGGTCGGGCAGGGCACACAGCTGACGCTCACCGAGCACGGGGCGTTCCTGGACGGATACGACGATGCCGGGTCGCGCGAACACGGCTCGGGTTTGCTGCTCGATGCAATTGGGGGGTGGGCCGAACAGGCCGCACAGGACGCGCGCCGGTAAAAAAAACGTCCCGGCAGGCCGCCCCCATTTTGGCTACGCTTATCCGCGTCACTGTGCCTGCGCTGGAGGGGACCGATGCGCCTTATTGCCTGGCGGACGCGCGGCGAAGCGGCGGTGCGAACGGCTGCGGCACTGCTGTCCTGGCTCTGTCTCCATGCGCTGGTGTTTCCGGTCGACGCCCTGGGCATGGAGTTTCGCTTCTATCACCAGCCTCAGCTCGACCAACGGATGATCATCGCGGAGGGGCGAGTCGAGGACGGCGATGCCGATAAATTCCGTGCCGTCGCGCGGCTTGCGGACCGGGACGACGAAGGGCTGGTCACGCTGATCCTGAACAGTCCCGGCGGCAACGTTGAGGCCGCCTTTCGGCTCGTCGATGTCATGGACAAGATTCGTGTCTATACGGTCGTTCCGGACAACGCCCGGTGTGCCTCCGCATGCGCCTCGATCGTGTTTGCGTCGGGAGAGCGCCGCAGTATCCTCGGGTCCGGTCAACTGGGCTTTCATAGCTGCTACAAGCGGGTTGGGCAGTCCTACGTCGGCGATTCACTCTGCAACGAGATCGTCGCGGCCAACGCGATGCAAAGGGGCGTCAGCCATGCCGCCATCAACCGCTTTGTTGCCGATCATGGCGCGCGGGACATGGCTTGGGTCGGGCGCAACGTCGTGTGCAGATCGTTGCAGGGCCTTTGCAAGCCGGGCAGCCTGGAGAATCGTCCCGAATCCAGGGCAGCCTTGATGCGGAGTCTCGACTGCAGCAAGCTGACCACGACGCCATCGAAGCTGGTTTGCGGAGATTCGGAACTGACGCGAGTCGATCAGGAACTCGCCGGTCTGTACGCGAAAAGGCTCGGCAGTGCCACCAACAAGGCGGCGCTCCGGGACGGGCAACGCGACTGGCTCAGACATTCCCGCAATCCATGCAGCGACAAGGCCTGCCTGATGCGCGCCTATCGCCTGCGCATAGACGAGTTGCAGCGGATGCGATCCTGATGCGCCGCGCGGCTGCGTAGCCGGATCAGGGCGCCCCGCGATCCAAAAAAAACCGCGTCCGAAACCGGACGCGGCAAGTTCATCTCACGAGAACAAAGCAGAAAAGAAGCAGGAGGCAGGTCAATCAGGCGCTGTGAGCCGGCGGCGCCGAGACGCCCGTGCGGTCGAGGCCAGCCGTCTTGCGGGCGCCGTCGGTGTACGGATCGGGCTTGCGCGTGCCGTAGGCGCCGTCGGTATAGACATCGCGCTTTTCCAGGACATTCGCGCCTTCGGTGAATACGTCGCGGGGGCCGTTGTGCATCGTGTAGCCGTAGCGGTCACCGTCGACGCCACGGTCCTGCAGGCCGTGGCCGGATTGCGCGGCAGCCAGGGTGCAGGCGCAGAGCATCGTGGTGGCAAGCAGGGATTTGATGGTGTAGTTGTGCATGGAATTCTTCAACAGATTGGGTGGGCGGCGCACCGGCAGGGATGGGGGGTGGGGCGCGCCGCCCGAAACGCCTTGTGGGCGATGTCGCATCGGAGTGGTGCGGCACGGGACGAAGTGTAGGCGTCCCGCTCTATTCTTGTGATGATTTAACAAATATCAAATCATTCGTTTTTTTCATGTGTATGCAACGTGATGCCAAGCACCACGAGCGCGCACTGAACGTCGGCGGCCAGGGTGCGATCCTGCACCATCGGAATTTGCGCGAGTGACGTCTCGATCCATTGATGCAGGGCGGCTGGCGCGGCCACCGTATGGCCGGACTTGATGCGCGCGCGGAAATGCCGGGCCACGATGCCGAGCACACGGCGCACGGGTTTGCGCACCGGCAGCGGCAAAGCGGGCAGGGCGCGCTGCAAGGCCAGCGTGCAATAGCCGATCTGCAACTCGGTGAAACCGTCTGACGCCAGCCGCCCGCCGCTCGCGCCCAGGCGCGGCATCAATTGTCCGAGACGGTCGAACATGCGCGCGCCGACGTAGGTATGGGTATCGGTGGCGCGCCATGTCGCGGCACGCGCCAGGTCCTGCCAGCTCGCGCGGATCAGTCGCTGCGCCGCCACGTGCGCGCCAAACGGGCGCGCCAGCATCGCCCATAGCGGTGCGAACAGCATGGCAGCCGCATTCGCCAGGCTGGTATTGAACAGGCCGATAAAGTTGGCGTCGTAGACGGACTGCACGTTGGCAAACGAGGCCGTGTTCACCGACAGCAGCATGGCGATGAGGTTGAAGCCGGGCCGCGTGATCAGCATGCCGATGCCCAGATAGGGCACGGCCAGCATGCCCGTCAGTGTCTCGAACGTCTGCGCGTGGGGCACGACCATGAACAGGTAGAACGATGAGATCAGCAGGCAGATCGTCGCCCAGCGGAAGAACGATCGTGCCACCGGGCGCGGCTCGTCGATAGTCGCAAAGAAACAGCAGGCGATAGCCGAGACCGCCACCGGACCGCCACCATCCTCCCAGCCCGAGAAGATCCACAGCAGACCGGCGCAGAACACGGCCAGTCCGGCCGATACCGCGCCGAATACCAGCATGGCGTGGTCGTGATAGGGCGCCTCGGTGTCGGTGCGCTCGTCTGCCAGTGTGATGGCGGCGCGCGGGTGGGGCCGGTCGCCAATGCCTTGCTGCAGGTCCGCGCACGCGCGCATCAGCACGTCGCGCCGGGTGCCCAGATAGGCGGCGGCCTGGTCCAGCGCGGGGCGGGGCAGCGTGCACGATTTGGCATCGCGCTGCGCGTGAAGCACGCTTTCCAGCCCGGAAAGTACCGGCATCAACCGCGACATGCGGGCGCGCAGCGCGCGCGCATGCTCCACGGCCTGTCCGCTTTCGACGTCGAACGACAGGTGCACGATCAGTTGGTCCAGCGCCAGCATGTCCGCCGCCAGCCGGTGGCGGCTGGCGCTGGCGCGTGGATTGGCGGCGACGATGTCGCTGGCCCAGGCGGCGGCGTCATCCAGCCAGATGCGCGCGCGCTCGCGCAGTGCCGGCGCCACTTTGGCCGGGAACACGATGGCCCCGACCAGGCTCGCGCACACGATGCCGATCACGATTTCCTCGATACGCGCCACGGCGATGTCGAAGATGTCGGCCGGCTGCATCACGGCGGGCAGCGCGACGATCGGCAGCGTGTACGCGGCCAGCAGAAAGACGTAGCTGCGGGGCGAACGCTGCAGCAGCGACAGGTAGACCAGCACCATGATCCAGAGCGCCACGGCGCCGGTCAGCACGATCGGCATGTTCACCAGTTGCGGCACCGTGATGACCGCGGCCGTGGCCCCCAGTATCGTCCCGGCCACGCGATAGGCGGCCTTGGAGCGCGTGGCGCCCGTCAGCGGATTCGATACGAAATAGACCGTGGCCATTGCCCAGTAAGGGCGCGGCAGGCCAAAGGACAGAGCGATATAGAGCGCCAGCATCGCGGCCGCGAATGCCTTCAGCGAGAACAGCCACTGCCGGGCATGTGGCCAGCTAGCCATGATTGTGATGCGCCGGTGGTCCGGCAATTGGGGGCGTTGGACCGCAGTGTAGTCGCGCTGCAAAAATTCCAGTCATGATTTAAAATTCGCGGCTTCAGTCGAAATATTCATGAAAAACTTCCATGCCGATCGACATCCGCGCCTTGCGCTACTTCGTCGAGACCGCGCGCCTGAAGAGTTTCACACAGGCGGCGGCATCGCTATACGTCACGCAATCGACCATCAGCAAGATGGTCAAGCAGCTGGAGGATGAAGTTGGCCAGCCGCTGCTGATCCGCGAAGGCAAGTCGGTGCGGCTGACCGATGTCGGCAGGGTGGTCTACGACCGGGGGCAGGAAGCGCTGGGCGTGGTGCACCGGCTGACGCTGGAGGTGGCGGACCTGTCATCGCTCGGGCGGGGCCAGCTGACGGTGGGCATACCGCCGATGGTGAACCTGTTCTTCTCACCCGCCGTGAGCGCGTTCCGCAAGCGTTATCCCAATCTGCAGCTCACATTGTCCGAGCATGGCGGGCAGGTGGTGGAGCAGCAGGTGGCCAATGGCGAACTTGAAGTTGGCGCCACCGTCTTGCCGGGCGACAGCGGATTGGCGCTGGAGACGCGCCAATTCGCCAAGTATCCGATCTGGGCCGTCGGCCCGCACCGCGCGGCATGGGCCAGTGGCCGCACGGTCACGCTTGAAGCATTGCGCGACGAGCCGCTGGTGATGTTGACCGACGAGTTCTCGCTGACGCGCAAGCTGCGGCAGGCCTTTCTGGACGCACGCATCGAACCCCATGTGGTGGCGCAGAGTGGCCACTGGGACTTCCTGGCGTCGATGGCCACCGCGGGGCTAGGCACCACATTCCTTCCTGAACCGCTGCTGGCCAGGCTGGAAACCCGCGACAAGCTGGCCGTGGCCCGCCTGACGGAGCCGACGATGGACTGGGCGCTGGCCCATATCTGGTCACCGGGGCGGTATCTGTCGCACGCGGCGCGCGCGTGGCTGGAGGTTTGCGAAGAAGTGATGGGGTAGGCGGCCGGCGGTATCGCTCACCGCGCCCGCAATGCATCGACGATCTTGAGCCGCGACGCGCGCAGCGCCGGCAGGAATCCGCCGATCAATCCCATCGCCATCGAGAACAGCAATGTCTTGATGATGATGGCCGGCGTCAGCACGAAGCGGAACGACAGGTCGGCGAATGTCTGGAAGTTGGTCGTCGAGAATGACGCGAACTGCATCAGCGACGCGCAGAGCAGGCCGGCGATGCCCCCCACCAATCCCAGCAGCACCGCCTCGACCAGAAACGCCATCAGCACATTGGTCCGTTGAAAGCCCAGCGCGCGCAGCGTGCCGATCTCGCCGACGCGGTTGGCCACCGAAGCGTACATCGTGATCATGGCGCCGATCATCGCGGCCACCGAGAAAATGGTCGTCAGCGTCAGCCCCAGGATATTGATGAACGCCGACAGCGCCTTGGACTGGTCGCTGTAGAACTGCTGCTCGCGCTTGGCCTCGTTGGCCAGGCGCGGGTCCACGTCGATATCGGCGCGGAACTTGTCGAAGGCGTCGGTATTGGCCAGCCGCAGCACCATCGACGAATAGCTGATACGGCGGAACGACTGCATGAGCTGGTCCACATCGCCCCATATTTCGGAATCGAAACCGCTGCCGCCTGCGTCGAAATGGCCCACCACGGTCCAGTCGCGCTGCGCAAAGCGCAGATGGTCGCCGATGCGAACGTTGCCATACCCCTTGGCGATGCCGCTGCCGACGATGATTTCGGCCGAGCCCGGCTTGAACATGCGTCCTTCGGTCAGGTGAACCTGTGGCCGCAGTGACGCACCAAGCGGCGACACGCCACGGATCACCACGTTCGACGGCGTCGTATATCCAGTCTTGGTCAGCGAGATCAGGACCACGGCCTCGCGCGACGCCATCGGCCGGCCTTCGGGCGTCATGGCGATGGAAGGGTACATTTCCAGCGCGGCGGCCTGGTCGCGCGAGATGGCGCTCTGGATCTCGGTTTCGGCGCCCTTGCGGATCACCACGACGTTGTCGCGCTCGCCCGTGGTCACCAGCGTCTGCTTCAGGCCGGCGTCGAGCATGAGCATGGTTGCGAAGACAAACACGACGAGCGCCAGGCCGCCGGCGGTCAGCGTCGTGGTCAGGCGTCTGGCCCAGACGTTGCGGGCGATGTAGTGAAGCGGGATGACCATCTGCGTTCGATCCCGGTTAGCCAATGGCCCGCAGGCCCTCGACGATCCGCACGCGCGCGGCCTGCACGGCCGGCACGATGGCGGCCGCCAGCCCCACCACCAGCGCGCAGGCGGCCTGCATCATCATGGTTTCGTGGGACACCGTAAAGACCGGGAACACGCCACCCACCGCCTGCTTGAAAAAGCGGGCGGCCGGTGGTGTCAGTAACATGCCCAGCGCGCCGCCGAACGCGCTGATGATCATCGATTCCCCGAACACCAGTATCGACAGGAAGCCGGGGCCGAAGCCCAGCGCCTTGAGCGTGGCGTACTCGGTGATGCGCTCCCGCGCGCTCATCGCCATTGCGTTGGCCATCACGGCCATCACGATCACGATCACCACGTAGGACACCACGCGAATGGCCGCGATGATCTGGTTGGACATCGCCACAAAGCCGAGCTGGAACGCCTGCTCGGTCTCGGTCAGCGTTTCGGCCAGCGAATTCTTGAAGACGTTATCGACGGCCCGCGAGATCGCGGCGGCATTGTCCGGATTGTCGACGCCCAGGATGAAGACGCCCACCTGGTCGGCCTGTTTCGAGGTTTTCTTGCGCACCGTCTCGTTCAGGTAGTCCCAGTGGAACACCATCTGGCGAGTGATCGTGCTTTCGTCGCGGCCTTCCATGATGCCGCGCACCACAAAGTCCCAGGTGCCCGCGTAGATCGTGCCCTTGATCGGGATGACGTCGCCGATCTTGAAGCCATACAGATCCGCCAGTTGCCGACCCACGAGCGCGCCCCGGCGGTCGCGCTGGTAGTCGGCGCGCTGTTCGGGCGGGACGATGAATTCGGGATACAGGTCGAGGTAGTTGTCCGACACCGCGAACTGGGCGAAGAAATTCTTCGGGTCGCGGTAGACGCCACCGAACCAGTTCGAGCGCGCTACCTGGGTGACGCCGTCGACGCCCTTGATCCGGTACTCGTAGTTGAGCGGCAGCGCAAATGTCAGCGAGATCGCGTTGCGGGTCACCAGCCGCGCATTCGACGCCGCCGACGCGCCCGCATACCAGGCGTCGACCACGGTCTGGAGCAATCCATAGGCCAGCACCGCAATCACCAGCCCAAGCACGGTCAGCGCGGTGCGCAGCTTGTGGCGCATCGCGTTGCGGGCGATCAGCTTGGGCAGGTACATGCGAAGAATCCTCGGGGCTTCAACCGCGCGGCTCGGTCTGGATCAGTTCACCTTTTTCCAGGTGGACCAGCGATTTGGCGGCCTCGGCGGCATGCGCGTCGTGCGTGACCATGATGATGGTCTTGCCCACGTCCGCGTTGAGCCGTTGCAGCATCGCCAGGATTTCCGTGGCGGAGTTGCGGTCCAGGTCGCCCGTTGGCTCGTCGGCCACGATCAGCGTCGGGTCGGTGATCAGCGCCCGGGCAATCGCCACACGCTGCTGCTGCCCGCCTGACAGCTCGCTCGGATAATGATCCATACGGTCGGCCAGTCCCACCATACCCAGCACCATCTCCACGCGCTCACGCCGCTCCGCGCGGCTCAAGCGGGTCAGCATCAGCGGTAATTCCACGTTCTCATACGCGGTCAGCACCGGCATCAGATTGTAGAACTGGAAGATGAAGCCGACGTGCGCGGCGCGCCAGTCCGCCAGCGACGCCTCGGGCAAGGTCGAAATGTCGACGCCGCCCACCAGAAGCTCGCCGCTGTCGGGCCGGTCGATGCCGGCGATCAGGTTCAGCAGCGTGCTCTTGC
>DAIOET010000071.1:0-14897 GCA_036746135.1 Cupriavidus sp.
GCGCCATCCATTTGCGGCGGGCCTGCAGCAGTCCGTCGGGTCCATCGGGTCGGTCAGTGGCGAGTCGCTTGATCAGCATGCGTTCAGCAGGATAAGTCCAGTGGGAGTATAGGCGCGCAATATTGCCATGCGGCGATCGACGCCATCGTCCGCCTCTATATCGGCGGATTGTGGCACGCGATTGTCCGATTGGAGCAACACGTGCAGGTCGGGTTCCCCTAGCAGGCGCCCGGCCTTCTCGGGCCACTCCACCAGATTGAACGCCGGCTCGGCGAAACAGTCCCGGAAACCGGCGTCGATCCACTCCTCGGGATCGGCAAACCGGTATAGGTCGAAGTGATAGACGGTCAGCGCCGAACCATCGGCACGCTTCACGTCATACGGTTCGCACAGCGTGTAGGTGGGGCTGCGGACCTTGCCCGCGTGGCCCAGCGCGCGCAGCACGGCACGCGACAGCGTGGTCTTGCCCGCGCCAAGGTCTCCGGATAGCTGCACATGTACCGTGCGCGGCGGCATCTCGCGCACCGCGCCGGCCAGTGCGGCGCCAAACCGTTCAGTGGCGGCTTCGTCGGGCAGCGGCAGGATGCGTTCTTCAAGCAGGGGCATTGCGTACAATTCAGGGATGATCGACCGTGCAGTGCCCACCCCTTCCCCCGCAAATAGCGGAAACAGCCCCGCAAGAGACCTGGTTCCGGCGCCCGCCGCGTCCGCTTCCGCAGTGACGGAGGCGGAGCTGGCGTCGCTGGCGGCCTCATTGCGCGACTGGGGGCGCGAGCTCGGATTCGATGAACTCCGCATTGCCGATGTCGATCTGCGGCACGCCGAGGCGGGCTTGCTGGCGTGGTTGCAGGCGGGCTACCACGGCGACATGGATTATATGGCCAACCACGGCACAAAGCGCGCGCGGCCGCATGAACTGGTGCCTGGCACGGTACGCGCCATCGTCGCGCGCATGCCTTACCTGCCCGCCGATGGCCCGGACAACTGGCGCCGCCATGAACTGGCACGGCTCGACGATCCCGCCACGGCTGTGATCTCGCTCTACGCCCGTGGGCGCGACTATCACAAGGTATTGCGCAACCGCCTGCAGCAACTGGCAGCGCGCATCGAAACGGAAATCGGAAGATTCGGCTATCGCGTGTTCACCGATTCGGCACCGGTCATGGAGGTGGCGCTGGCCAGCCAGGGCGGACTGGGCTGGCGCGGCAAGCATACGTTGCTGCTCGACCGCGCCGGCGGGTCGATGTTCTTTCTGGGAGAAATCCTCGTCGATATCCCGCTGCCGGCCGACCCCGCGGAGGCGCCCCACTGCGGCAATTGCCGCCGCTGCATCGACATCTGCCCCACCGGCGCCATCCTGGAACCGTATCGGCTGGACGCGCGCCGCTGCATTTCCTACCTGACGATCGAGCACAAGGGCGCGATTCCCGAACCGTTGCGCGCGCCGATGGGCAATCGCGTCTACGGCTGCGACGACTGCCAGCTGGCCTGCCCGTGGAACAAGTTCGCGCACCGCGCCACCCTGCCGGATTTCGACGTCCGCAACGGCTTCGACACGCCAGACATGGTCGAACTGTTCTGCTGGACCGAAGCCGAGTTCAACCAGCGGCTCGAAGGCAGCCCGATCCGGCGCATCGGCCATGAACGCTGGCTGCGCAATCTGGCGGTGGGGCTGGGTAACAGCCTGCGCGTGGCATCGGCCAACGACTCCGCGCTCGCCGCGCGCATCCGCGCCGCGCTGCTGGCGCAACGTGACACGGCCACGCCGTTGGTGCGCGAGCATATCGAATGGGCGCTTGCCCAGGACACGGCAACCGGAAACTAACTGACCAGCGATAGCCAGATTGGCGTGGTGACGACTGCCGCCACCGTCATCGCCGAAATGGTGGCCGCCACCATCGGCCCGTTGCCACCCATGCGCACGGCCAGGATGTACGCGCTCGATGCCGTCGGCAGCGCCGCATAGACGACCACGATCTCGTATTGCAGCGTGGTCAACGGCAAGTGACGCCCGGCCACCCATGCAAAACATGGCATGGCCAGCAGCTTCACCACGCTCCACCACGCCATCGGCCCCACTGCCCCCGTGGCGCCGCTCATCTGCAGGCCAGCGCCCACGGTCATCAGGCCCAGCGCGGTGGACGCCGATCCCAGCCGGCCCAGCGTCATGCCGACAACCTCGGGCGGATGCAGGCCCATCAGATTCGTGGCCAGCCCGATGGCCGTCGCCAGGATCAGCGGATTGCGCGCCAGTTCACGCAGCAGCCTGGCTTCCCCATGCCGCGCCAGGGCCCAGACGGCCACCACGTTACAGACCGGCACCGTGATACCCACGATCAGCGCCATCAGCGCCAGCCCTTCGCCGCCGCCGATGCGCGAAGCCAGGGCCAGTCCGATATAGGAATTGAAGCGGAATGCGGTCTGGAAGCCTGACGCAAAGTCGACCGGGTCCGGTCGCAGCACGAACCTGACCAGGAAACCGGTGACCATGCCAAACGCCATCGTGGCCAGCGCCAGGCCCAGCATGGCCGAGGTCGACGAGAAATCGAACCTGGCGCTGTTGGTGGATTGCAACAGCAGCGCGGGGAACAGGACGAAATAGACCAGCCGTTCCACGCCAGCCCAGAAAGTGCGGTCAAAGGAGGTAAATCGAACCAGCAGCCAACCGATAAGAATCAGGCTGAAGTCCGGCACCAGCAGCAGGGCGGCAGACATGTCTCAGATGCTTTGTAGTTATCGTCGTGCTCGACGGCAGGCTTCGTCAAAAGTGAAGCCTAGGGCAGATACGGATGGGTATTTTTTCAGAATTCCTGCACGATGGCACGCTGAATTTCGCCTTGCCTACGGTTTTGCAACCGCCTGTCGCACCATGAAGTCCGAGCAGTATTCGTCCCGCCGAGCCACACTTTCCCGCCGCCTTGCCGTTTCGCTGTGCGCGACGCTGGCGTTCGGCCTGCTGTTGCCGTCGGTATCGGCAATGGAGATCGACGGTGTGCGCTTCGACGACATCGCGCGGCTCGGCGGCAAGCAGTTGCCGCTCAACGGCACGGGCCTGCGGCAGGTATTCGTGATCAAGGGCTATGCGGCGGCGCTGTATCTGCCCGAGCGGGCGCGCAATGCCACCGTGGTGCTGGGGTCGCCGGGGCCGAAGCGGCTGCAGATCCGGCCGCTGCGCGAGGTGGAATCGGCCCAGTTCGTGAAGGCTCTCAACGAAGGGCTGCGCGAAAACCATTCCGAACTGCAGATGCAACTGCTGTCGGACCGCGTGTCGCTGCTGGAGCGCACGATGACCCAACTGGGCACGGCGCAGCGCGGCGACATCATCAATTTCGATTTCACGCCCGATGGCGGCACTGCCGTAACGCTCAACGGCATTCCACGCGGCCAGGCCATTCCGGGCGAGGATTTCTACCAGGCCGTGTTGCGTATCTTCCTGGGCGAACACCCGGTGGACCGCAACCTCAAGCGCGGCCTGCTGGGCGGCTGATTCAAGCACGCTGGCGCCATCGCAATCCGCGGCGCCGGTGATTCATGACCTCCCCGGGCGACCTGCCCGGCTTTTACGACGGGAGACCCTCATCCATGCAAGCTGTTAAGACCGCACTGACCCTGGCCATCGCGGCCGCCGCGTCCGTGGCATCGATTGCGCACGCGCAAAGCACCTATCCGACCAAGCCGATCCGCCTGATCATTCCGTTTGCACCGGGCGGCACGACCGACATCGTCGGCCGTGGCGTGGCGGATCAGATGAGCCGCATCCTGGGCCAGCCCGTGGTAGTGGAAAACCGCGCCGGTGGCGGCGGCTCGATCGGCGCCGACGCCATCGCCAAGTCGGCACCGGACGGCTACACGATCGGCATCTCGACCGTGTCGACGATGGCCGTCAACCCGGCCTGCAACCCGAAGCTGTCGTACGACCCGATCAAGGACTTCAAGCCCATCGCCAACGTGGCGAACGTGGCCAACGTGATCGCCGTGAACCCGAACTTCCCGGCCAAGGACTACAAGGAATTCCTGGCCGTGCTGAAGGCCAATCCGGGCAAGTATTCGTACGCATCGTCGGGCACCTGCGGCTTCGGCCATATGCTCGGCGAGCAGTTCAAGGTGTCGACCAAGACCTTCATGGTTCACATCCCGTATCGTGGCGCGGGTCCGGCACTGAACGACGTGCTGGCCGGCCAGGTGCCGATCATGGTCGACAACCTGCCTTCGTCGATGCCTTACATCAAGGCCGGCAAGCTGCGCCCGATCGTGGTGGCCTGGAACAAGCGCGTGGAAGGTCTGCCCAATGTGCCGACCTTCGGCGAAATGGGCCTGAAGGAGCCGAACGACCCGGCCTGGTACGGCCTGGTGGCACCGGCCGGCACGCCTGACGACGTCATCGCCAAGCTGAACGGCGCGGTGGTCAAGGCGCTGCAGGACAAGGGTTTCGCGGACCGCCTGCAAGCGGCCGGCGCCGAGCCGTCGGGCAACACCCCGGCCCAGCACGCCGCCGAAATCAAGAAGGAATTCGACAAGATGAAGAACCTGGTCAAGGTTCAGAACATCAAGCTGGAACAGTAATCCGGTGTGAAACACCAGGGGTGTTCTCCCCTCTCCCGCCATGCGGGCGAGGGGGGCCGGAAAGGGCAAGCGCCCGATCTTCCAGACACCTTTCGACAAGGACCACCCATTCCGGTGGTCCTTTTTGTTTTTTGGTGTGTGTCTCGCGGCAAACGCGGCCGGCACCCTCCCCCCACGCGGGAGCGGGGAGAAAACCACCGGTGTGCCCGGCAAATCGGCATAAAATTCAGGCTTGCCACCTGAATCGCCATTCACCATGCAACGTCCCTTCGATGCCGTCCTGCCCGCGCCATTCGGCAAGGTCGGCGTACGTGTCGATGGCGCGCGAATCCACGAGATCGTCTACCTGCCCGATTCCTTCGCGGAAATTGCCCCGGCGGACCCACTGACGCAGCGCGTGGCCGAGCAGCTTGCGGCCTATTACGCCGATCCCGATATCGCCTTCGACCTGCCGCTGGCCACACGCGGCACCGACTTCCAGCGCAAGGTCTGGGATGCAATTTCCGCCGTCCCGCGCGGCGGCCTGACCACCTACGGCACCATCGCCAGATCGCTGCAGAGCATGCCGCGCGCGGTGGGCCAGGCCTGCGGGCAGAACTGGTTTCCGATTGTGATTCCGTGCCATCGCGTGGTGGCCGCCAACGGTCTTGGCGGCTTCGCCCATCACGGCGAGGAGGGTTTCCATCTGGGCGTCAAACGCTGGCTGCTGCGGCATGAGGGAGCGATGCTTATATGACCGCGACGCTGGACCAGGACCTGACGCTCATCGATCGATTCTGCGACGCGTTGTGGCTGGAAGACGGCCTCTCGCGCAATACCATCGACGCCTATCGGCGCGACCTGGCGCTGCTGGCGCGCTGGCTGCATGAAAGCGAAACCTGCGCGCTGCTGGCCGTCGACGATACGGCGCTCTCCGGCTACTTCGCGGCGCGCCATCCGGAAACGCGCGCGTCGTCGGCCAACCGGCGCCTGACGGTATTTCGCCGCTTCTACCAATGGGCATTGCGCGAGCACATGATCGAGGCCGATCCCTGCCTGCTGCTGCGCCCGGCCAAGCAACCACCGCGCTTTCCGAAGACCTTGTCCGAAGCACAGATCGAGGCGCTGCTCGACGCGCCCGACACCGAAACGCCGCTGGGCCTGCGCGACCGCACGATGCTCGAACTCATGTACGCAAGCGGCCTGCGCGTGTCCGAGCTGACGAACATGAAGACGATCGAGATCGGTCTCAACGAAGGCGTGGCGCGTGTGGTCGGCGGCAAGGGCAACAAGGAGCGGCTGGTGCCGTTCGGTGCGCAGGCCGGAGACTGGCTGCGCCAGTATCTGGCCGATGGCCGCCCCGCTCTGCTGGCCGGCCGCGCATGCGACGAACTGTTCGTCACGCAGCGCGGCGAAGGCATGACGCGCCAGACGTTCTGGCACCTGATCAAGAAGCATGCGCGCGACGCCGGCATCCACGCCCCGCTCTCGCCGCACACGCTGCGGCATGCATTTGCCACGCACTTGCTCAATCACGGCGCCGACCTGCGCGTGGTGCAGCTACTGCTGGGCCACGCCGATATTTCCACGACGCAGATCTACACGCACGTGGCGCGCGAGCGCCTGCGCGAGCTGCATCTGCATCACCACCCACGCGGTTGACCCCGCGCGGGCCGCATCCCATGAGCAAACAGAAACACATCTCCGAAACACCGGCCACGCAACTGCTGCGCAAGCACGGCGTGGCGTTCGGCGAGCACCCCTACGACTACGTCGACCACGGCGGCACCGGTGAATCGGCGCGCCAGCTCGACGTGCCCGAGCATGCGGTCGTGAAAACGCTGGTGATGGAGGACGAGGCCGCCAAACCGCTGATCGTACTGATGCATGGCGACTGTTCGGTATCGACCAAGAACCTGGCACGGCAGATTGGCGCAAAGAGCGTGCAGCCGTGCAAGCCCGAGGTGGCCCAGCGGCATAGCGGCTATATGGTTGGCGGCACATCGCCGTTCGGCACCAAGAAGCGCCTGCCGGTGTACGTCGAATCCACTGTGCTGGCGCTGGATACGATCTATATCAACGGGGGACGCCGTGGTTACCTGGTCAGCATCGCACCGGGCGTGCTGACCAACCTGCTCGGCGCGAAACCCGTGGACTGCGCGCTGCCCGACTGATGGTCATCAGACTGGCTGCGAAACCGGGGAAATCACGGAGTCCACTGACGCCGTGCCGCGCTACAATCGCGCCAGCCTGAAAATCCTTGTCTTCATCCCACACAATGGTCAACCTGATTTCTGCCGTCATTGCCTATCTGATCGGATCGGTGTCTTTCGCCGTCGTGGTCAGCAAGGTCATGGGCCTGCCCGATCCGCACAGCTACGGCTCCGGAAACCCCGGCGCCACGAACGTCCTGCGCACCGGCAACAAGAAGGCTGCGATTCTGACGCTGATCGGCGACGGCCTGAAGGGCTATGTGGCCGTGATGCTGGCCAAGTATGTTGGCGCACGCTATGGCATCGACGACACCGGCATCGCGCTCGCGGCACTGGCCGTGTTCCTTGGCCACCTGTTCCCGGTCTTCCACCGCTTTGCGGGCGGCAAGGGCGTGGCTACGGCGGCGGGCATCCTGTTCGCGATCGACCCGATCCTGGGCGCGGGCACGCTGGCCACGTGGCTCATCATCGCGTTCTTCTTCCGCTATTCGTCGCTGGCCGCGCTGGTGGCCGCGATCTTTGCCCCGTTCTTCTACGTGCTGATGGAAGGCGTGGATGTCATTGCCGGCGCCGTCTTCGTCATCGGCGTGCTGCTGATCGCGCGCCACCGCGGCAATATCGCCAAGCTGCTGGCCGGCAAGGAAAGCCGGATCGGGGAAAAGAAGAAGGCTTGAGAAACTGACTGTCTCAACAGTTTCGACTGTCTCAACCGTCTAACTGTTGTGGCTCCCCTCTTCCGTCATTTGGGAGAGGGGAGCGAAATCCTCGGGCGGGACGATATCAAGCCGCCTGCGCCAGCGCCGCGAACGGAAACACCATTTCCACGCGCAACCCGCCTTCCGTGCGGTTGCTGATCGTCAGCCGCCCGCCGCCCTGCCTGACCAGACGGTCGACGATGGCCAGGCCCAGTCCCGAATGAGCGTTGCCGCCGCGTGCCGGGTCCAGCCGCACGAACGGCATCGTCACGCGCTCGATGGCGTCATCGGGAATGCCGGGCCCCTGGTCTTCCACGGTCAGGCACCAACCCTCGCTGGTGCGCGCCGTGGCCACGTAGACGGGCGGTGCGCCATAGGCATAGGCGTTGTCGACCAGATTGCCGATGATGCGGTCCAGCTGCGTGGCGATCATCCGGAAGCCGTCACCCGCCGTCAATTCCAGCACCACCTGCCGATCCTGCTCCTGCAGAGACGCGGCCAGCTCGCCAATGCGCCTGTCCACCGGCACCGGCCGTGCGGTAGGTTCGCTGCTCTGCGCGAAAGTCAGAAACTGTTCGACGATGGCCGACATCGAGTCCACGTCGCGCGTGACGCCAGCCGCCGCCTTGGGATCGGACAGCATCTCGGCGCGCAGGCGCAGCCGCGCCAGCGGCGTCTTGAGGTCATGCGCGATGCCGGCCAGCATCGTATTGCGCTCCTGATCGATGCGAAACAGGTCCGCAATCATGCGATTGAAACGCACGATGAGCTGCCGCAGCTCATGCGGCCCGCGCTCGCGCAGCGGCGGCACGGCCTGCTGGCGCGACACCTTCTCGGCCGCCTCGGCCATGTCGCGCACCGGGCGCTGAATCTGCCACGCCACGAACAGCGCGAACACGATGGCAACGCCCACCACCAGCACCACGCCCGGAATCAGCCGGTTGTCAGGCGGCGGATTGTGGACAAACAGGATCGGCATGGCGATCCAGCGGTTGCGGTTCGGCAGCTTGATCCATAGCCGTGGCGTGGACAGCTCGTCTTCGAGCCGCACCTCCGAGCCTGCCGGCAGGCGACCCGTGAACTGCTCCACCAGCCGGCGCGGGCGGCCAGCCCGCGGCGGTTCGGAATGCTCGTCGGCGGCGGCGTTGTCGGCCACTTCCACCAGGCTCGGCAACTGCACGGGCGGCTTGGCGTCCAGCGCGCGCTCGATGCTGTCCAGCTGGAACAGCATCTGCTCGACCGAGTAGTCGATCTGCTGCTGGCGCCGGTCCATGCGCAGGACGGCCAGCCACGAGAAATGGCTGATCACGAGCACGGCGGCAATCAGCAGCGCCATGCGGCCAAACAGGGTATCGATTCGCAGCTTCATTGCGGGACGTGGTCCTCGGCCTCGTCGGGCACAAAGGTGTAGCCGCGGCCACGTACGGTCTGGATGTAGCGCGGGCGCTGGGCATCTTCGTCGAGCAGGCGGCGCAGCCGCCAGATCTGCACGTCGATGCCGCGGTCGCTGATACCGTTGGCCGTGCCATACATGAGTTCGACGATCCGTTCACGCGACAGCACTTCCAGCGGATGCATCAGCAGCAGCTTCAGCAGCGCGAATTCGGTATCGCTGATATTGACGGCCTGCCCGCTGCGCTCCAGCGAGCGCTGGCGGAAATTCACGCGGAACGGGCCGAACGCGATCGACTCGCGGTCCTCCGGCGCGGCGGCCGGACGGGCCAGCTTGCGGCGCAGCACGGCGTTGATACGCGCCAGCAGTTCACGTGGCGAGAACGGCTTGCCAAGGTAATCGTCGGCACCGATCTCAAGTCCCACGATGCGGTCGATCTCGTCGCTGCGCGCGGTGAGCAGGATCACGGGGATATCGTCGTTCTTGGCGCGAAGGTTGCGCAGTGCGGTCAGGCCGTCGACCTTGGGCATCATCAGGTCCAGCACGATCAGCGCGGGGCGTTCGCGCTCCAGCCGGGCCTGCAGGCCGTCGCCATCGTGCAGCACCGACACCGCAAAGCCTTGCGATGTCAGGTATTCGCGCAGCAGGTCGCGCAGTTCGGGATCGTCGTCGACGACAAGAATCTGGGTGGGCTGATTTGTACGCATAGGCACATGATAGTCAGGACGGGCGTGCAACTTTGCAAACATCCCTGAACGTTTTGTTTCTGGAGGTTACACCCGCGCCGCTCGTAACCCGCTGTAATAAAAGCAGGAAAGCGCGAAATACGTGGGATGACGGCTGCACATTATGCTTGCACCCATGACGCGCCCACGCCGGGCGCCATCCCACCAGACGGCGGGTCGCCCTGCCCTCGCGATGCGGCATACTTCTGCCACTTCGCCGTCACAGTCGCTGTGCGAATACGTTTGGCACGCGCTCCTTTTTCGTCGTGCCGGTTCCCAGGATTCCGTTCATGTCCAACCCAGAACAAGGTCAGCCTCTTCCCCCCCATCCGCCGCGCGGACCGTCCGGCTCGCGCCGGCGCACCTGGATTGCCGCCGCAGTCATCGTCGTGCTGGCGGGCGCCGGCTGGTACTGGCACAGCCACCGCAATGCCGCCCGGGAAGCCGGCGCCGCCACCGGGGGCGCCAGCGGCGCGGCGGGCGCGGGCGCGGAGCGCCGGGGACCGGGCGGGCCGGGTGGTCCGAATGCGATGCCGCGCTCGCCCGTGGTGGTCAACACGGTGAGCAAGCGCAACATGGACGTGGTGCTGAACGGCCTGGGCAACGTCACCCCGGTGGCCAACGTCACCGTGCGCGCGCAGGTTTCGGGGCCGCTGCTCAAGGTGCTGTTCAAGGAAGGCCAGATGGTCAAGGCCGGTGACGTGCTGGCCGAGATCGACCCGCGCCCGTTCCAGGCCGCGCTCGACCAGGCCGTGGGCCAGCTCGCCCGCGACCAGGCACTGCTGCAGAACGCCAGGCTCGACCAGCAGCGCTACAAGACGCTGCTGGCGCAGGATTCGATCTCGAAGCAGCAGGTCGATACGCAGGACGCGCTGGTGCGCCAGTATGAAGGCGTGGTCAAGACCGACCAGGGCAATGTCGACAACGCCCGGCTGAATCTGGGCTACACGCGGATCGTGGCGCCCACGTCGGGCCGCATCGGCCTGCGTCAGGTGGACCCCGGCAATATCGTCAATACCAGCGACACCAACGGCATCGCCCTGATCACCCAGATCCAGCCGATCACCGTGCTTTACACGATCCCCGAGGACAACCTGCCCGCCGTGCTGAAGAAGCTCAACGCGGGCGAGAAACTGTCGGTGCAGGCGTGGGACCGCCAGATGCGCAACCAGCTGGCCGAAGGCACGCTGCTGACCACCGACAACCAGATCGACACCACCACTGGCACGGTCAAGCTCAAGGCCATCTTCCAGAATACGGACGGGATGCTGTTCCCGAACCAGTTCGTCAACGTGCGCACCCGCGTGGACACGATGGAAGACGCCACCGTGATCCCCGTGGCGGCGATCCAGCGTGGCCAGCAAGGCACCTTCGTCTACGTGGTGGGCGACGACAATGCCGTGAAGGTCCAGGTCGTGACGCTCGGCCCGACGGACGGCAGCCGCACCGCCGTGCTCAAGGGCCTGGAGCCCGGCCAGCGCGTGGTGGTGGATGGCGCGGACCGGCTCAAGGAAGGCATGATCGTCGAAGCGGTGGACCCGGCCGCCCGCGCCGCGCAGCTGCAGCCGTCGAGCGCCCCGCGCGCGCGCGGCCGCCGCGGTGCCAGCGGCGCGCACGGTGGCGCGAGTGGCGCCCACGGTGCGCCTGGCGCGGCCAGCGACGCCGCGGGCGCGCCAGGCGAGCACCGCCGCCACCGCGACGCCGACGCCAATCCGAACGCGACCACGAACACGCCGGCCAATCCGGGCGCCGGCGTGGGCCAGCGGCCGCAGCAGTAAGTCGAGGACAGGTAAGCGGCATGAATCCCTCACGCATCTTTATCGAGCGGCCGGTCGCCACGGCCCTGCTGATGCTGGCCATCCTGCTGTCGGGACTGGTCGCGTTCAAGCTGCTGCCGCTCTCCGCACTGCCTGAGGTCGATTACCCGACCATCCAGGTCACCACGCTGTATCCCGGCGCCAGCCCCGACGTGATGACGTCGTCGGTCACCGCGCCGCTGGAGCGCCAGTTCGGCCAGATGCCGGGCCTGAAGCAGATGTCGTCGTCTTCGTCTGGCGGCGCCTCGGTAATCACGCTGCAGTTCGAGCTGACGCTGTCGCTCGACGTGGCCGAACAGGAAGTGCAGGCCGCCATCAACGCCGGCGGCAACCTGCTGCCCGCCGACCTGCCGATGCCGCCGGTCTACAGCAAGGTGAATCCGGCCGACGCGCCGATCATGACGCTGGCGATGACGTCGGACACCCTGCCGCTGCCCAAGCTGCAGGACATGGTCGACACCCGCGTGGCGGCCAAGATCTCCCAGATCCAGGGCGTGGGCCTGGTCACCATCAGCGGCGGCCAGCGCCCCGCCGTGCGCATCCAGGCCAACCCCACGGCACTGGCCAACCTGGGCATGTCGATCGACGATCTGCGCACCGCCATCGGCAGCGCCAACGTCAACGGCGCCAAGGGCAGCTTCGACGGCCCGTCACGCGCGTCCACCATCGACGCCAACGACCAGCTCAAGTCGGCCGACGAGTACAAGCAGATCATCATCGGGTATCAGAACGGCGCGCCGATCCGCATCACCGACGTGGCGGAGATTGTCGATGGACCCGAGAACAGCCGGCTGGCCGCATGGGCCAATGCAAAGCCGGCCATCGTGGTCAACATCCAGCGCCAGCCCGGCGCCAACGTGATCGAGGTGGTGGACCGCATCAAGATGCTGCTGCCGCAGTTGCAGTCCGCGCTGCCGGCATCGGTGCACGTGCAGATGCTGACCGACCGCACGACCACGATCCGCGCCTCGGTGAAGGACGTGGAGTTCGAGCTGCTGCTGGCCATCGCGCTGGTGGTGATGGTGATCTTCGTCTTCCTGCGCAACCTTTCGGCAACGATCATCCCGGGCGTGGCCGTGCCGCTGTCGCTGGTGGGCACGTTCGGCGTGATGTACCTGGCCGGCTTCTCGATCAACAACCTCACGCTGATGGCGCTGACGATTGCCACGGGCTTCGTGGTGGACGATGCCATCGTGATGATCGAAAACATCATGCGCTACATCGAGGAAGGCGATTCCCCGATGGAAGCGGCGCTCAAGGGTTCGAAGCAGATCGGCTTCACGATCATTTCGCTGACGTTCTCGCTGGTGGCCGTGCTGATTCCGCTGCTGTTCATGGGCGATGTGGTGGGACGGCTGTTCCGTGAATTCGCCATCACGCTGGCGGTGTCGATCCTGATCTCGGCCGTGGTATCGCTGACCCTGACGCCGATGATGTGCGCGCGCCTGCTGCGCCATGTGCCGGAGAGCGAGCAATCGCGCTTCCACCTGGCCACGGGGCGCTTCTTCGACAACGTGATCGAGCAGTACGGCCGCGCGCTGGAATGGGTGCTGGCACGCCAGACCGCCACGTTGGTCGTGGCGGTCGGCACGCTGGTGCTGACCGGGCTGCTCTATCTGGTGGTTCCCAAGGGCTTCTTCCCGGTGCAGGACACCGGCGTGATCCAGGCCATCACCGAGGCCGCGCAGACCAGCTCGTTCCAGTCGATGGGCCGCAAGCAGGAAGCCGTGCAGAAGGTGATCCTGGAAGATCCGGCGGTTGCCAGCGTGTCTTCGTTCATCGGCGTCGATGGCACCAACCAGACCATCAATGCCGGCCGCATGCTGATCAACCTCAAGCCCAAGGCCGACCGCGACTCGATGGCGAAGGTGACCGATCGGCTGCAGGCGGCCGTGCAGAAACTTGGCGGCGTATCGCTCTACACGCAGCCCGTGCAGGACCTGACGATCGAGGACCGCGTGGCGCGTACGCAGTACCAGTTCACGGTGGAAGATCCCGACCCGAATGTGCTGGCCGAATGGGTGCCCAAGCTGGTGGAACGTCTGCAGCAGGAACCCGAGCTGCGCGACGTGGCCAGCGACCAGCAGAACAATGGACTGCGTGCATTCGTGGAAATCGACCGCGACGCCGCCGCGCGCTTCGGCATCACCACGGCCGTGATCGACAGCGCCCTGTACAGCGCATTCGGACAGCGGCTGATTTCGACGATCTTCACGCAGGCCAGCCAATACCGCGTGGTGCTGGAGACGATGCCCGAATTCCGCACCAGCCCAGCGTCGCTGGCCGAGCTGCGGCTGCCGTCGTCGTCGGGCGGACAGGTGCCGCTCGGCTCCATCGCGCGTATTTCCGAGCGCACGGGTCCGCTCGTGATCAACCATCAGGGCCAGTTCCCGGCCGCGACGATCTCTTTCAACCTGGCACCCGGTGAATCGCTGGGGGCCGCCGTCGACAAGATCACGAAGGTGGAGAAAGAGATCGGCCTGCCGATCTCGATGGCGACGGAATTCCAGGGCGCCGCGCTGGCGTTCCGGGCATCGCTGTCGAATACGCTATGGCTGATCCTGGCGGCCGTGGTCACGATGTATATCGTGCTTGGCGTGCTGTACGAAAGCACGATTCACCCGGTGACCATCCTTTCCACGCTGCCGTCCGCCGGGGTTGGCGCGTTGCTGGCGCTGCTGGTATTCCAGCAGGACCTCGGCATCATCGCGATCATCGGCATCATCCTGCTGATCGGCATCGTCAAGAAGAACGCGATCATGATGATCGACTTCGCGCTCGAAGCCGAGCGCGAGCATGGCATGAAGCCGTATGACGCGATTTACCAGGCATGCCTGCTGCGCTTCCGTCCGATCCTGATGACGACGATGGCCGCCCTGCTGGCCGCGCTGCCGATGATGCTCGGCACCGGCATCGGGTCGGAGCTGCGCCGCCCGCTTGGTATCACGATGGTCGGCGGCCTGCTGGTGAGCCAGGTACTGACGCTGTTCACCACTCCGGTGATCTACCTGGCGTTCGATCGCGTGGCCTACCGGCTCAAGGACTGGCGTCATCGCAAGTTCGGCGACCCCAATGAAGGCGGCAGCGGCGACGACGACGATCACGGCGGCGTGAAACCGCAACCGCAGGAGCCGAACCGCTGATGAATCTTTCGGCCGCCTTCATCCATCGTCCCGTTGCCACGGCGCTGCTGACCATCGGCATCCTGCTGGCAGGCATTGCCGCGTTCCGGTTGCTGCCGGTGTCGCCGCTGCCGCAGGTGGACTTTCCCACGATCTCGGTCTCGGCGTCGCTGCCCGGCGCCAGCCCCGAGACGATGGCCGCCACCGTGGCCACGCCGCTCGAACGCGCGCTCGGCGCCATCGCCGGCGTGACCGAAATCACGTCGAGCAGCTCGCTGGGGTCCACGCGCGTGACGCTGCAGTTCGACCTGTCGCGCAATATCGACGGTGCCGCACGCGACGTGCAGGCCGCCATCAACGCCTCGCGCGCCACGCTGCCCACGAGCCTGC
>DAIOET010000072.1:0-10609 GCA_036746135.1 Cupriavidus sp.
CCGATCCCGCCGTGCGGCGCGCCTATCTCGGCGAGACATCGAACGCCCCGACGCGGCAACGCACCCGGGCCATCGGCGATGCCATGCTGCCGGAAGTGCTTGGCGTAAGCGCGTTGCGCGCTGGCTATGGCGCGGCACCGGTGCTGCACGACGTCGACCTTCAGGTGCGCGAAGGCGAGATGGTGGCGCTGCTGGGCGCAAACGGCGCGGGCAAGTCCACGCTGATGCGCACGCTGTCTGGCCTGCATCGCCCGGTGCAAGGCGGCATCACGTTCGACGGCACCGACCTGGCACGGCTGGACGCGGCAAAGATCGCCGAGATGGGCGTGGTGCTGGTGCCTGAAGGCCGGCAGGTGTTCCCGGAGCTTTCGGTGCTCGACAACCTGCGTCTGGGCGCATTTCCGTCGGGCCGCATTTCGCGCGGCGAGATCGCCAGGCGCATCGAAACCATGTTCGCGCGCTGGCCCCGGCTGCGCGAACGGCAGCATCAGCGTGCCGGCCTGCTATCCGGCGGCGAGCAACAGATGCTGGCCGTGGCGCGCGGCCTGATGTCGAATCCGAGCGTACTGCTGCTCGATGAGCCGTCACTCGGCCTGGCGCCGAAGGTCATCGACGAACTGTTCGCATCGCTCGACAAGCTGCGCGAGGCATCGATCACGATTCTGCTCGTGGACCAGATGGCTGCCCTGGCGCTCTCGCTGGCCGACCGCGCCTACGTGCTGGAAGAAGGCCGCGTCGTGGCCAGCGGCGATGCCGAATCGCTGGCCCAGGACCCCGCGCTGGTCCAGGCCTATCTGGGAGGACAGCACGCATGAACGGGCTGGCCACCTCCAGAGCGGGCATGGTCACAAGCCCGCACCAGCTGGCGAGTGAAGCGGGCCTGGAGATCCTGCGCGACGGCGGCAACGCCATCGAAGCCGCCATCGCCATCGGGGCCACGCTGGCCGTCACCTATCCGCACTTCACCGGACTGGGTGGCGACGCATTCTGGATCGTCAGCGACCGGAGCGGCAATGCGCGCGCGTTATCGGGCATCGGACAGGCGGCGTCGACGCTGCCCGACTATGGCGACGCCATTCCCACGCGCGGCGCGGCATCGGCATTGACGTCCGCGGCAACGGTGGACACCTGGGACCGCGCTTTCGCCATCAGCCGCGACCAATGGGGCGGCCGGCTGCCGTGGAACCGCCTGCTTCAGCGCGCCATTGCATTGGCCCATGAGGGATTCGACGTCACGCCATCGCAGCGCTTCTGGCAAACGTTCCGTCAGCCCGAGCTAGGGCAATGGCCGGGATTTGCCGAAGTATTCATGCCGGACGGGCGCATGCCGGAACCGGGCGACCGCTTGCGCCAACCGGCGCTGGCGCGCAGCCTGGAACGCATCGCGCAATTCGGCGCGCGTGAGTTCTATGAAGGCGAGCTGGCCGAACGCATCATCGCGGGACTGCAAGCGGCCGGTTCGCCGTTGAGGATGCAAGACCTGGCACGTACCGCCGCGCGCGACGAAGCACCCGTGCGCGTGCCCTACCGTGGCGGCGAGCTGCTGAGCCTGGCGCCGCCCACGCAGGGCGTGACCACGCTACAGATCATGGGCATCCTGGACCGGTTCGACGTCGCGAGCATTCCAGAAGGCAGCGCGGACTACTATCACCTGCTGGTGGAGGCCGTGAAACAGGCGTTTATCGAGCGCAACCGCCATGTGGCAGACCCGGAGTTCGCAACGGTTCCGGTCGAGGCGATGCTGGCGCCGGAGCGGCTGTCGGCCCTTGCCGCGCATATCGATATGCGACACGCGCTGCCGTGGCCCCACGTCTACCAGCATGGCGACACGGTCTATCTGAGCGCGGTGGATGGCGAAGGCCGCTGCGTCAGCGTGTTGCAGACGGTCTACTTCGATTGGGGCAGCGGCGTGGTGGCCGGCGATACCGGCATCCTGTGGCACAACCGCGGCGCCGCATTCAGCACCGATCCCACCCATCACAATGCAATTCGGCCAGGCAAACGGCCGTTCCATACCCTGAACCCTGGAATGTATCTGCATGGAGGCAAGCCACGGCTGATGTATGGCACGCAAGGCGCCGACGGCCAGCCGCAGACGCTGGCCGCCGTGCTGACGCGGCTCATCGACTACCGCATGGACCCGCTTCAGGCGCTATCGCGGCCACGGTTCCTTCTGGGCCGCACTTTCTCCGATGCGCGCGACAGCCTCAAGATCGAGGCCGATGTTGGAGACGATGTGATCGCCACGCTGTCGACCCGCGGCCACGAAGTCAGCGTGATCGACGCACAAAGTCCGTTGGCGGGCCATCCAGGCGCGATTGCGTTGTACGACGACGGAACTTGCGCCGGGGCGCACGACCCGCGCAGCGATGGCATCGCCATAGGGCTGCCAGGGGCATAGGCCATGCGGCGATAAACGTGAGGCATCATGCGGGAATGCGGCGAAGCCCTGCATGACGTGCGGATGAAACCCCTGCACTATGTAGCGGTTTTGTATCGGGCAGGAACCCGTGCAGGGGATGCCCGTCCAATGCAATGACTGTCGACTGGCCATCACGATGCAATGCAGCGTGCAAGCGCCGGCGCGATGGTCCACAATTCCGCCGGAGGGTCGCACCGCTGCATTCGGTTCACGCGCCCCCCATGTCCCCCAGCAATCGCTCCCCTCTCGCCAAGGAGAACACTGTGCTGAGTCCACATGAACTTGCCACGCTGATGCTGATCGGCAATGGTCCCCATACCCGCGACGATACGTCGAGCATCGCCGCACGCGAAATCGATCCGATCGATCTCGATGCATTGATCACCAAGGAACTGGTGATTCTGGAATCCGGACAGGGCAAACGCGCCTGCCCGCAGATCACCGCTCACGGCCGGTCGATGCTGGCCGCCGTAGGCCGCCTGAGCTAGCGCCCCTCGCGCCAGGGTCGGTTTCCGGCCCTTCCCACCTTTTTTCGACTTGTAAGGCTTGTGACTATCGGGCGACGGCCGCCGTCTTCATTGCGGCAGCCGGTGCCTGGTAACCATCGGTCAGCGTCTTCAGGAACGCGATCACATCGCGCATTTCGCCTTCGGTCATCAGGGGCTTGTCGCCGGGCTTGCCGCCGAACGGCGCTTCCATATTGATATTTGCGTGGTACTGCTCGGGCAGGTCGTCGAACTTCCGCACCCTGCCGTCCCTGCCGCGCGGATACCACTTCTGCGGTTTCACGTCGCGCTCGGCATAGAAGTGCAGCACTTCGTCGAGCGAATGGAAGACGCCGTTGTGAAAGAAGGCCTGGCGCACGGCCACGTTGCGCAATGAGGGCGTACGGAACAGGCCGCAGTAGTCAGCACGGTCTTTGAGGTCGGTGCGATCGGGGCCGCACAGGCCCATGTCGAAGAACGCCGGGTCGGTATTGCCTGCCAGCTTGCGGTTACGGGGCGCACCCACCGCGATGAATCCGAAATCCGAGAAGGCCGGGAAGGCGCCCTCGCGGATGTCGCCCGGATGGCATGCGGCGCAGTTGCCCTTGTTCGGATCGTTGAACACTCGCAGCCCGCGCAGTTCCTGCGCGCTCAATTTCGCCTGGCCACGGAGCACGGCATCGTACTTGCTCGTATAGGGGTAGAACTCCGCCGGCGTCTGCTGGAACACCTCCAGCGCCATCAGCACCGCGCTGAATGCGGTGTCCTCGTCGTCGAGCACGTCCTGGCCCAGCACCTTGCGGAAGGTGTCCGCGTACGGCCCCTTGCGGATTTTCTCAACCACCACGCGCGGCTCGCCGTTCGCCATTTCATGCGCGGACAGCAGCGGAATGCGCGCCTGCTCGTGCGCGGAACCGGCGCGGCCGTCCCAGTTATGCCCCCCGGCTGGCCCCTGATCTTCGGCGTCGTTGCCGTCGTTCTCGTGATAGTGGTCGGTGTAGGCGGGCACGTTCTGCACGTAGCGCAGAGACGGCGCTGCCCGCACGCCGGTACGTGTCATGTCCGCGCCGCCCAGTTGCACGGACAGGTTGTTCGGCGGCCCGTAGGCATGCTCGGGACTATGGCAGGTGGCGCAGGATTGCTTGCCTGACGCCGATAGCGCCGGATCGAAAAACAGGGCCTTGCCCAGCGCGTTGAGTTGCGCAATGTCCGGATGGCGCTCGGCCATCATCGCGTAGAACGGCTTGGGACCGGTGGCCTTCGGTGCGCTGGCCGTCATCGCCTGCGGCGCGCTAGCCAAGGCCGGCGCGTTCGCCTCCTGCTTGCCGCATCCCGCCATCAGGCTTGCCAGCAGCGTGATCAGCAGAGCGCCGGCAACGCGCAACCAGGTGAAGAGCGACGGGAACGCGGCGTTCCACAACAGCGGCGGCAGACTCATGTCGAAGCGATGACAGCGGGATGACGATCGAATGGCGCCACAGGCTATGCCGCATTTGTGACAGCAACGTGTCGATTCATCGAGCCGACATTCCGGCCAGCCCGCATCCGATGTATCGGCACGTCAGGTGCGGCATCATCAATCTGACACATGTCCGGCTCAAACTCGCGGCGCACCCAGCAGTACCCACGGTTTTATCGAAGCACCGCAGTTCCCACACATAACAAAGAGGAAAGCTATGAGCCGTTACACCCGCCTGTGGCCGCTGGCCGCATTGGCCGCCGCATGCCTGTCCGCCTGTGGCGGCAGCGACTCCGGCAACGCCACCCCCGCCGCCACCACGTCCGGCGTTGTGACCGGCAGCTATTTTGAGAACGCCAAGGTTTGTATCGACGCCAACAACAACGCCAAGTGCGACAGCGGCGAAGCCTCGGCCGTGACCGACGCCAAGGGCGCCTTCACCGTGACGGGCCAGGGTCCGATCGTGGCGGAGATCGATACGAACGCATTCCGGAATGACGACGCAGGCGGCCATGCAGCCGTCACGCGCAAGCTGGTATTCCGCGCACCGGCCAACGCGAACGCCGTGGTCAGCGCGATTTCCACCGAACTGGCCGCCTTGATGGATGCCAACGGCGGCAACCTCGACACCGCGCGCGCGCAACTGGCCGACCGTCTGGGCGTGGCAGCGGACAAGCTGCTGGAAGACCACAACAAGGAAACGGACAGCAAGATCAAGGCCGCGCTGCAAGGCGAGATCGAACAGGCCATCGAGCTGATTGCCAATGCCGTGGCCGCAGGCGGCGATATCGGCGCCGCCATCAAGGCCGGTGTTGCCCAGCGCCTGGCGCTGAACAACATCAGGAACGTGGTGGTGATCTACGCGGAAAACCGCGGCTTCGATAACCTCTACGGCCTGTTCCCGAATGCCAACGGTATTCCGGGTGTGAACGCCAGCGCCGTCGGCACCGTGGAACCGCAGAAGGACTTCGACAACTCGGCGCTGGCAACGCTGCCGCCGACCTGGGGTGGTTTCACCGCCGCCGGCCAGGCCGTGACGCTGCCCGAGGCCAATACCGTGGGCTGGGCCAACAAGCCGTTCCGTATCGACGATCCGTCCGGCGTCAACGGCACGGGTGTGGTTGTGGACCAGACCGTCGTTACGCGCGACCTGGTGCACAAGTTCTACCAGAACCAGATGCAGATCAACGGCGGCAAGAACGACAAGTTCTCCGCGTTCTCCGACGCTGGTGGCATCACGATGGGCTACTACGACGGTAGCAAGATGGGGATGTGGCAAATGGCCAAGGACTTTGTGCTGGCCGACAACTTCTTCATGGGCGCGTTCGGTGGCTCGTTCCTGAACCACCAGTACCTGGTCTGCGCCTGCGTGCCGCAGTACCCGAACGCCGACAAGTCGGTGGCATCGGGTTCGATCGCCGCCGTGGCCGCCGACGGCAAGAGCCTGGCGCTGAAGGACACCAGCCCGACCAGCATCATGACCGGCCGCGCCGCGTATGTGAACGACGGCGCGATTACGCCGAAGGACAGTACCGGCATGTTCTACGCCGTGAACACGATGCAGCCGGCCTATCAGCCGAGCGGCAACGCACCGGCTTCGACGGACGCCACCAAGCTGCTGGCCGATCCGAACCTGGCCAGCACGCTGCCGCCGCAAACCCAGGATACGATCGCCACGTACCTCGACAAGCGCGGCATCGACTGGGCCTGGTACGCGGGCGCATGGAAGACGGTTTCGGCTGATCGCACCAAGATCTACAACAACACGGTGCCGAACTTCCAGGCCCACCATCAGCCGTTCAACTTCTTCTCGGCGTTCAGCCCGGTGGATCACGCCGACTACCGCACGGCACACCTGAAGGACTTCGACAGCCAGTTCTACGTGGATGCCGCCGCGGGCAAGCTGCCGCCCGTCACGTTCTACAAGCCGCAAGGCAACCTGAACCAGCACGCCGGCTATGCCAACGTGACTGACGGCGACGCCCACATCGTCGACGTGATCAAGCATCTGCAGGCCAGCCCGCAGTACAAGAACATGCTGATCGTGGTGACGTACGACGAAAACGGCGGCTTCTATGACCACGCACCGGTGCCCTCGGCCGACCGTTGGGGTCCGGGCACGCGTATTCCGGCGATCATCGTCTCGCCGTTCGCCAAGAAGGGCTTCGTCGACCATACGCAATACGACACCGCCTCGATCCTGCGCTTCATCACGCACCGCTTTGCCCTGCCGACGCTGCCGGGCCTGAAGCTGCGTGACGATTCGCTGGTCGCCAACGGCAAGCAGGCGATGGGCGACCTGACCAACGCGCTGACTTTCCCGGCGCAGTAAAACTGTTGCCACTGTGGCTGCGCCCTCTCCCTGGGCGCGGCGGGCAGGCGAAGCAAACGAAATGGGGCGGCCTCGCAAGGGGCTGCCCCATTTTCCGTTTCAGCCTGGGCGTGCGTCGGTGGATCGCCGACAGGCAGGCGGCGGCGAACTGACTATAGTCTTGTGAGTGCCTCCCGTGGGCCATGTGCTGCCCCGCCTTACAAGCAAAGGAGCCTGTTATCGCCGCCTGGCAATCGGACATCCCCGCCCGGCTCGACCGCCTGCCGTGGTCACGCTGGCACTGGCGCGTGGCTATCGCACTGGGCGTCGCCTGGGTGCTCGACGGCCTGGAGGTCACACTGGTCGGATCGGTTGGCGCCGTCCTGGAGCGCCCCGACACGCTTGGCCTCAGTGCCACCCAGGTGGGCTGGACCGGCTCGCTATATATATTGGGGGCCGTGATCGGCGCGCTGGTTTTCGGCCGGCTGGCGGACCGGCTTGGCCGCAAACGGCTGTTTCTTGCCACGCTGGCCGTCTACATGGCGGCCACGCTGGCCACGGCGTTCTCACCAAACTTCGCTTTCTTCGCACTGTGCCGCTTCCTGACCGGGCTGGGCATCGGCGGCGAATACGCGGCCATCAATTCGGCCATCGATGAACTGATTCCGGCGCGGGTGCGGGGCCGCGTGAACCTGGCCATCAACGGCAGCTTCTGGCTTGGGGCGGCGCTGGGTGCCGGGCTGAGCCTGGTCCTGCTGGACCCGCGCGTGTTCGGCCCGGTCTGGGGCTGGCGTGTCTGCTTTGCGCTTGGCGCGGTGCTGGCCGTGGCCATCGTCCTGGTTCGCCGGCATGTGCCAGAAAGCCCTCGATGGCTCACCACGCATGGCCGGCATGAGGAAGCGGCTCGCGTCATCGCCACGATCGAGGCGGAAATCGCGCTGCGGCACGGCGCGTTGCCTGCCGCCGACGCCGCCGCCGTGGTCACCTACGCCGGCAAACCCATCCCTGAACTGCGGGAAATCGTGCGGGTCCTGGTGCATCGCTACCGTTCGCGCAGTGTCGTGACCTTTGCCTTGATGGTTGCGCAGGCGTTCTTCTACAACGCCATCTTCTTCACCTATTCGCTGGTGCTGACGAAGTTCCAGGGGGTGCCGGAAGAACGCGTGGCGCTCTATATCTTTCCATTCGCGCTGGGCAATGCCCTGGGGCCGCTGGTACTGGGCCCGTTGTTCGACCGCGTTGGCCGCCGCAGGATGATTGCCCTGACCTATGTCCTGTCAGGCATCGGCCTGGCCGCGACGGGCTGGGCATTCATGGAAGGCTGGCTCGATGCGCGTGCCCAGGCGCTGTGCTGGTCGGCGGTGTTCTTCCTGGCGTCGGCCGCGGCCAGCTCGGCATATCTGACCGCCAGCGAGGTGTTTCCGCTCGAAATGCGCGCCCTGGCGATCTCGGTGTTCTACGCCGTGGGCACTGGCACGGGCGGCTTCATCGCGCCCGTGCTGTTCGGATATCTGATCGAAACGGGCAGCCGGGGGGCGGTGGCAATCGGGTACGGCATTGGCGCGGCGCTAGTAGTCGTGGCGGGCCTGATGGCCTTGCGCTTCGGTGTCGATGCGGAACGGCGATCGCTGGAAGATATCGCTCCGCCACTCGGCGTTGAGCGGGACTGAGTGCTCAGCCTTGATGATTATTATGTTTTTCAATAAATACTCAATGAGTGCTATGCTATTTCATACATTCCATTCGCTAGTACGCCCATGCCAGCCCTACACCTCCAGCTCCGCGCCCTTCGCAAACGGCGAGGCTTTACCCTGGAAGACATCGGGCGCGTCATTGGCATGGCGGCGTCCAATCTCTCCATCGCCTTGAGTGGAAAGCAGGATGTGCGCGCTTCGACGCTCAACGCGATTGCCGCCGCGCTGGACGCCGATTGGGTCCTCGTCCCCAGGGAACACATGGACGAAGTCCGGCAACTGCTGACCGGCAAGGCCGCTGGCCCTGACCGCACCGCGCCCACTTCCGTCGACCTCCTGCTCGGAGACGAGTCATGAGCGACGAACTGCGGCCCCGCTATCTCTCGGTACACCTGCACGGCGAACTTTGCGGCTATCTGTGCGAAGCGGGCCGTACCACGCGCTTTGTGCCCGGCGAGCAGTTTCGCGGCGATCCCGGCCGGCCAACGCTTAGTCTTTCGCTAACCGTGCCCGGCAACGAGCCGCTGACGGCCACCATCCTGTCGAATCCGTTTCATCCCGCGCTATACAACACCGGCGGCGAGCTGCCGCCCTACTTCGCCGGACTGCTGCCGGAGGGGGAACTGCGCAAACGGCTGGAAGCCACGCGCCATCATCCGGACGACCGCGACGACTTCGGCGTGCTGGCCGCCGCGGGCGAAGACTTGCCCGGTGCACTGACCATCCGGCCGGCCAACCTCGACGCGCTGCCCGACTATGTCCGCACCGTCGGTGTCACGGGCGGCGCCGACAATCTCGAAATCGCCGTGGTCGAAGGCGCGACGGAGGGCGCCGCATCGGTATCGGGCGTGCAGAACAAGCTGGCGCTATCCACCGCGCACACAGGAAAACGCTACACGATGCCCACTCACGGGCGACTGTCCGACCTGATCGCCAAGCTGCCGGCACGCAACGACGACAGTCAGATCTTCAACGAATATGTGTCGATGCAGCTCGCACAGGCGGCGGGCGTGGCAGTGGCGGTTTGCAAGCCACAGCCGCTGGCGGCCATCGACGTGCCGGGCCTGGCCGACGCGCTGGGCGCGGAGTTGTGCTTCCTGGCAGTCGACCGTTTCGATCGCGAACCCGGTGGCCGCGTCCACGCCGAAGACGGGTGCCAGATCCTGACCCGCATGCCCGCACGCAAATACGCGGGCAACGATGCCTATGTGGCCATCGTGCGCCTGCTGGAACGATTGAGCGTGCGCGGTATCGAGGATGTACGGCAGTTCTTTATGCGCCAGGCCGTCCATACTCTGCTGGGCAATAGCGACGCCCACCTCAAGAACTTCTCGTTCCTGTACCGCAATGGCACGATGCCGGAGCTTTCGCCCGCGTACGACATCGTCAGCGTGGCCGCGTTGCCCGGTTTCTCCGCGTTCGGCCAGAACGTGGCCATCGATGCCCTGCAGCGCCAGCAGACCCTGGAGACCTATCGGGATTTCGCAAGGGAAGCACGAATCGCCGAGCGGATCGCCTTGGCTGCGGTAAAGGATGCGGTGACAATGGCGCGCGAACTGTGGCCCGCACTGCTCGATACCCTGCCCACACCGCCGGCGATGAAAACCGTCGTCCTGGAACGGCTGCAATCGCTACCGCTGGCAAGGCTGGCAAAACGCTAGCCGCTCGCGCGGCAGCTCGCCTCGCATTTTGAGACACGTCCCATTTTTTTCTGCTTGACCCCAACCGAGAATGATTGGGTCAGGCGCGGCACTCGCGTCTGACCCAACTATCCCAACTATCGAAGGGGTCAAACAATGATGCACAGAGCAGAAACAAGCGATGTCGGGGCTGGGGCTGACGGCTATCGGGGTGGCGTCGTGCAGGCGCTAACGCCCGATTCCGGGCAAACACATTCGATCATGGATCTGAAGGGCTGCCTGGCCGGCCGCAGACCGCCGCCGAATGTGTCGGACATCCAGCAAGCGGTGGCGGAGGCAAAAGCATACGGGGCAAACGCAGACACCGATCCAGCAATCTCCCTGGGGCTACCACCGATCGGCCCCGGCAAGACGCACTCGATCATGGATTTGAAGGGCTGCCTGGCGGGTCGCCGGTCTGGCCCGCCACTGACCGATGAAGAGATGGAAAAAACCATCGATGCGGACATCTGGGCGCGTTACCTGCGGAGCTTCGCATGATCGGCATCGATACCAACATCCTCGTCAGGTTCCTTACCCGGGACGATCCCGTTCTGAC
>DAIOET010000072.1:10709-14639 GCA_036746135.1 Cupriavidus sp.
CGTGCAGTTGGCCCCAGCGTCAGCTCAATCCGTCCAGCACCATATGCTGCCCATGAATCGCATCGGCCGCGTCGGACGCCAGAAAGGCTACCGCGCGTGCCGCTGCGCCGGTCGACACCCATTGCGTCGGGTCGGCGGCCGGCATGGCGGTGCGATTGGCGGGCGTATCGAGGATGCTCGGCGCAATACTGTTGACGTTGATGCCGGAACCCCTCACCTCGCGCGACAGGCTTTCCACCAACCGCTGCAGCGCGCTCTTGGATGCGGTATAGGCGCCCATCGCTGCCGCGCCACTGGCGGCGCCCCGCGCGGAAACGGCCACCACCTTGCCGCGCCGCTGGAACACCATCGCAGGAATGAAATGACCGGAGACGGCCACGAACGACCACGCGTTCAGGTCCATCATGCGCATCCAGGACTCCCGGCTCAGTGCATGCGTTGGCTCGCCCATTTCGAAACCACCCGCAACGTGAACCAGGACGTCGACCGTGCCAAATGCGTCGAGGATGGCTGCCGCCACGGGCGCCATCGCCGTATCCGATGTCACGTCGGCCGCATGCAGCAGCGTGCCGCCGTGGTCGGGTTCCGGGTGTGCGAACACGCTCTGGAGGTGCTGCAGGTTATGGTCGATCAATGCCAGCCTGGCCCCTTCCGCGGCGAAGCGGCTGGCCACGGCTCGGCCCAGGGCGCCGGCCGCTCCGGTGATCACGACATGACGACGGGGTGCCTTCGCTTCCATGATGGACTCCGGAAAAGAGGTCCTTCAACCATAGTGCCTCGGGTCGGACTCCGCCAGCGGCTACGGCGGCGCCAACTGTACAGCACGCGGCACCGGCATCTGTGCATGGCTCGATGGCCGATGTTGGTGCATGATGCCGCACCGCCCGTCAACGGGTTCACCGCGCCAGGATCAGGAATTGCCCCTTACCCGCATCAAGCAGAGCGACACCCTGCTTGCCATCACCGCCCTGATCGGGTCGATGGCGTCCCTGTGCATCGGGACGTCGTTTGCAAAAAGCCTGTTCGGTGCCATTGGCGCGCAAGGTACGGTGGCACTGCGCGTAGGCTTTGCCGCGCTGATCCTGATTGCTGTATGGCGACCCTGGCGGTTCAAGCTGTCGGGCACGCATGCCCGGGCCATCGCGCTGTACGGTGCGGCCCTGGGTGCGACGAACCTGCTGTTCTATATGTCGCTGCGCACGATCCCGCTGGGCCTTGCGATTGCGATCGAATTCACCGGTCCCCTGACCGTGGCGGTGCTGTCGTCGCGCCGCGCCATCGACTTCCTGTGGATTGCCTGCGCGGTGGCCGGGCTGATACTGCTGCTGCCGCTTGGCGAAGCCGCGACGCGTCTGGACCCGGTGGGGATTGGCTTTGCGCTCGCGGCCGGGGTGGGTTGGGCGCTGTATATCGTGTTCGGCCAGATGGCCGGCAGTGCGCATGGGGGCCAGGCCACATCACTGGGCATGACCACGGCGGCGCTGGTGGCCCTGCCGTTCGGGCTGGCGCATGCCGGTACCGAAATCTTCAGTCCAAGCCTGTTGCTGTCCGGCCTTGCGGTGGGACTGATGTCGAGCGCGATTCCGTATTCGCTGGAAATGGTGGCGCTGAAGCGGCTGCCACGACGGACCTTTGGCATTCTGCTGAGCCTGGAACCGGCGATGGGAGCGCTGGCCGGTCTGGCCTTCCTGCACGAGCAACTCACGCTGATTCAATGGGTTGCCATCGCCGCCATCATCACGGCATCCATCGGGTGTACCGCAACGTCGCGGGGCAAAAGCTAAGTTTCAGTTCTCCGCAAACCAGTCGCGCGGCAGCCAGTGCCCGGTACCCGGTTTGCTGGCTTGCTGGTGAACGGCCTCACCCAATGACAGGGTGACTTCATGCAGATAGCTGTCCTCGGGATTGCGGCGCGTAGCGAATCCGCAATCGCGCATGATGGCCAGCATGCGGCGGTTTTCGCTTAGGACATCGCCGCGCATACCTCGCAGTTGGCCGGCGCGCGCTACCTGCTGCAGCCGCTGGATCAGCCTGCGGCCAAGTCCCTGTCCTTGCCAATCATCGGCCACCACGACAGCCAGTTCCGCGATGTCGTCCGCATTCACCACGTACTCGGCATTGGCCACGATGGCTTCCTCGCCAGCCTCGGTGCGCGCGGTCACGACCACGGCCACGTCGCGTCCCGGCCGATGCTCGACAAAGCCCTGGATGATCTCGTCCGCAACGCGGCCGCCGGTCAGGAACCGGTAGTAGCGGCTCTCGCGCGACAGGCTGTCGACAAACGCTCGCAACCCGTCACGGTCCCCGGAATGGGCAAGGCGCACGGTCACTTGCCTGCCGCCTCGCGCCGTCCAGCGCTCTTCGTCGATCCGGGCCTCAGCCCTGGTACTACCTGTCGCCCCACTCATGCCCCACCCCTGACTTCACTTTGTGTAGGCAGAACTATAGTTGATACCCTGACTTTTGCAAATGAAGTTAGAGTGCTATGCTCAAACCATGAATACGCCACCGCCGCCGATCACTCCCGCAGACTTCGCGCAATGTTCGATTGCCGCGACGCTTTCGTTGATCGGCGAAAAGTGGACGATTCTCATCTTGAGGGACGTTTTTTCGGGCGTCAGTCGCTTCGACGATTTTGTCGAGCGTCTGCAATGCTCTCCCGCTGTGCTGTCTGCACGGCTCAAGACGCTGACCGAAGCCGGACTGCTGCGTAAGGTCAGCTACAAGGAGCCTGGCGAGCGCGAACGTTCCGCCTACCGCCCCACGCGCGCGGCGGTGGAGTTGCTGCCGGTGATCATCGGCCTGATGCAATGGGGCGACGCGCATATGAAACCTGACGGCGTAGGGCCGGCCGAGATCCGCTCCAAGCTCAGCGGACTTCGGGTGCGTTCGGCCCTGGTTGATGAGGCCGGCCAGCTGGTTTCCCCCTCCGACATGCAGCTCATTTCCCTACTGCCGACGGCCGACGGCACGGACTGAACGCCGCGCCTCGACGCACCTCCGCGCACCGCTGCCGGACATTGCACTGCACCATAGCCGTGCGAACGCCCAAGTCTGGCGCTGCACCATGATGCATAAACATGCACATATCGGCACTTTATTGCCGATCTCCCTGGGCAAAAGCTTCGAAAACGGTACCTGACGGGGCTGGCACACCGCTTGCGATATAGAGAGCGGGCCGGTCAACGGCGATCCGCCCACCCCACACAGCACGGTTGCTATCCGTAGGTAGCAGTCGTCAGGACAACGGCGTCCCCAGAACTGGCCCATCAGCGCCAGGCTCTCGGGACGCCATTTGTTTTTGGAGCCCAAGGATGAACGGCAAAGCCACCCGGATCGACCTGCTGAGTCTCAAGACCCCGCAGATGCGCGCCTTCCACCTGACCTGGATGGCATTCTTCGTCTGCTTTTTCGCGTGGTTTGCGTGCGCGCCGCTGATGCCGGTGCTGAAAGGCGAATTCGGGCTGACCCCGGGCCAGATTGCCAATATCAATATCGCCGCCGTGGCGGTCACCATCATCGTGCGCCTGATCATCGGCCCGATGTGCGACCGCTTTGGTCCGCGCAAGACCTATACGGGCCTGCTGGCCGTTGGCGCCATCCCCGTGATCGGCGTGGCGTTTGCCCAGAACTACGAAACGTTCCTGTTCTTCCGCCTGCTGATTGGTGCGGTCGGCGCCAGCTTCGTCATCACGCAGTACCACACCTCGGTGATGTTCGCGCCGAACGTGGTGGGCACGGCCAATGCAGCGTCCGCTGGCTGGGGCAACGCCGGCGGCGGTGCCGCGCAAGGCGCGATGCCGCTACTGCTGGCAGCCGTGCTGTTCCTGGGCGTCGACCATGCAATGGGATGGCGTGTGGCGTTGATCGTGCCCGGCGTGCTGATGCTGATCATGGCCGTCGTCTACTGGCGCTTCACGCAGGACTGCC